>CAZCPL010000155.1:0-13671 GCA_964500255.1 uncultured Solibacteraceae bacterium | reverse complement strand
GTGAACCGGCTCGAAACGAAAGGTGAAGAGGCATGAAACTGATTGCGATCTTGGGCGGCATTGTGGTGGTGGGACTAATCGCGTTTATGTCCCTGATGGGGTCGCGCAACGACCTTGTGAAATCGCGCGAGGGTGTCACCGGGGCTTGGGCTTCGGTGGAAGTGGCATTGCAGCGTCGCGCCGATCTGATTCCGAATCTTGTGGAAACTGTGAAAGGTTTCGCCAAGCAGGAACAGTCGGTGATCGACTCGGTGACCAGCGCCCGCGCGGCACTGGGTGGCGCACGCAATCCCGGCGAGAAGATTGCCGCGAACGACCAACTCTCCGGAGCGCTCAGCCGCTTGCTCGTGGTGATGGAAAACTATCCCCAGATCAAGAGCGACGAGAACTACCGCAAGCTGATGGATGAACTGGCCGGTACTGAGAATCGCATCGGAGTCGAGCGAAGGAAGTACAATGAAGTTCTCCAGAAGTACAACACCGACATCGATCTGTTCCCCAAGAACATTGCGGCATCGCTCTTCGGCTTCCAGCGGAACGACGCATATTTCAAGGCCGATGCGGGAGCCAAGGAAGCTCCGAAGGTAAAGTTCTAGTAGGTTCTGAGAAGTTCTAAAGAGACACATGGCTGCACAGACATTCGGTAACTACATCAACGGTGAATGGATCACCGAAGGACGCGGGACGTTCGAGAATCGTAACCCCGCCAATACGGACGAAGTCGTTGGACTGTTCGTGAAAGGAACCGCCGCGGATATCGACACTGCCGCCGCTGCCGCAGAAGCGGCGTTTCCGGCTTGGTCCGCAATGGCAGGTCCCGCACGTGGCAACCTGCTGTACAAGGTCGCGGATATCCTCGATCGAAACTTCGAATCGATCGCAGCGGATATGACGCGCGAAGAAGGCAAGACTTTGCCGGAAGCGAAGGGTGAGGTTCGCAGGTCGATCAATATCTTCCGCTATTTCGGCGGCGAGGGTTCGCGCTTGGGCGGAAGCATCGTACCCAGCGAACGCGACCGCGTTCACATGTTCGCATTCCGCAAGGCGATTGGCGTGGTCGGACTCGTGACGCCGTGGAACTTCCCGTCAGCGATTCCGGCCTGGAAGATCGCGCCGGCACTGATCTGCGGCAATACACTCATCGTCAAGCCGGCGTCAGTCTCGCCGCTGAGCGCGTGGCGCATCGTCGAGGCTTGCCATGAGGCCGGTATCCCCAAGGGCGTGATCAACTTCGTTTGCGGTTCGGGCGGCGAACTCGGCGCGGCCCTTGTGAATGCGAAGCCGCTCAAGGCGATTTCGTTCACTGGGTCCTGCGAAATCGGAAACTGGATCCACACCGAAGCCTCAAAGCGCCGTCTCCGCATCCAACTGGAAATGGGCGGCAAGAATCCGACCATCGTGCTCAATGACGCGGACTTCAATTCCGCGGTCGAAAACACGGTCAACGCCTCGATGTTTTCCACCGGCCAGAAGTGCACGGCCACCAGCCGCGTGATCGTCGAAGAAGGCATCTATGACAAGTTCGTTGCGGCGGTTGTGGAACGCACCAAAAAACTGAAAGTTGGCGACGGCATGAAACCCGGTGTGGACATCGGACCCGCCGTGGACAAGGGCCAGCTCGAGACGAACCTCAAGTACATTGAGATCGCTCGCAAAGAGGGCCTGGAACCGCTCTGCGGCGGCAAGCAACTGACGGGCACGGGTCCCAATGGAGAGGATCTCAGCAAGGGATACTTCTTCGAACCTACCGTGTTTGCCGATGTGACCGAAGCGATGACAATCTCGCAGGAAGAGATTTTCGGACCGGTGCTGGCGATCATGAAGGGCAAGGATTTCGAAGACTGCCTGCGTATCGCCAACAACATCCCGTTCGGCCTGTCGGCCTCGGTGCAAACGCAGAATCTCTCTCGCGTGTTTGAATTCATCTATCGCATGGAAGCCGGGTTATTGACGGTGAACCTGCCAAGCGCAGGTGTGGAGTATCAGTTGCCGTTCGGCGGCACGAAAGACTCGAGCTTCGGTCCCAAGGAACAGGGTCCCGCGGCGATGGAATTCTATTCGGACTACAAGACGGTTTACCTGAAATACTAATGAAACTCGGACAAATTCACTGGAACAAGAAGATCACGGCTGCTGTCTTCAACAGCGATGGCACGGCGCGTCCGATCCCCGATCATACGGTCTACGACCTGATCGTGCGGAGCGAGAAGGAAGGCGTGACGATCCAAGCGCTGGCTGGTTCGATGGCCGTCGGGCAGGCGGTGCAGGAAAAGCCGCTGATGCCGATCAAGCCTCGCGAAGTCTGGGCTTGTGGCTGCACCTATGAGATGAGCGCTTCGTTCCGCGATGCGGAACACAACACCCGCGAAGGCTTCTACGCGGCCGTCTACAAGGGCGACCGTCCGGAAGTATTTTTCAAGGGTAATGCCCGTGTCTGTGTGGGTCCGGATGAACCGATCGGCATTCGTGTGGACTCGAAGTTCACTGCACCTGAGCCGGAACTCGCTGTGATTCTGGGTTCGGGCGGCAAGGTCATCGGCTATACCGTAGCGAATGATGTTTCGGCCTGGGACATCGAACGTGAGAACCCTCTGTATCTGCCGCAATCGAAGACCTACACGGCATGCTGCTCGTTGGGTCCGGTGATTGTGACGGCGGATGAGATCGAGAATCCGCGGGCGTTGGACATGAGCTGCACGATCATGCGCGGCGCTCGGCAGACGTTCAGTGGTTCGACATCGACGTCGAAGTTGGGGCGTCCGATCGAGAAACTGATTGAGTATTTGATGCGGGCGAATGAGGTTCCCGTGGGGTCGGTGTTGTTGACCGGTACGGGTATTATCGTGACGCAGGAATCTGCTTTGGCGCCTGGCGATGTGTGTACGATCACGGTTCCGCAGATTGGGACGCTGTCGAATCCTGCGGCGATTGTTGGCTAGTTGAGAGGATAGTTCGTTTTTCCACTTTTGGTCGAAAGGCGCTCCGGCAACGGGGCGCTTTTCGTTTCACGATGGAGGGATCGTGCACAACGAATAGGCTACTATGTGGCGGGTCCAGTGCGGATCTCTTTGGATTCGGTCGTGTACTCGTTCAACAATGGCGATTCGGCGGAGACCATTCAGCAGAACTTTCCAGCGCTGAAGTTGGCGCAGATCTATGGAGCGATTGCGTGCTATCTCGACACTCGGGCGCTGATCGATCAGTATTTGGAGGAGGTCGTACGCAAGATCGAGGTGGAGATCTCGGATCCCGGTCTCTTTAAGCGGATTCGAAAAGCCAAAGCCGAGCTTGCTTCCACGGTTGAGGTTCGACAACCTGCTTGAGTATTCGATTTCAGGCCGATAACGACTTGAACTTTGCCATTGTGAAGGCCGTGCGGCGAATGCAGCCCGCAATTGACATCGCTTCCGCACACGATTGCGAACTCGACGGTCGACCGGATGCCGAGGTGCTTGATCGCGCGGCGACCACCGGCCGCGTCTTGATTTCGCATGATCTCCAAACGATGCCGGATCATTTCCGCTCTCGTTCGGTGTCCGGCGACTCCAGTCCGGGGCTTCTGCTCGCATTGCAATCGACTCCCGTCAGAGCCGTTGCGGAGTCGATTGTGTTGGTTTCGAGGGCTGCCGAGCAGGAGGAGTTGCGCGATCAGGTTCGTAATCTGCCCAGCCTCGTCAGGCACGTGTTTCCGCGCTGAACGCTACCGGTTCATCGGAGGCAGCGGGAACCTCGGGCGGTTCTCAAACACTTCGCCCATCACCTGCAGGACTTCGTCATGCACCACGCCATTGGTCGCCAACAGGTGTGGCCCTCTGACCCCGTAAGGCTCTCCAACCATGTCAGAACACTTGCCCCCAGCCTCTTCCACCAGCAGACATCCAGCGGCCATATCCCACGGCTGAAGTCCGAACTCCCAGAAGCCATCCAGGCGTCCACACGCGACATAAGCGAGGTCGATCGCAGCCGCGCCTCCGCGACGCACGCCATGCGTGAGCATCGCGAACTGATAGTAGAAATGGATATTGACATTCAGATGCCGACGACGGCTGGGGAAGCCCGTCGACAGCAGCGTGTCGTCCACGCGCGATGTTTTTGAGACGTGGATCCGGCGGTTGTTGAGATACGCTCCGCCACCACGCTCGGCGGTGAACATTTCACCTCGGCAGGGATCGTAAATCACGCCGCAAATCATTTCTCCGGCCTTTTCCAGGGCCATCGTGACATTGAACACCGGATAGCCGTGCGCGAAATTGGTGGTGCCGTCGAGCGGATCCACATACCAACGGTAGTCAGATGTCGTGCTCTCGCCACCGCCGCCCTCTTCCGCGACGATTCCATGCGAAGGGAACTGCGACTGCAGCCGTTCCACAATCATCGCTTCAGAGGCCTTGTCGCACTCGGTGACGAGATCGAAGTCGCCCTTCAATTGAAAGCCAATGCGGCGTTCGAGATATTGCAACTGCAACGCTCCGGCTTCGCGGGCGATTTCAATGGAGGTGTCGAGGAATGAGGCCACTTAAATGGTTTCTTCGTAGAGATACTTGATGTCGTGCTTATAAAGGAAAAGATTCGGTTCGCCCGCACGCGTGAGCCGGATCAGGTTTTGATCGTAGAACTCGATCACTCCCGAAACCTCGGAATCACCCTCCAGGCGGATCTTTACCTTCGCCTGCGTGTCCACCAAGTGGCGCAGGTATTTCACTTCTTCGAAAGTCTGTTCGGGAGCTTTGGTTTTGGCGGTCATGGCCTTTAGGGTATTGCGTCCCCATAGTAACCGCTGCGTGCGGAGATCCGCAAACCTGGGCGCGTCGTTTCGATCCTGACGCGATGAAAACGCTCTTTGGTTGGAGGTACGTTCTTCGGGTAGTAACCTAACAGATACTGGCTCCGCAGATCCCGCAGAATTGCCGCGAAAGCGTTGTCGAGTTGCGAACCAATCGAAGGAACAAACACACGTCCGCCTGTATTGTCGGCAAACGTCTGCAGGGCGTTTTCACCGCCAATGTTACGTCCTGCGCCATTGGTGATCGGCACAATGAGAATCGGATAGATCACCGCATCCGCGCGCTGAACGGCTTCCATCGCGTCGGCAAATTTGAGGTTGCTGGCGGTGTCACCCCCATCGGTGACGATGATGATGACGTGGCGTCCGCTGCGACCCTCCAGGTGCTTGGCCGCGAACTGGAGCCCGTCGTACATCGCGGTGCCGCCGTCTGGTTTCAGTCTGCGAAGTGCGGATTCCAGACGGGAGGCGTCGCGTGTGAATCCTCGCTCTAGTGTGACCTGCCAACTGAAGCTGTAGAGTGCCGCGCGGTCGCCGTCGTTTCCATCTCGAAACAGGGCATTGATAAACTTTTGGATCGAGTCAATCTCGTTCTTGAGATTGGTCGCGGTGGATGAGGACGTGTCCACCAGCAGCGACACGGAAAGTGGCTGAGCCGTGGTTCGCTCAAAGATTGCAATCGCTTGCGGGATGCCGTTGTCGGTAAGCGCGAAGTCTTTCTTCTCAAGATCGCCGACAAGCAAGCCCGCTGTATCTTTCACGGTTGTGAGAATGCGCACCAGCCGTACATCGGACTTGATTTTGAAATCCTCTTGAGCGTTCGCGACGGCCACGGCGAAGGCTAAGAACGCGGCAACGACTCGTCCCACTCGCCCTCCACCCAAACTTCGCCATCGACGAAATACTCTTTCTTCCAGATCGGCACGGTCTTCTTCAACCGGTCAATCCCTTCGAGTGCGGCTTCGAACGCCGGTCGGCGATGCGGTGACGTGACGATGATCGAGACGCTGGCCTCGCCGATTTCCATCCGTCCGAGGCGGTGGACAATGGCGACGCGTCCGATGGAATGCTTGGCAGCGATGTCGAGCCCAATGTCCGCCATCACGCGGATCGCCATCGCTTCGTAGCATTCGTAGTCGAGGTAACGCGTGGCGCGTCCTTGGGAATTGTTGCGGACTACGCCTTCGAAGTCAACATAGGCACCATCTTCGAGGCGCAGAATCCTCGCCACGATGGTTTTGGGATCGATCGGCTTGCGGGTGAGCGCGAAGAAGTGTCCTTCGGGATGCTCGATCGTAGCCAAATATTCACTATCGGACCCACCGCTGACTGGAGGCAGAAAGGCAAGCTCATCGCCGTCTTCTATCACAGTCGAACCAGATGAGAACTGCTGGTTTCGCGCGAGGACAATGCTCTTCCGAAAGTCCTTCAGCCGCGGTGCCGACGCGGCGTAATGTTCGAAAACGGTTTCGAGCGAAGCGCCTCCCGGGATGTCGAGAAGGTCTTCTGTCTTACCCACCATGTCCCTCAGTTGGCCGAAGAATAGGACTTTCACTTGCACGTTTGTCATGTTACCGCAGATATGGAAATGGACGCCTTGTGTGCAACTGCTGTTTCACAGTGTAGAAGAATTCTACAGTTGCCGGTAGAGATTGCGACACCGGCCGGTCACACCTACGACTCGTGGCAATTGTAAGTCACAGAAAAATCGTGTATTCTCAGATCAATCGCCCCTGTTTCGCAGGGGCCTCAGGGTGGCCCAAAAAGTGCTCTGAAAAATGAGGGGATTGGTCTGAGGTTAGCTTGTGGGTGAGCTGAAGAAGCAGTTCATTTCGGCACTGTTCGCCATCTTAACGTTGGCGGCGGTGATCGCTGCCGGAATCAACCTTCAACAACAAAGTAAGTATCATCTTCCCGACGATGGCGTCACTTGGGTTGAAGACCAGACCGGTGTCATCGCGACACACGTTGTGGAAGGCAGCCCAGCCGACAACGGCGGCATTCGCAAAGGCGATCGGTTGACGGGTATCGAATCCGTGGCCATTCGCGGATCTTTGGATGTCCCGCAAGTGCTGATGCGCATCGGTTCGTGGAAGCCAGCGAAATATCACTTTCAGCGTGGCGGACGCGCCGCCGACGCGAATGTCATTATCGGCGAACGGCACACCAGCCGCATCATTCTCTACCAGTACTTTGTCGGTGCCTTGTATCTCGCCATTGGGCTCTTCGTCTACGTCCGCAGAGGTAACGCGCACAAGGCGATTCACTTCTATTCTCTCTGTCTTTCGGCCTTCGTTCTGTTCTGCTTCCATTACACGGGCAAGCTGAACAACTTCGACAAAGTCATTTACTGGGGCAACATTTTTGCGGGGCTGCTGATGCCGGCAATTTTGCTGCACTTCGCGCTTTCGTTCGGACGTTCGTTGCCGGCGACAGGTTGGAAGCGCCGTTCCTGGTTGGCCGCGATTTACGTTCCTGCCGTGTTGCTCTTTGCCTTCTATGGGGCGTTTGCTTTCGGCTGGGTGCGTGTCGCCAACCCTCTGGTGGAAATGATCTGGATGCTCGATCGCGCCTGGCTGGCCACGATGTGCATGTTCGGTGCTCTCGGTTCGTTGGTCTTCTGGCGCGCTCAAAACCGTTCGGACGATCCGATTCTTCGTGCTCAGCTCATCTGGTTGCGAAATGGCATATTCTTCGGCGTTGCTCCGTTCGCCATTCTGTACGTGTTGCCCTATGTGTCCGGATACATTCCGTCGCATTGGATGCAGTTGTCGGTCCTCACGCTGCCAATCGTTCCTCTATCCTGGGCCTATGCGATTCTACGCTACCGCCTCATGGATGCCGACATCATCTTCCAGCAGGGCTACATCTATACGCTGGCGACTCTCGCCGTTCTTGGATCTTTGTATGGCGTGATCTACTCGCTCACCAATCCCAAGGATCTCAGCGGACAGGCTCTCGTCGCACTGGTGCTGATTGCAACGTTTGTGTTCCAGCCGATTCGCGCCTGGATTGAAGAAAACCTCAACAGGTACATTTTTTATAAGGACAGCTACGACTACCGTCGGACGCTCATCGAGTTCGGGCGCGAACTTGGTTCGCAGACGGATCTCGAGGTCATGTTGCAATCGGTGGCAGACCGCTTGCAGGCAACGCTCGCGATCGAACATGTCGCGTTCTTTCTCGCCGACGACGACAACCGGTTTCATCTGCGCACGGCGACGGAACGATCCGCGAAACCCTGGGGCATGCTGCCCTATGACATGAGCTTTCTCGAAGAGAATCCGACCAGGCCATATCAGTTTTTTGAACGTACCAAGTTCACTTTGGATGCGGTGGCCGACGAGTGGCCGCACTCCGTTCGCCATACGATTTCCGATCTCGACCTCACCTACTATTTGCCTTGCACGGTGCGCGGGCGCACGATCGCTTATCTGGGTGTGAGCCGCACCCGCGAAGGCGACTTCCTCTCATCGGATGACGTCGAGTTGTTGGTAACCCTGTCTGGTTATGTGGCGATCGCCATCGACAATGCCCTGCTATACCGCTCTCTTGCCCGCAAGGTCGAGGAGTACGAACGCTTGAAGGAGTTCAGCGAGAACATCGTTGAGTCGATCAACGTTGGGATTCTCGCCGTCGATCTCGACGATCGCGTAGAGAGTTGGAACACCCAGGTGGAACGGTTGACCGGCATCCCGCGACGAAAGGCCGTAGGCCAGAAGCTGGGCGATCTCTTCCAGCGTGATCTCGTTTTCCGGCTGGGTGAGTTGCGCGGCGAAAGCGGCGTCCACAATATCTATAAGTTCAATCTGAAGCAAAACGGACGCGAGGCGATTCTCAATGTCGCTGTCGCGCCGCTGGTTTCCAAAGAGGCGCAGCAGATCGGGCGCCTGATCATCTTCGATGACGTCACCGATCGTGCCACGCTGGAACAACGTCTGATGCAGGCGGACAAGTTATCTTCGATCGGCCTGCTGGCGGCAGGCGTCGCGCACGAGGTGAACACTCCCTTAGCTGTGATTTCCACTTACGCGCAGATTCTTGCCAAGCAGATTACCAGCGACGATCCAAAGTCGAAGCTACTCGACAAGATTGCGAAACAGACGTTCCGCGCGAGTGAGATCGTCAATTCGCTGCTGAGCTTCTCGCGCACCTCCACAACGGATTTCGTGCAGGTGGACGTCAATAAACTCGTCCGCGACACCTATCCGCTGGTGGAACATCAGCTCATGAAGTCGCAGGTGAAAGTAGAACTCGATATCGACGAAAAGCTGGGACTTGTCAAAGGCAATAGCGGCAAGCTGCAGCAGGTATTATTGAACTTGTTCTTGAACGCTCGCGATGCGATGCCCGCGGGCGGCACGTTGAAGATCCGCACCTGGAGTGAGGACGACGCTGCGCGCATCGAAGTGTCGGACACCGGCGATGGCATCCCGCCTGAATATCTGGCGCGCATCTACGATCCGTTCTTCACGACCAAGGGTCCGAAGAAAGGCACAGGGCTGGGTCTCTCGGTTTCTTACGGCATCGTGCGCGAGCACGGCGGCAACATCGAAGTGACCAGCAAGCTAGGCAAAGGTACGGAGTTTCTGCTGACCTTTCCGCACTTTGGCAAGACCCTGGATGTGCCCGCACCCGCGGCACCATCGACGGCTTCGGTTTCACCGGATATCTCCGGACAGCATCCGGCTATGGTGTTGATCCTTCCCCAACCGGTGGTTTCTTCGGCTACCATCTCGGGTGAGCATGAAGCGGTCGGAGTCGGCGCGTCCAACTAAAGATTTCACGTGAGCATCAGCAAAGGTCACATCCTCGTTATCGATGACGAAGCGGACATCCGCGAGAGCCTCTTCGATCTTCTGTCACTCTACGACTACCAGATCACGATGGCGGTCAACGCCACCGAGGGGCTTGAAAAGGTTGAGTCCGGGACATTCGATCTCATTCTGCTCGATCTCTCTTTGCCAGACGGTTCCGGGATGGATGTGCTGGAACGTCTGCGCGAGCGCGGGGTCGAGACCCCTGTGTTCCTGATTACGGCCTATGGCTCACTGGAGATCGCCATCGAGGCACTCAAACGCGGTGCGGCGGATTATTTCTCGAAGCCTTGGGACAACGAAAAGCTGCTGATCGAGATCGAGCGTATGATCTCGAAGCGCCGCCTTGAGCATGAAAATACGGAACTCAAGCGCGCTTTGAAGCAGCGCTACAGTTTTCCGAACATCGTCGGCAAGAGCGATGCCATGCTGCGCGTGTTCGATTTGGTAGCGCAGGTCGCGCCGAGTCGCGCGACGATCCTTATCGGGGGTGAAACAGGAACCGGCAAGGAACTGATCGCTAAAGCGATTCACGCGAACTCACCTCGCGCCGACGAAGCCTTTGTCACGGTGAATAGTGGATCGGTACCTGCGGATTTGCTGGAATCTTCGCTCTTCGGACACGTCCGCGGATCCCTGACCAGTGTCAGCGCATCCAAAAAGGGCTACTTTCAGGCGGCCGATCGCGGCACGATTTTCTTCGACGAAATCGGAACCATCGGTCTTGAAACGCAGGCTAAGCTGCTGCGCGTGATCCAAGAGAGAGAGTTCATGCCGGTCGGTTCTACGGATACTGTGCGAGTAGATGTTCGCGTTGTCGCGGCGGCCAACACCGATCTGCGCAAACTGGTTGAGGAAGGAAAGTTCCGCGAGGATCTTTACTACCGGCTGAACGTGATCCACATCGCGCTGCCTCCTTTGCGCGACCGTAAGGGCGATATCCCTCCGCTGGCAAGTCACTTCTTCACCAAATACTGTAAAGAGAACGATAAGCCGTTTCTGGTGCAATTCGACGCCGAAGCGATGCAGTTGCTGATGGAATACAACTGGCCGGGAAACGTCCGCGAACTGGAAAATGTCGTGGAACGCGCCGTGGTTCTGGCTTCGGGTTCTTCCGTTTCCGCCGAGGTGTTTCCCGATCAACTCCTGCACTCGGGCGGCATGCGGATCCGGCGCGATGAGAGCGGTCACCTGCCCGCAGACGCCTCCTTATTCGAAATCGTGGCGGATTTCGAACGCCGCCGCATTGTTGAGGCGCTCGAACAGACCAGTTACAGCCAGACAGAAGCCGCCGAACTGCTGCGAATCCCGCTTTCCACCGTCAATCAAAAGATCAAACGGCTGAACATCGAAATCAAGAAGACCAGGAGCTGACCGGTGCGGTCTTTTTTTCTTTGGCTTTCCCGTCAACGCCTGCTACGAAGTTGGATGGAGAGTTCCTCAACTGCCCGAGTACTGACCAAGCGCTTTATCGCCGGCAACACGCTGGCCGATGAAATCGCCGTTTCGAAGGAATTGAACGCCGACGGCATTCTCGTCGCGTTGGATCATCTTGGCGAAAACGTCTCCACGCTCGACGAAGCGACCATCTCTCGCGATCACTACCTCGAAGCCTTTCGCGCCATTGAGAGCGAGAAGCTGCAAGCGTCGGCATCGATCAAACTGACCCAGTTTGGGCTCGATTTCTCGCGCGAGGTCTGTTTGTCGAACGTGGTTCCGCTGATGGAACAGGCGCGGCGGCTGCGCACCCGTGTCGAGATCGACATGGAAGATTCGAGTTACACGCAGCGGACGCTTGAGATCGTTGAAGAACTGCATGAGCGCTACGGCTGCGTGCGCGCGGTCATCCAGGCGTATCTGCATCGCACAGATGCCGATATCGAGCGCATGAACTCGCTCGGCATTCCGGTCCGCTTGTGCAAGGGCGCATATCGCGAGTCCGCGGCTGTCGCCATTCAGGACAAGCTCGGCGTGGATGCAAACTACGTGAAGCAGATGTACAAGCTGCTGGATTTTGGCGTGTATCCCGCGATTGCGAGCCATGATGAGGCGATCGTTCGCGAAGCATTACGCTATGTGAAAGACCGCGGATATCCGGCGCATCGCTTCGAGTTCCAGATGCTACATGGCATCCGGCGCGATCTGCAGAAGCATGTGGTGCAGGCGGGATACAATCTGCGGCTTTATGTTCCTTATGGTGAGGCTTGGTATCCATACTTCATGCGGCGGCTGGCGGAACGTCCGGCGAATGTGTGGTTCCTGCTGCGGAATATGGCGCGGGCATAGAGTTGGGGTGAAGGCGATATGATAAAGCTTTGGATCGAAAGGAACTACAAGACCTGTCCAGAATCCGCCTACAAGAGGCCACAGCCCTACTGCAACTTGGACTATTTGATGGAGCGTTTTATCTGGCCGGTTATTCGGTGGAGTGCGGACTTAAGGCTTGTATTGCGAAGGGGACCCGGCGTGGTGAGTTTCCAGACAAGAAAAAGGTGGAATTGAGTCACACCCACAACTTGCTTCAGTTGATCAAAGTCGCTGCACTCGATGTGGAGTGTTCGCTGCACTCAGCACGAGACCCTGCATTTCGATCCAACTGGGACTATGTGCAGTCCTGGTCGGAGCAAAGCCGATATCGAAGGCATCGCCCGGAATCGGCAAGGGCATTACTCGCTGCGGTGAATGATCGACGGCACGGAGTAATCACATGGATAAAGCAGCAATGGTGAGCATCGACGTCAGCCAAGGATCAGAGGTTCTGGATGCCCTGGAACGCGCACACGTGAAAGTGAGCGTCGCTCTCTGGATGTTTATGTCGGAATATGAGGATTGGCGATTGGTTGTTTCTTCTCGCCAGTTCGATTCAGCCGACCCCAGGAAGGCTTATGCTTTGATCCACGAGTCGCTGTCCAGTGCGGAATTCCCTGCTAAGAAGACTCCCGCGATTATCGTCCTGCCAACCAGCGATCCTTTCGTTCGGGAACTGCGTCGGATTTTCGGAAGAACCCGGAGCGTGAATGGGATGCGACTAGGTGGCCAAATGATCGGTGATCGTTTTGTTCAGGATGCATATGTATACCGGATTTCCTAGTTGGCTGAGCGTCCCGGCGACGATTGAGCCACCGGCTTAGTCATTCGCGAGAAATCGTAGAACACGCGGATCAGGTTCCCGTCGAGATCGGCAGCGATGAACTCGCGCAGATCCCACGGCTGGTCTTCCGGTTCGGACCCCAACTGCGCCCCGGTGGACTTCCACTCCGCCTGGAGATCGTCCACTGCAGACTTGCTGTTCAGGTTGAGCCAGAAGAGCGTGGGACCGTTGTTGCCGTGTACAGACCGAAAGCCTGTGTTGGTCAGGAACAGTCGGCAGTTGCTTCTGAAAATACCCGCGATGCCGCCCGCATCGTCGCCCAATCGAACGTGAATCCAAGGTGGTTGACATAGTAAGCGACTGCTTCGTCGAGGTAGCCGTTGGGATCTCCGGGACGGGTTGAGGGAAGTCCACCATCGCGCTGCTATTTGCGATTCACGGGCTCCGAGACCGGTTTGTCTTTGTCCTTGAGCATCGTCACCAGGATCCTGGCAGGTTTGGTGGCGCTCGCGTTCTTGGATACGACATGGATATCTGTTGGCTTCTCGTAAAAGGTCTCGCCTGGACCCAACGTTCTTGCCTCGGCGCCCGCGACCCCCATCACCACCGAACCTTCCAAAACATAGACAAAGACGTGGGCGTTGTGGCGGTGCGCAGTTGATTCCTGGCCCGGTGCATACGTCACCGTGAGCATGATCACCTCTTTGCCCTGGAACTCGGGAATTTCCTTCGTCAGCAGAGATGCGACGCTTGTGCCCTGGGGGAACGCCGAGAACGTGGAGGCTATGCACAATAGCAAAAGACGCATGCCTCAGTATATCCGTGGGCTCTTGCGAACTGTGCTACTCAATGAAGATTGCATGCTAGTTGAACTCTCGGTGGAGAATCTCGCCGTTGTTGAAAAAGTGCGAGTGCGGTTCCACGCTGGCCTCAACGTTCTGAGCGGCGAAACCGGAAGTGGAAAGTCGATTGTCGTGGAT
>CAZCPL010000154.1:0-13839 GCA_964500255.1 uncultured Solibacteraceae bacterium | reverse complement strand
GGAAAGAGCCTGGGCGAGGCGCTTTTGCCGTTCCGAAGTGGTCTTGCCGTCCTCAGCCAAGCGGCGAAGCCGCCCGACCTCGTGTTCGCCATCAAAGATCTTGGGCGCTAATTCCTTAAGCGCCTGTTCCCATTTGCTGGAATCGATGAATTTCCGGGCTTTTACGCAAGCCGCTCCGACGGCATCGTCGTGCTTCTTCCGATCGCTGGAGATAGCACCGCGAGCAACCTCGATCGCCGGATTCGTGCCGAATTCGGTCTCGGCTCGATCCAATTCCGCGGCGGCATCGTTCCAACGCCGCTCCTCGGCGAACCGACTGGCGCGATCGACCGCCCCGGCTATCCTTTCCTTGCGATACGCCGACGCACGCCCTTCGGCGGCTTGCTTCGCCAGCGATGCGAAGGCTTCTTCCGCATCTGGAAACCGCAAGCGTCCGCTTTCCGCCGCAATTTGCGCGTCGTCCCAGCGTCTGCCTTCCAAGATTCCGCGAATGATCTGAAGTGCCCGCTCCACTTCTTTGGTCCTGCGCCAGGACTTGAATTCCCTGTTCGTCCGATCCAAGAGTTTCCGGATTTCGTCCGCCTCTGGATACTCTTGCAAAAGCTTCTCTGCGATTGCGATCGCTTCCTGCCATTGATCCGCTCGCAGCAAGCTTTCAACTTCGGAAATACACTTCGCCGCCTTGGACTCAAAATCCCGTCTTGCCGTTTCGAGCTTGCGACGGACATCGGCGAGGTCGCCATCCGAACCGAGCCGCGATTCCGCTTCGGAAAGCACACTTTCCGCCTCATCCCAGAGGTGGCTCGAAACCAGGCCCGAGGCGCGACTGGCCGCCGCTTTGCGCGCCTGCTGTGCCTGCGCTTCTTCGCGAAGCCCCTCAAGGCGCACAGACAGGTTGAGGAATATTTCGGCTTCCGGAAAACGTTCCCATTCCCGCTCAACGACAGCCCTCGCTTCATCCAATCGCGCCGATGCCAGGAGACTTTCGATGCGAGTCACGGCCGAATTCAGTTCCTGAGCGTGGATCCAGGCCGCGTGCTTACCATCGATCTCTTGTTCGAACTGAAGCAAAGACTCCGTTCCGGGAAACTCCGCCAACTTCCGCTCGATTGACTGGAGCGCCAGCTTCCAGTCCGAGCGCTCGACCAGCCGCGCGACCTCCTTGCGGCATTCCTCCTCAGCGAGCCGGAGCGCCTCTGCGCGCCGCTTTGCCTCGGCCTTGCCTTCGAATTCCTTGAGCTTCTCCTCGAGTTCCGCGATTGCGGGATTCGCGGCCAGAGCCTCGGCCAGCATGCGGGCACCGCCCGCCCAATCGTCGGACTTCCGGAATGAAGCCACCCTTTGAATAGCCGCCTTGGTAGCGGCTTGCCGTGCTTCGAGCTTTTGGGCCTGGCAAACTCGATCCAGGGCCTTTTCAAGTTCCGGCTCTTGTGAAAGTTCAGCCGACGCCTCCGCGAGCAAGCTCGACGCCTTGTCCGCCGCGCCCCCCGCGACCAGGCGGTCAGCTTCCTCCACCAGCGAACGGATCCGAAGACGCTTCTCTTTCGCCGCAAGCCCTGCACGCGCCTCAGCCTGCAACTGAGTGAAGATCTCTTCGCGAGAGAACGCCTTGCACAGATCTACCGAAGACTCGATCGCCGATTCGAACTCCCCGGCCTTGATCCGTTCCTGGACCTCGTTCGCCGCGGTGTCGACTCGTTGACGGTATTCCCTCTGGCTGGTTTGGATCTCCGCTCGCAGCTCATCGAACGCGGGATCCGGGCCGAGACGTTCCACCGCCAGATCGATCTCGGCGAGGGCATTTATCCACTCACCCGATTCCCTAAGTATGTCGACGTTCCTGCAAGCGCGCCGCATTCCGTCCAGCCGCTTTCGCTCGGCGATCTGCGCCTGGATCTCCTTGCGTTTCGCCTGCACCTTCTGGTCTCTGGGAAAACGTCGGAAGGCGACTTCCAGCGCGGAATCGGCATCGTCCAGCCGGCCGCTTCCGACGAGCTCGTCGATCTTGCGGTAGACGCGTTCGAGGTCCGCGCGTTTCTTCGCGTCGTCGCGGGCCTCTAAAAGCTGCCGCAGCAACGTGAGCAGGCTTGGATCGTCGGGCTGGTTGAGCCTGGTGTGTTCGATACGGGCGATGGCCTGATCGTAGTGACCTTCTTTGGCGAGTTTTTCCGCCTCCTCGCGGCATTCGAGAATCTGTTGCCGCTTTTCCCGATCGCGCTGCGCCTTGATGGTTCGTCCAAGCAGGGCGGATAAGGCTGGTTGTTCGGGATTGAGACTTACGGCCTCCACCACGATGGCAATCGCTTCGCTGAAACGTCCCTCTTGCACCAGCGGGCGGATCTCCTCTTCGACCAGCGTAGCGGCCTCTGCCTTCTGTTTCTTCTCTTGGACTTGACGCCTGGCTTCTTCGAGGAGTTCCATCAAGGACACTTCTCCGGAATAGCGGTTCAACTGAGTTTCAGCCGCCGAAAGCGCCATTTCCGCGAGCCCTCGATCCAGGTATCCGCGGATTTCCTGCGCCGAGCGCCGCAGGTCTTCCTCATAGTGCCGCTGTTCGCGTTCGATGCGCGCTCGAAGATCGCGGAGCGTGGTGTCGGCGGGGAATTCCTGCAGGGACCGCTGCACGAGATCCATCGCCTCGCGCATGCGGTTCTGCGTCATGAGCTCTTCGATGCGGCGGTTGGCTGTCGCAGCCGCGGCGACGGAAGCCCCCGGGCGCACCCGCGCGGATTGAGATCCGCTCTCGCCCCTGCCGGTCGGCGGCTTTCCCGTCGTGAAGCGCCGCCAAAACGGAGAACTGCCGTCCCGTTCACCATCGCCCCGGACATCGTCCCCATCGTCGACTTGTTCGAGCGCTTGCGCCATCTGCCCGGCACTCTGAAACCGGTCGGCAGGAATCTTGGCGAGCGCCTTCAGGATCACCTCTTCGAGCTTGCGTGGCAGGTCCGGAACATGCACCGTTGGCGGCGGAGGCGGTACTTCCACATGCATCCGGGCGAGCAAATAGTCGTTTTCGCTGATGAACGGCAGCGATCCGGTCACCATCTTGTACAGCATAATTCCGCAGGAATAGATATCCGCCGCGGGGGTGATTTCCTGACCGTTGAGGGCCTCGGGAGAGATGTAGTCGAGGGTTCCAACGATATTGCCCGCACGCGTCAACCGCCGGGACCCGAGCACGCGGGCGATACCGAAGTCCATCACCTTCACGGTCCCCTCGGGCGTGATCATGATGTTGTTCAACTTGATGTCGCGGTGAATGACCCCGAGGCGGTGCGCGTGTTCGAGTCCATCCAGAGTCTGGGCCATGATCTGGATGGCGTCGCGATAGCCGAGGCGCCCGACGCGTTCGACAAAGCTGCCGAGGGTACGACCCTCGACGAACTCCATGACCATGTAATAGTCCTGCCCCTCGCGCATGAACGTGTAGAGCTTGACGATGTGTGGGTTGTTGAGTTTGACCTGAATCTTAGCTTCTTCGCGGAACCTTTCCGCAAGTTCCGGAGTTTTGGTAAGTTCGGCGCGGAGGGACTTGAGGGCGACTTTAATGTCGAGGAGAGTGTCTTCCGCCGCGTAGACAGCACCCATCCCGCCTTCGCCAAGCAAGGCAAGGATGCGGTATTGTCCTACCGTCTGATTCATGGAATCGGGTCTCAATCAGCATAACGCATCCCGCAAGAGGCAGTGCCGGAGAGATTGGCCCTCCGGCCCTTGCGAGGATCGTGCGTTAACGGTGCTTCTAGAAATTCGCCCGCAGCATGAACTGGATTCGGCGCGGGTTGTTGCTTTGGAACACCGAACGTCCGAAGTTTGTACCGGCCGCCACGAACGCGTCATTGGCGACCCAGTTCACTCGGTTCAGCAGATTGAAAGCTTCGGTCCGGAACTCGATTGATTTGCCTTCTTTTATCGGGAAGAGCTTTCGTAGCCCGACGTTGGCGGTGATGGCGCCAGGCCCCGTGAACATACGCCGCTGTAGAGTGCCCGCCAGACTGCCAGCCGGGGCTTGGAGAAACGTTCCCGCCGGAGCCTGGATATAGAAAACCCCGTTTCCATCTTTGCGAATCCCGAGAAACGGCTTGATCTCGTTTGCAGTCTTCGTGGTCAGCGCCCCAATATCGGCACCGTCCGTGCTTCGAGTGTTGGACAGGATCGAAAGGGGCGCGCCGGACTGCACGAGGACGATTCCACTGACTCCCCAGTTTCTGAAGGCTCCAAGCATGACTCCCCCCTTGGGCATCGGAATGTCGTAAACCCAAGTGGACTTGAATGCGTGCCGCAAGTCAAAGGATGCCGGTGCACGATTTAGTCCCGGATTACGGATATCCAAGTAAGGATCGAACTGTTCCTGGGTGTAGTCGTCGAGGTTGCTCAGAGCCTTGGAGAAGGTGTAATTGATATCGAAAGTGAGTCCCGCCCTGGTGCGGCGGGCACCTTGCACCTGCAATGCGTGGTAGGTGGAGTGTCCGAGGTTCGATAGAAGCCAGATAGGGGATCTGGCGATCGGATTGACACGGTCCGGATCGATATCCACGTTGCGCAGGGCCTTGAGCAAGTGGTTGCCGATGTAGCGTGCGCTCAAAATGGTTTTGCGAACGCTTGTCTCGATCGCGAAGTTCCATTGGTGGACTAAAGGCATGCCGAGGTCCGGGTTGAGGGCCTTCACCGAAGTTCCAGTGGCGCTTCGAAGTAGCGCAAGATTGAGGTTGTTGGGTAGCACAAGCGCGCCGGCGGACGGTCTCGTAACCATCGGGACGCCCGCAGGCAAGCTCACGAATGGCGAGAGGCTCTGAAAACCATTCTGAAACGTGTACACGCTGATGCGACGCAGGTGATCGTCATTCACATAGCTGACGTTGTAGGCACCGCGCACGACGAAAGGCTTTGAGGCGGTTGGAGTCCAAGCGAACCCGACATTCGGACTGATATTGCCGTTGGCGCTGTAGAGCGTCCGGCCCGTTCCGTCTCCAGCGAAAGAGTACCTCAAATTGGGGTCATACAGATTCGCGAAGCTCCCATTGGGAATCACCGGCAGGATGGCGTTTCCGGACCGTTCTCGAACCGGAGACAGGTAGTCGTACCGAACGCCAAGGTTCAATACCAGGCGAGGGGACACCTTCCAGTTGTCCTGAAGGAAGCCGGACCAGAGATCCTGAGACGGTCGGTTCGCAGGGGGAACCCCGGTTTGGAAACCGGACGTCGGAGACAGGATATTGTATGCCTGCGTTGTACCGAAGGCCAGGCCCGCCTTTGTGGCTGCGGCGTTGCCGACGTCAAAGACCTCACGGGCCTGATAGAACGGAACCGTCACCGATGAGAACAGCCCTCTGCTGAATCCGTAGCTTGTCAGTCGGTATTGTTGCAGGGAGAATCCGGCTTGCAGGCTGTGGTTGCGCGCGGTAAAGCTGACGGTGTCCTGAAAATTGTAAAGGTAGTCGTCGCGCCCTTGCGGATCGACGCCAAGCATAGGACTCTGAAAAAGATCGGTGAGGACCGCGAGGAAATTGAACTTCTCGCGGGTCCGGTTTCCGAAGTCCACACTCGGCAGGTTGCCGCCGATGCGAAGTTCGTTGGTCAGTTTGCCCGCCTTGCTCGCATACCGCCAGGTCCCCGCATAGAAATTGGTCAACGTCTTTTGATAGGTATTGGGCTTGAGTTGGTAAATACTCGAGGCCCCTGGCAAGTCGAAAGTCCCCTTTGTGCTGGTCACGGTCAGCGAGAAGGTATTCTGTGAAGATTTCAGATAGTCCAGACGGAATAGAGCCCCATGAATGGTTGCATGGTTGTGCTGCTCGTTGCTGAAATTGAACGTATTGTTTCCCACCAGAATGAAGGCATTGGGAGACGGAAACATGCTTAAGGCGCTCTGGAACACCGGGTCGTCGGAAGTCGGCAACGACACAGGCGCATTGCCCCGTCGTGTGGCGGTGCTGAGGTCGAAGAAACCCTCGTAGCTGGCGAGAAAGAACAGCTTGTTCTGAGCAATCGGACCGGAGATGGACCCGCCTAACTGGTTCACGTTGACCTTTTCGCTGGTTCCAAACTGATTGTTGGCAAAGGACTGAGCGGCTAGTCCGGAGTTGATGTGTGTCCAAAAGGCGGTCCCATGGAACTGATTCGATCCGGAAGGAGGATTGAAGGCCACCTGGGTGGATCCTCCCGAAAACGCGGCGCTGGGATTGGCGGTGACAATGGTGGCTTCGCTCAATTGATCGGTACGAAGGCGGTTCGAAGTGAAACTCAGCGCGTCGCCGCGCAGAAAGCTGTTCTGAATGTTGATGCCGTCGAAGGTGATATTCGAGAAAGAGGTGCTCTGGCCGTTGATGATGCGCGGAGAGGCGCGGCCGTTGCTGC
This sequence comes from uncultured Solibacteraceae bacterium, assembly GCA_964500255.1. GTDB lineage: Bacteria > Acidobacteriota > Terriglobia > Bryobacterales > Bryobacteraceae > F-183. Next base: position 7,485 of record CAZCPL010000154.1, on the reverse strand, counting down.
TCACGCCCGGCAGGATATCCAGCAGCGCGAGAGGATCCCGCTGCGCCAGCGGCAACCGGCTGACCTGTTCCTGGCTCAGGACGGCCGAAACCTGTCCCGTCGATGTCTGTAATTGCTGGGGGGCGGCTTGGGTCTCCACCGATTCCCGCGTCTCACCCAACTCCAACTTCATCGCCGCCAGCGGCGTCTCTGTCAATGGGTCGATCTTGACCCCTTTCTGGCTGATCTTCTTGAAGTTGCTCGCTTCGACAACCATGTCATAGTAGGTCGGCCGTAAGCTTGGAAAGAGAAAGCTCCCCGATCCGTCGGTGACTGTTGCAGAATCCTCAACCGTCGAATCAGCAAGATACAGTACAACTCTCGCTCCGACAACGGGCTTACCGTCGGGGTCGATCACTGTCCCGGTGAGGCGCCCTGTGACCTGAGCCATGACCGGAACCAGTACGAATGTTAGAAACGCCACTAGTAGGCGCATACCGCTCAATTGAAACACTGAAATCCTCCGTGTGTATTAGTATGCGTCAAAAAGGGTCCCAATAGGACACCTTGCGTTCAAGATTCTCACTTGGGTCCCAACGCAAGCCTAGGGTGGGACTACAATGAGCAGCTTGCGCGAGCGGGAGATCGGGGCGGGCACAAACCGGGACGATAGAAAAATCCAATCCACCCGATACAAAGGGTTTGCGCGACATGGGGGCGTAATACCCCTATACTGGTAAAAACCTACGACAAACGGTCGTCGTTTCCAGCCCTGTCCGCCGGATACGATCCAACTCAAACAGGAGTATTCATGGTACGAATCGCCATGTTGGGTCTGCTGATCCTTACGGCGCTGGCAAGCGCGCAGACCCCGGCTGCACCACTCACTATCGAACAGAAAATCGCCGCGCTCGAAGCTGCCACCAAAACAGCCCAAACCGCCGGAGATAACGCCTGGATGCTGACATCCTCGGCACTCGTCCTCATGATGACCGGACCGGGCCTCGCGCTCTTCTACGCTGGACTCGTTCGCAAGAAGAACGTGCTCGGCACGATGATGCACAGCTTCATCATGATGGCCATCATCACCGTGCTCTGGGCCGTCGTCGGTTACAGCCTCGCTTTCGGCGAAGGAAATCCATTTGTCGGCGGCATGCAATATTTCATGCTGAATGGCGTCGGAACCGCTCCCTCCGCTTACGCGGCTACGATTCCGCACCTGACCTTCATGATCTATCAGTTGATGTTCGCGATCATCACCCCGGCACTGATTTCCGGCGCATTCGCAGAGCGCATGAAGTTTTCCGGCATGATCCTCTTCACCATTCTGTGGGCGCTGATTGTTTATTTTCCCATGGCGCACATGGTTTGGGGGGCGGGCGGATTGCTCGGCGTCGCCGGCGCGATTCCCTGCCTCGACTTCGCGGGCGGCACCGTCGTCCACATCACCTCTGGATTCTCGGCCCTGGTCTGCGCCCTTTACATGGGCAAACGTAAGGGCTACGGCACCGAACCGATGCGTCCGCACAGCCTCGTGCTCAGCACCGTCGGCGCTTGCCTCCTCTGGGTGGGCTGGTTCGGATTCAATGCGGGATCGGCGCTCGGTGCCGGCGGACTCGCTTCCAGCGCCTTCGTCGCGACCCACTTCGGTGCAGCAGCGGCCGCCTGCGGCTGGATGCTCGCGGAATGGATGAAGCACGGCAAGCCCAGCATGTTGGGCGGCATCTCGGGATGCGTCGCCGGTCTCGTCGCCATCACTCCGGCGGCTGGCTTCGTGACCCCGGGTTCGGCACTCATCATCGGTCTCGCGGGGGGCATCTTCTGCTTCCTGATGGCGACCACGGTGAAGAGTATGTTCGGCTATGACGATTCGCTCGACGCCTTCGGCGTGCACGGAGCGGGCGGCACGATCGGCGCGATCCTGACTGGCGTCTTCGCCACCAAGGAAGTCAACGATCTCTTTGCGGGCAAGCCCATGGGCATGCTCGAAGGCAACGGCGGACAGGTGGTCAACCAGCTGATTGGCTGCGGCATCGCGATCGCTCTCGGCGTCGTAGGTACTTTCGTCATCCTCAAGGTTGTCGATATGATCACTGGTGTACGTTGCACGGCAGATGAGGAAATCGAAGGACTCGACCTGAGCATGCACGGCGAGGAAGGATACAGCCTGGAGGCATAACGGCCATGAAGAAAATTGAAGCGGTCATCCAACCCCATAAGCTCGAAGAAGTAAAAGAAGCGCTCAAGGGCATCGGCGTCGATGGCATGACCATCACCGAAGTCCGCGGCCATGGCCGACAGAAAGGACACAAGGAAGTCTACCGCGGTATGGAATACCAGGTCGACCTCCTTCCCAAGATCAAACTCGAAGCCGTGGTTTCGAACGACCGTGTCGATGAGGTCACCTCGACCATCGCCAAGGCCGCCCGCACTGGCAAGATCGGCGACGGCAAGATCTTTATCTACGATGTCGTGGATGCCATCCGGATCCGCAACGACGATCGTGGAGAGAGCGCTCTCTGATATGCAAGTGCTGGCGGAACGGACGGCGTCCTGCGATGCCATCGTCAGATCCGCGTACGCCAGCGATCTGGAAGGCAAACTGCCGTGCGCGATCCTCGCGGTCGGTGGTTTTGGACGCGCCGAGTTGTTTCCTCACTCGGATGTCGACATCATGCTGCTTGTGGAATCCGCCGACGCTGCGCAGGCAGCGAAGGCGGATCTTTCCACGTTTTTAAGGAATTTGTGGGATTCGGGCATCCGGCTCAGCCATTCCGTGCACACGGTGGAAGAGTGCTGCCAGATCCACGACGGCAACACAGAGCTATCCATCAGTCTGCTCGATCAACGGCTGCTCTCCGGCGTCCCCGGGCTTTACGAGAAGCTCGAAAAGAAGCTGCCCGATTTCGTACGGACCAAGGCATTGGTGCTCACACGGCGACTCGCGGAACTCGCCCGTTCGCGTCATTCCAAGTATCACGCGACCATCTATCATCTGGAACCGGATATTAAAGAGACCTGTGGCGGCATGCGCGATCTGCACTTGGTGCAGTGGTTCGGCAAGATAGCCGGTAAGTCTTTTCCGCCTGAGTTGATGTCCTCTCGCGATTTCCTGTTCCGGCTGCGCTTCGGATTGCACCAGCGCGCAGGCCGCGACAAAAACGTACTCGATTTCGAATCTCAAGACGCGCTCAGTTCGCAGCCCGAAGAGTTGATGCGCGACTATTACCGCCACGCCCGCGCCGTGCACCGCTGCGCGCTGTGGATGATCGACGCGGCGGAAACCACCAAAGACAAAAGCTTGCTCGAGCAGTTCCGCTCGTGGCGCGGTCGATTGTCGAATTCCGACTTCACCGTATCTCGGGATCAGGTGCTCGCGCGTTCCCCACAACAGTTGCGACACGATCTGGCGTTAGTACTGCGAATGTTCGCCTTCACTAGCCGACATGGCTTGCTGCTGGCTGCCGATACGGAAGCCCGCTTGTTGGAGTTCCACGCGCAACCGGAAGACTTTAAGTGGCCAGCCGCCTCCTCGCTGATGCGAATGCCGCGGGCCGCTTGGGCTTTGCGCCAGATGAACGCCACCGGGGTGCTGAACAAAGTTCTCCCGGAATGGAAAGAGATCGAGTGTCTGGTGGTGCGCGACTTTTATCATCGCTACACGGTCGATGAACATACAATCGTGGCGCTCGAAGCGATCGAGCCTCCGCACGACGCGCGTTTGGCCACCTTGCTCGAAGAGACCGGCCGTGTTGAACTGCTGCGCCTGGCACTCGTGTTTCACGACATCGGCAAGGGCGATGGCGACCATGTACGCGAGTCGGCGGAAATTGTCCGAAAGGTGATGACCCGCTGGGATGCGCCGCCCGAAGATATCGATACGGTGGAGTTTCTCGTGCTGCATCACATCACGCTATCCGGCGTGATGAGCAAGCGCGATCTGGCCGATCCGTCCACCGCGCGCGATCTCGCCGGCCAAGTTGGCACCATCGAACATCTAAAGCTTCTGACGCTGCTGACCTATGCGGACATTAGCGCCGTCTACCCCGGGGCGATGACACCGTGGCGGCTCGAACAGCTTTGGCGAGTCTATCTGGCGACTCACGAGGAACTGACCCGTGAACTCGAGACCCATCGGATCCCAGCAGCGATCGAAGGGGTTTCGTCGGAAGAGGCGGCGCTGCTCGCCGGACTGCCGGCACGCTTTCTGCGCACCCATTCGAAGACCGAGATTGCAAAGATCGTGAAACTGGCGCGGGAACAGCAGGAAGAACAGACCGCCGTAGCGATCGACCGATATCAGGGTGCGTGGCGGGCAACGATTTTGGCTACCGATCGCCCCGCTTTGTTCGCTTCGCTGGCGGGCGCGCTGGCTGGCTTCGGATTCAACATCCTCAAGGCGGAAGCGTTCGCTAACGCTCGCGGCGTTGTGCTCGACACGTTTGCGTTCGAGGATCCACATCGGAATCTGGAACAGAATCCAGAAGAAGTGGACCGGTTGCAGCGCGTGCTGGTGCGAACCGCGCTCGGCAAACACAATGTGAGCCAAGTGCTCGAAGGCCGTAAACGAGCGCATAAGCAGAAGAGAACGATGCAACCCAAGGTTGGGGTGAGCAATCTCGCAGTGGACAACGCGACGCTGGTGGAAGTGCTTGCGGAAGACCGTCCAGGGCTGCTGCATGACTTGGCAAGTGTGATCTCGACCGCGGGCTACGATATCGATGTCGTGTTGATCGATACCGAGGCCCACAAAGCGCTGGATGTGTTTTATCTAAAGCGTCCCGGCGGCGGCCAGGTGCCAGAAGAGGCCCACGCCGCTTTGCGACAGCAGTTGACCGAAGCCTGTAGGTCCTAAAAACGAAAGCGCCGGCTGGGATTCAGCCGACGCTTCGGTAGGTTTGAGGCGAGAGTTTATTGCTGATTTGAGGAAACGATTCGCGCTTGCGGATTCATCCGGTCAGTAACCAGATACAACCCGGAGCGGCTCGCCGACCCTTCGGCGATCGCAATCTCCACGCCATCCATGGTGACCGACAATCGACCGTCCATCCGGTAGTCGACTCGAATCAGAGACCCGGCCTTGACTTCCGAGACAACAGCCAGAGGCTTAGTATCCTGAAGCACTTCGAATTGCGGTGCGCCTTCAGCGCTTCGAGAGACCCGAAGTGTCACTAGAGCAGAATCGTCCGATAGGCTGAGTTGAAAGGGCTGGGGGTCTTCCAGCGGGAATTCCAGCGAGGAACCGGGCAGCAGCGCCTCATTCGACCGCGTCAGGGGGCCAACCGTAGGCTCCTCATCCGAGTCAGAGAATCGGCCGATGGCCGGCGTTGACCAAGTGAGTGTCGTATTCTTAACCTCGAACTTCGTTCCATCGGTCCATGAGGTCGAACCAATCGGCTGGACAATAGCGCGAATCGTCTTGCCCAGGAAAGGCGCCTTGTACGAGATCTTGAGCTGGTAGCCGATGTTTCCGTGAGCGGTGGCGTCAACCGATGAACCCGTCAGATCGATGCGGCAGCGGGAATTTTCGACAAAACCCGCGGAAGACGATCCGATGGGACCGGCAAACCTGTTGACGAAAGTTCCCGTATCGTCCGCCAGTTGGATCATCCTGGTTTTCGTCACCTGGAACATGCAGGAGGTGGCCTTCAACGCCGCCACTTGGGACGCATCTTGCAACACGACATTCGCACCGGTCGCAGTCGCAACATGCGAAACGGTCAACACGGTTTGAGTTCCCGGAGAAGTTGAGGTCACAGAGGTATTGACGGTAACGGTATCATCCAAAAGCATTCGCCAAGACGGAGGAATACGGACCGTATAGACCGCACTCTTCACCGCCGTTGCAGTACTGGGGGTGCCCCAGTTGCTGACGAAGGCCGCATATTTTCCGTCGGGGCTAAGGCTGACGCGGGGCAGATCCCAGTAGGCGGAACCCGAATAATCCTGGATGCGCGATTGATTGTGGGCGACGCGCAGAAAACGGGTACCCGAGGTGTTGAACAGAATCAGTTCGTTTCCGTAAAGGCAGTGGCGCACGGGACAACTCGCCAAAACGGAATACACCCCACCGTAAGTCTCGTAACTGTAGGTGGAATGGACAGCGGCCAGTGCCAGACCGGAAGGGCCGTTAATGACCCCGGCGTCGGTGTAGGAACCCCACCAGCCGGTAGGGTTGATCAGGTTCGGCAGGGCGAGTAGCTTTTTTTCTGGCGTGCCCTCTAAATATTGGATTGCCAAGGCCTGAGTAATGCCATTCGCACCCACCCGCAAACCGTTGGATAAGGCCCCGTGAGAAAGCTGGTCAAGCGCAACCGGATTCGCGGAGACAATCGTAGCGCCCTGCGGCACCGTATTGAGATCGTGAATATAGGTATCGGACGAGCTGCAGCCCCCGAGGTTGTAACTCGCATCCCCGCAGACGGCGAGGTTGAAGTATCGACCCGTGCGATCTGTCTGAGCACCAATCACGCGCTTGTCAATGGCAACGCCGTTAAGTTTTCCAGTTGCCAGAAAGGGGACATCCGGTGTTCTCACCGGGCCAACGGAATACCAGAGCGAATTGTTCCAGGGCCGGTAGGAGAAAACGCCCCTGGTGTTCTTGTAGCCTTCGCCACGAGTCAGGAACCCGGTGAAAGTCACATCGTCGTTACTTGGCGTGACAGTCACAAAGCCGATATTGCCATTTTGAGCGTGGGCACCGAAGAGGTCGTCCAGATTTAGAAATACGGGACCTTGACGGCATATTCCCACAGCACAGGAGGGCCATTGCGCGATAGAGCGGGCGTTGCTCCCGGCAACCAAACCCGCGCTCTGATTGGCTGCATTGTACAGGGCGAGGTTGTACTTGAAGATCCGCGTGCCGCAACCGACGATGTAGATGACGCCCTCATCTTTGCGGCTCCAAAACAAACCGTTCACCGGACACACCACACCGGCCGGCGACATGGGAATCATCTCGTAGCTGATCGGAATCTGCCGAACCTGTCCATTGACAAGTTGCGCCCTTCCCGTACTGGGATCGATGGCGATAGCCAGGGCACCTCCGCCCGGGCCGTATGTCAGTAGCCAACCGCCCCCAACGCTAAACGAATCCGCGATGAGGCTGTACCCGGTTGGCGTGACTCGGCTAACTGTAGTCTTGAATGCGGGATCGCAGATGGAGCCACCCAATGCGGGCGGAAAGGTCGTCGGAGTCACGAAGGTGGCTCGGGCATTCGGATGCCGATCGGTGATGATCGAACTCGTCTCCAGCGAGGTTGGCCAGACAACCACGGCATTGACGTTCGTGGTGCCAGGCCCCGCTTGAGAACTGACTGGCCATTCCAGATCGGCGGGACAATTTTGCCCCAACATGGAAAATTGGAAGGTCAGTAGCAAGAAAATGAAAGCGCCCAACCCATGGCGAAAAACTAGTACTTGTTGCATTGTGTCTCCATTACTGCAAGATATCCACTGCTACTTACATCGGTGGTTTGGGGGCAGTACTTTAGGAGAAATGGGGGG
>CAZCPL010000153.1:13082-13910 GCA_964500255.1 uncultured Solibacteraceae bacterium | reverse complement strand
ACCTTGCCGCCGGTGAACGCGCGGGCCGCTGCCTGAAAGTCATCACGCGTGTAAACAACCACTTCATCCGCGCCGGCTTGTTTGGCAAGAACGGCCTTGGCGTCCGTCCCAACGGTGGTGATGACACGCGCGCCGATCATCTTTGCGATTTGGATCAGCAGCAAGCCAACGCCGCCGGCGCCCGCATGGATCAGGCAGCTTTCGCCTGCCTTCAACGGCCAAGTCGAATGCGTCAGGTAGTGGGCGGTCATGCCCTGCAGCATCGTCGCCGCAGCGGACTGGAAGTCGAGCGACTCCGGAATCGGCACAAGTTGCCAGGCATTCACGACAGCGTACTCGGCATAGGATCCGCGATTCATCGCATAAGCGACCCGGTCTCCCGGCTTCACTTCAGTGACGCCTTCGCCCACCGCTTCGACAACGCCTGCGGCTTCCATGCCCAGCGTGATGGGCGGATCGGCCTTGTAAAGCCCGATGCGGAAGTAGACGTCAATGAAGTTGACGCCGGAAACCGCGATCTTGACGAGAGCTTGACCTTTGCCGGGAGTGGGCTTGGGAAGGTCGGCGTAACGGAGTTGATCCGCGCCTCCGGGGGCGTCGATGAAGACTGCTTTCATATCTTTGGTACAGGGTAACGTACCGCTTACCGCTAGTGCGTCGCGATCCAATTCGGATAGCGGTACTTCAGCTCGCAACTGAGCAACAGCCGATGCCAACCGAAGCGCGAGCCGCCGGAGGGCCGTTGATTGTTGAGAGCACGTTCGACCCAGCGCGGCTGCACGAGATCGGGCTGACTGGCGGCGAGAAGAAAGGCGATGCGCTGTAAGG
>CAZCPL010000153.1:0-13072 GCA_964500255.1 uncultured Solibacteraceae bacterium | reverse complement strand
TGAGTTCCGACGTTTCGGAACATCTCGGCTTGATCCGCAGCCGAAAGCGGATATTGCTTGCGCGACAAGGCATGAAGTAGCGCCTGGTGTTGGCAGAAAGCACCGCGCAACCCTGCACCATCCATCGAGCGAAAGTATTCGCTTCAAACTCCGCGCGGGAATCCGAGGTGCTTGGAAAGTTGTTGTTCCCGATTGCAATGCCGAAAAGAGCCGCGAAGAGTGCCACTGTGACGCCCGCAAACCTACGAATCGTCCTCATGCTTCGGGCTGTAGCTTTCTACGCGAACAGCGCCGCCACTGGCAGCCGAAACGCCGGCACAGGTTCCTCGCCCTCGATGATTCCTTCGGGTCCGATGAGCCGCGTAGGCTGATTTCGCTGATGGATTTCGACTTCCCGATCGTCGGGCCAGACCACCCAAACCGCCTTGGCGCCCGTCTCAAGATAGAGGCGCACTTTGGCATGAAGGTCGAGGGCGCTCTCAGAAGGCGAAACGATTTCGATTGCCAAATCGGGCGAACCTTTGAATCGCTGTCCTGCCACCCCTGGTTGCGGCTGCAAGCACACTGCTACGTCGGGATGGCGCACCTTGTCTGTGGCCACTTCAAACGCCTGCTCGTTCGCGGCTTCAATCGGATCTGGAAGCTGGCGGTTCAACTGTCTTGCCAGTTTCGCCTTGATCCGGTCATGCAATGAATCGTTGTTGGGCATTTCGATGATGTTGCCTTCGTCGAACTCCAGCCGTTCGCCTGCGGCGGTACGGGCATCGTACTCGGCACGAGATGTCAGAACTTCGGTTGCGACCATGTTTTCATCCTAACGCAAGCGCAGCAGCAAAGAGCACGCCGCAATCAATCCGCAAAGCGACATCGAAGCGCCCAAATAAACACTCACCGGACGATACCGCAGCGCGATGCGATGCGCACCCGCATCCACAACAACGCCACGAATCGCGCCATCGATTTCCAGCAGTTCGGCCGCGGCTCCATCGACCGTCACCGACCATCCCGGATACCAGGTCTCGCTCATCGTCACCAGACCTTTACAGCCCAGATTGGCTCGATAGTCCACCGCATCCGGCGCATAGTGCGAAACCGAAACCTCATCGGAAGATTCATCGCACGAAGCCAATTGCGGCGCAGGTTTCGTCAGCACGGCCGACACCCGCAGGTCCTCACGCGCCAGCGCAACGACCAAATCCTTCTCGGCTACGGTGACAGCCCGATGCACAACCCAAGCCCGCGGAAACGCATCGTTGTTGCGAAACAACTTCACGCCGGACTTCGCCTGAAACACCTCTTCCTGCGTCGACGGACGGCTCGGTTCCGCACCTGCAAAATGCGTCAACGCAAAGATTTTGGGCAGGACGGGCTTCAACTCTTCAGCGGCCTTCAAGCGCGCGATGTTGCCGGTCAAGCCCGCCAGGTAGGATTCAAACTGCGGAACCGAATCCCAGTCGCCTGTGTTGTAGCGAATCGTGTTCGCTGGATCGTACTCGATCCGCACGAAACCCGGCTGCGCCTTCAAGTAATCGATCAGATCGCGATGCTTGCTCAATTCATAGAGAAACCCGGGCGAATTCTCACGATGATGAAAGTCCCTGCCCGTGACCGTGCCCGCTTCGAACAGCATGCCGAGCAGAAGAACCCCAAGCAGGGTTTGCGCTGTCAAAGCACTGCTGCGCCGGGCGTAAAGCAATCCCGCGAGCCCAAACGCCATCAGTCCAAAGATCGCGGGACGCTCGTACTCAAGCCCTGTCTGCGTACGGACGCTGGCGGCCAACGCCACACTGATCCACGCCACACCTCCCAGCCCAGCGAGCACTTGGATCCATCGCATCGAAACCGCTTCGGCACTTTCCACCAGCGCGTCGATGCCGTAGGCTGCCAAAACAACGATTGCGAACTGCGCCAACGAGAACGCCATCCCTGGCGTTCGCAATTTTTCCACCATCGGCACAAACAAGTAAGCCACGCCGTGGAAGATCGAAAATCCGCCTAAGGCGTAGAGTGTTCCGGCGATGCAGATTGCGCCGATAAAAGCGATCTCTTTGTGGCGTCGATACCCCGTCACCAAGCCTGCCAATGCGAGTGTGACGACGATCAGACCAAGAAACGCGGAGTAATCGGAGAGGTTCGGCAGCACCAATCCCAGCACCCCGGACGGAAAGAAGGAGTGTTGAAAGTCCTGATGGACGTTGTAAGGGACGCTTTGTCCCCAAGACACTGGATTCTTCGCGCCGACCCAACGAATCGATCGCGCACCATACTCAAACGCAGGAATGAGTTGCAATCCCGCGGTAAACAAGGTCAACACACTGAACGACAATGCTGGCAGAAGCGCACCAAAGCGCTGCTTCCACAATCGTACTGCCCACATGCCTGCGAGCAACAACGCGAACATCGAAGGGATCTGATGATGCCCACCTAAAAACATGAAGCCGGTGAAGAAGCCGCACAGCGCCGCGTTGGCGGCCCGATGTTGCTCGCGAACGATGCTGCGGTGAAAGTACAGCATCGCTAGAGGCATCCAGATCGAACTGTTCAACATCTGTGGCCAAGCCCATCCGCCGACCATGCCGGTCAATGAAAAAGCGAGACCCGCGATCATTGATGCGCCGGCGCTGCGTCGCAGATCGCGGCAAAGCCAATAGCAAAAGATCGCCGCGGCGATGTGGCTCAGAATGAACTGCACGTTGAGAAACAGCAGTTGGATCCGCCCGTCCGATCCGAAAGGCAGCAGAAACAAAGGCCAGTTGAAAGGATAGGTCGAACCCGGAACCAACTGCCCGGTTAACGGTTGACCGCCCCAGGTGTTCGGATCCCACAGCGGAAACCATCCCGTGCGATGCCACGCGTCCGCCTGATACTGCAGCCACGGCAGTATCTGAGACGCCATGTCGGGATGATCCATCCACGTGTACTGCTTGGTCAATAGCTTCCAGAAGAAAGCTGTGACAATCAGCGCGAGAACCAGCGGAACTCTCACGATGGCAACTTATAGGGCTTGCGGTACTCATAGCCGAGATACTGATTCGCCTTCTCGTTATTGGTGAAGCGTTCGGCTTTCGCATCCCAATCGAGTTGCGCGCGCACCTTCAGGGCGATGTTCGCCAACTGTGTCGCGGAGGTCGACAGATAGCCATCCTCAATGCTGCAGTTGCACTTGGCCCGCGACTTCACACAGTCGATGAAGTTGCGGGCATGGAACGCAGTATCGTTCGAACCCTTCACGATCAATGGTTCAATGCGCGTCTTCTTCGACGGATTGTAGGCCTTCTCCACGCCGCGATCGAGTGGCGTTCTTGGCGGAAACGCCATGTCCGTCACCTTTTCCGGAACCACCTCAAAGCGATTGCTGTGCAGGTACATTGTGCCGAGAGTCCCGCGGATTTCCATGTCCGAACTCTGTATGTTCGCTGGTGCGGAGTTCGCATTGAACTGCGAGAACGTGATCAGCGCATCGCCGTAATCCCAAATCACCTCCATCGTATCGGGGATCTCGCGATTGTCCGTCACCGCGAATTTTCCGCCGATGGCCGTCACCGAACGCGGCGAATCCTTGCCCAAGGCCCAGCGCAGCATGTCGATGTAGTGGACACCGAAGTTCGTCAATTGTCCACCCGAATAGTTGTAAAACCAACGGAAATTGTAGAACGAGCGGTTCTTGTTGTAAGGTACGAGTGGCGCGGGCCCAAGCCAGGCGTCCCAGGCTTTTGCGTCCGGAGGTGCAGTGTCGGGAAAGTTGCCGATACCGGTGGGCGCTTCGTTCTGTAGATGAAATCCCCGCGCCACGGTAACCTTGCCGAGTTTGCCCGATCGCACGTAGTCCACAGCCTCCATCAAATATTTGGCACTGCGCCGATGGATGCCGACTTGCACGACCCGCTTGGTTCGCTCGGCGATCTGCACCATGTGCCGACCTTCCTTCTGCGTAAGGCTCAGCGGCTTCTCGCAGTAGATGTCCTTACCCGCGATCGCCGCTTCGCAGAACATCAAAGCATGCCAATGATCGGGAGTCGAGATCGCCACCGCGTCGATTTCCTTGTCGTCAAGTACGCGCCGGTAGTCGTTGTACTTCCTGGGCGTGGCGCGGGACTTCTTAATCGCGAAGTCCATGTAGTCTTCGCGCAGGTCGCAAACAGCCGTCGTGACCGCGTCGCCATGTTCCAGAAACGCATCGTGCACTTGATCGCCGCGATTGCCAAGGCCGATGTACCCCACGCGCAACCGGTCGTTGGCACCCATCACTCGCGAGTAGGAAAGCGCGGTCATTGCGGCGAACGTTCGTCTTGTCATATCTTGGAAACCTTTTCAATATATCCTGTAGATCGATGATCCTCATCTTGCTAGCATCGTTATCTATGGCGGCTGATTCACCGGCAATCCTCGTGCACGGTCATCGTGGCGCGCGAGCCCGGATGCCGGAGAACACCATTCCCGCATTCGAATACGCGATCTCGGTCGGCGCGGATGCCCTCGAACTCGACCTCGCCGTCACCAAAGACAATGTTCTGGTGGTGTCGCACGATCCTTACCTGCACGGGCCGATGTGCAAGGGTCCTGTCGAAAAGGCGACGATTCGCGAGTTGACGCTGGCCCAACTGCGCGAATGGGATTGTGGGGCGCAAGCGAATCCGCTATTCAAGCAACAAAAAGCCTTGCCGGGCACGAAGATGCCGACGCTCGACGAAGTGCTCAAACTGGCCAGGAAAGGCAAGTTCGAGTTCAACATCGAAACCAAGATCTTCGCCGCCAAACCGGAACTAACGCCTTCACCCGAAGAGTTCGCGTCACTGTTGGTGAAGGCCATCGAGAAGCACAAACTGGTGGGCCGCTGCATCATTCAGTCGTTCGACTTTCGCACATTGGTCGCCTCACGCAAACTGAATCCGCGTATCCGCCTATCGGCTCTGTTGGAACGCGGCAACAAAGATTTCGTGACGATATCCAAAGAGGCAGCGAACGCGGAAATCGTGTCGCCTCACTACAAACTCGTCACGCCCGAGAAAGTGGAAGCCGCGCACGACGCAGGCTTGGTAGTCGTTCCGTGGACGGCCAACGATCCGAAAGATTGGGACCCGCTGATCGACGTGAAATCCGACGCCATCATCACCGACGATCCCGATGCACTGCTCAAGTATCTGCGCAAGAAGAAACTGCACAAGTAACAGTGTTAACGTAGGTGTTTTGGATAACTCCTTCGTTCTTCGCACGCTGATCCTCAAAGACTTCAAGATCCGCTACCGCAACATGTCGCTGGGCGTTTTTTGGAGCGTTCTCAATCCGCTAATCATGATGGCCGTGTTGACGTTTGTCTTCACGCGCCTCAACAAAGCGCCAATTGTTCCGGGGCTCAATCCGGATGATTTCCCCCTGTTTTTCCTCTGCGGCTTGATTCCGTTTAACTTCCTCTCTGTCACCTGGTCCACCGGAACCAACTGCGTGGTCGACAACGCTGTGTTACTCAAGCGGACACTGATGCCGCGCGAAGCGGTTCCTGTCGCGAGCGTGCTCGCCGCGGGCTTGCACCTTCTCATCCAGATCGGGCTGTTGATCGTAATCGCTCTCTGGAACGGACATTGGCCAACGCTGCTCTGGCTTTGGATCCCCGTCTTGTGGACGATCACTCTCGTTTTCGTCATCGGCTTGGTGCTGGCTTGTTCCGCCCTCGATGTCTTCATTAGAGACATGCGCTACCTCGTCGATTCATCGGTCGGCTTGCTGTTCTGGTTCATGCCGATCTTCTATTCGTCGAACATCGTCGCCGCGCGTCACAAGCCCTGGTGGGAACTGAATCCATTCACTGTGCTCATCCTCAGTCAACGAAAAGTCTTGATCGAATCGGTGCAGCCCGACATGCAGTTGCTCGGCAAGATGTGCATTGTCTCGTTGGTCACTCTCGTCATAGGCTGGATCGTCTTCCGCTGGCTCGAACCCAAGTTCTACGATCAGCTCTGAATTCGATGGCGACAATTACCTTTGAAAATGTTTCGAAGTCTTTCGCCCGCGGCGGTGGACGCAAAGTGCTCGGTGCGCACGTCAAGCAGTGGCTTTCCAACAAAAAGGAAGAGCCGTTCTGGGCCTTGCGCGATGTCTCATTCGCCGTCGAGCCCGGTACGAGCCTGGGACTCATTGGTCCCAACGGGGCAGGCAAGAGCACCACGCTCGCACTGGCCACCGGCATCTGCCAGCCGACATCGGGAAAGATCACGGTGACCGGTCGGCCGGTCGCACTGCTCGAACTCGGTTCCGGATTCCATCCCGAACTCACCGGCTACGAGAACATGCACCTCAACGCCTCATTGATGGGGATGACTCGCACCGAACTCCGCGAGGCCGAACCCAAAATCGCCGAGTTCGCGGATATCGGCGACTATCTCCGCGAGCCGCTGCGCACCTACTCGTCGGGCATGGTTCTACGACTGGCATTCTCCATCGCCGTCCATTCGAATCCGAGCGTCCTCATCGTCGACGAAGTGATCGGCGTCGGCGACGCGGCCTTTCAACAGAAGTGCGCCGAGCGCCTGCGGCTGTTGCGCCAGAGGAAGGTGACGATCCTTTGCACCTCGCATTCGCCCGATGTGCTGAGGGTGATGTGCGATCAACTCCTGTGGATCCAAAAAGGACAGGTGCGCATGAGAGGTACGCCCGACGATGTGCTCGCAGCGTATCAGCCAGGTTGATCGCGGAATACTTTGTTTCCCCAAGACTTTGTTTCCCCAGGAATGGATCGCCGCATCGAGCCTCCGCAATGCTTCGATCGACGGATGATATCTGGAGGCGAATCCGGGACGCTAGCTACCCGTGCTCGCTAACTAACTTCGCGTGGCTCGGCCGTCGGATCGCGATTGGACCCTGTCTCCCAATGCCATAATCAGTAATCCGAACGCGGTTCCGAACGAGAATCCTGACCCCGTCAGGGAAGCTATGTCAACGCCACGCACGCTTTCCATCTGCGGCTTACTGAGAGTCCGGATCAACGTCCCAGCTCCGACAAATACAAGCAAGAAAACCAATGGGAGCAGCTGCCCCGGCTGGTTGGCGAACGCCTACATCGACACGTTAGGACGGCCGCCAGGGTGAGCTTCGAAATTCATTCCAGTCCAGCCACCAGTCCGGATGCCTGCAATTGTACTGCCCTGATGACTAGTTCAAAGCGCGCTCAGGACAACATCCAACGGATCGGAGACGCCCCGCTGCACGATCTGCGGACGAGGCTTGAAGCCCGTACACCAAAAGACCACTGCACAGTCCGGATCCTTCAATTCAAAGTGCCCGTTCGCGTCGGTTTGCGCGTAGTTGAGGTCCGAGCCAATCACCATCACCCCTTGAATCGGGGTTCCTGTGGTGGTGCGGACAGTTCCTGAAACTGCCCGTGCATTCACCGACACTTTAGAACTCACGCGTCTGCACAGTTCCCAGGATCAGCGCGGCGAGGTTCCAGGCGACAACGATGGCAAACAGCAGATTGATGCGTCCAAGAATCTGATTGCGGCCCATGCGCCAGCAGTACAGGCCCAGGCCCACAGCCGCTAGCTTCACGATCAGCAAACCGATCATCGGGTTCGGTGCCAACTGCATGGCGAGGCGGACCAGCGGGTTCCCTTCCCGCACGCCATTCAACAAGAACGCGACGGTGGTGAGGAAGTCCAACACCTGCAAATACGAATACTGTATCAAAAGCTGATTCACGAAGTCTCACTTTCTCGAAACGTAGATTGATCTTCGCTTCTAGCAGCTGTGCTCGTAAATGGCTACTCGGTACAGGAACCTAAGGAAAACAGTCCGGTACGTCCAGCACGGTCCTAGACCAGATCGAAACTTTCGCCACGCCCAGGGTTCAGTACTTCTACGTTGTATGTGTTGCGGATCACATTCGCCAACACCTGTTGCGGCACAGGTTCGCCGTGAACCAGAAAAACCTTCTTGACCGTCTTCATGAGAGGCTTCATCCACTCGATCAATTCCTGCTGGTCGGCGTGGCCGCTAAGCTCGTTGATCTTCACCACTTCGGCACGCAGACGATAGGGCTCGCCGAAGATGTTTACCTCCGGCTGCTTTTCCACAATCTTGCGCCCGAGTGTATTCTCGCCTTGGAAGCCAGTGATCAGCACCGTATTCCGAGGATCTCCAATGTTGTTGCGCAAATGATGCAGGATCCGGCCCGCTTCGCACATGCCCGAGGCGGAAATCACCATATACGGTCCGCGAAGGTCGTTGAGCGCCTTCGAATCCTTGACATCGCGAATGTAACGCAGCCGGTAGAAACCGAATGGATCGTCACCCTCTTTGAGGAATTTCGCGGTCTCGGCGTCGAAGTAAGTCGTATGCTTGCGGAACACCTCGGTGACGTTCACAGCCAGCGGCGAGTCGACGAAAATCGGCATCGCCGGCACTAGATTTTCCTTGATCAGCTCGTGCATCAGAAGGATTAACTGCTGGGTACGCCCGACAGCAAAGGCAGGGACAATGATGCGTCCACCGCGCCGGTAGGTGCGATTGATCGTATCGGCAAGCTTTTGCTTCACCGGCTCGTCCGATTGATGCAAGCGGTCGCCGTAGGTGCTTTCCATGATCAGATAGTCGACTGGCGGCAGCGATTCCGGATCCCGAATGATCGGCAGACCCTTGCGTCCCACATCGCCGGAAAAAGCCAGCCGGATCTTCTTGCCGTTCACCGTCGCTTCGGCAACGATCGACGTGGATCCCAACATGTGGCCGGCCTCGACGGTGCGATAGGTCAGTCCCGGACCAACCTCGCGGGTCTCGTGAATTGGCACGCTCTCGAACAAGGGGAACGTTTTCTCGGCATCCTCACTGGTGTAGAGCGGCTCGATGTCTGCGCTTTCGTCCGCCTCCCCCAACCGGTTGCGTCGATTCTTGCGCTTGTTGAGAAAGTCGGCGTCCGATTCCTGCAAGTGGGCCGAATCGAGCAGCATAGGGTGGCACAGATCCACCGTCGCTGAGGATGTATAAATAGGACCTCTGAAACCCTGTTTCACCAAGTTGGGCAGATTTCCACAGTGGTCGATATGGGCATGCGAAAGCATCACCGCGTCGATCGAATCGGGCTGGAATCCGAAACAACAGTTGCGCTCGGCGGCCTCTTTGCGTCGGCCTTGGTAGAGTCCACAGTCGAACAGATAGTTCTTGTCATTGACCGAAAGGTGGTGCAGGCTGCCCGTAACCGTTCGGGCAGCGCCCCAAAAGGTGAGTTTCATCCCTTACAGAATGGCATGAAAAGACTTCGTGAAGCATATTTTGCATGGGCTTTACACTCTTTTAGTGCCTTCCGACCAGAAAGTGGCGTCTTATAGTATCGAGACCTGAAACTTTTGATGAACATCACACGTATCGCCATCGCGCTTCTCGCAACCTTAACGGCCTTCGGACAAACCCAAAGGGTGCTCGGAGTCGTCACCCAGGTGGATCCCGCCACCAGGCAGCTTTCTGTGAAAAACGACCAAGGTGAGATCTTCGCCGTGGGCTTGGCTGAGGCTGGCAAGGTCATCAAGACGGCTCCCGGAGCGAAAGATCTGAAGGATGCTCAGCCGATTGCTTTGACGGCCGTCGTTACCGGCGACCGGGTGATTGCCACCGGACTTCTGAACGCCGAGTTGAAAACGATGGAGGCGCAGCGCGTCATCGTGATGTCCAAAGCGGAAATCGTGAAGAAGCAGGAACGCGACAAAGCCGAGTGGACCCGTCGCGGCTGGTCCGGACGCATCGTTTCGGCCAAAGGCGACGCGGTAAAGCTCGTATTGCCTTCCATGACGGCGCAGGCCGCTCCAAAAGAAGTGCTGGTCAAGATCGGCGAAAAGACCGTGATTCGCCGCTACGCACCTGACTCGATCCGGTTCGCGGATGCCAAGAACGGCGCGGTTGCAGAGATGGCGAAAGACGATCAAGTGCGCGTCATCGGAGAGAAGAACGCCGATGGAACCGAAATGGCTGCGGAAGAGCTGGTCTTCGGAACCTTCCGCAATACGGCGGCGACAATCGTGTCGATCAACGGGGAGACGGGCGAGATCCAGGCGAAAAACTGGGAAACCAACAAGCCGGTGACGATCAAGACTGCGGCGGATTCGCAGTTGAAGCGCTTGCCGGAATTTTTCAGCCGTATGGCTGCCGGTGGCGGAATGCGCCAGGGCCCAGGCGGCGGAGCATCTCCGGTTCCGCTAGGTGGCGGCACCGCCGGAGCGATGCGTCCCGGGGGTCCAGGCGGCCTCGGGGCGGGTCCTGGCGGTCCAGGATCCGGTGGACGTCCCGGCGGTGGTTCAGCCGACATGTCCGGCATGCTCGACCGTCTGCCACAGCTCAAAGTGACCGACTTTAAAGTGGGCGATCAAGTCGTGATTTCTCACACCAAGGGCCTCAAGAACGACGAAATTACAGCAATTACAATGCTTGCGGGAGTCGAAGGAATCCTCACTGGCATTCAGCAGGCGAACGCGAGCCGAGGCCCCGGTATGGGCGGCGGCGGCATGGACCTCGGGTTCCCGTCGATGGTCCCCTAACCCGCTACGAGAGACAAACAGGAATTTCGAAATGAAAAACAAAAGCTGGAACTGTGCCTTAACGCTGGCGATCGCGTTTCTATCCGCTGCGCTCAGTTCCGCGCAGACCTTGACCTTGAGTGGACGCATCAAAGATCAGCAGGATGCGCTGGTTCCCGCAGCCCAAGTCGTGCTGCGAGGCATGGGAGGCGAACAGCGCGTACAGTCTGGCCAGGAAGGCGAATACAAGTTCGTAAATTTGCGCCCGGGCAAGTACACCCTTCGCACCACGCTACAGGGGTTTGGCAAGTTCGAAAAGCCCATCGAAGTCAATGCCAATATGACGCTCGACATCACGCTGGTGGTCTCCCTCGAGAAGCAGGAAGTGGACGTCAGCGACGACGAGCGCGGCAAAGTCGGTGTCGACCCCACAGAAAACGCCGGCGCACTGGTACTGCGCGGTGCCGATCTCGACACGCTTTCCGACGATCCCGATCAACTTGCATCGGATCTGCAGGCGCTGGCGGGTCCTTCCGCAGGCCCCAACGGTGGCCAAATCTTCGTCGACGGATTCTCCGGCGGGCAGTTGCCTCCCAAGTCCGCCATCCGCGAGATTCGCATCAATTCGAATCCTTATTCGGCGGAGTTCGACCGACAAGGCTTTGGTCGTATCGAGATCCTGACGAAACCTGGAGCGGACCGCTTCCGCGGCCAGGCCAGCTTAGGCTTCAACGACTCCGTCTTCAATTCCCGCAATCCGTTTCTCGCCGAACGCGCGTCATTTCAATCGCGCACCTTCAGCTTCAACTTCGGCGGGCCGCTGAACAAGAAGACGTCGTTCTCTATCGACGCCGACAATCGCCAAATCGACGACAACGCCGTGATCAACGCTACCATTCTCGATGCCAACCTCGCGCCTTCGCGTTTACAGCAGGCCATCGTGACGCCGCAGCGCCGTCTGCGCATCACCCCTCGCATGGATTATGCGCTGTCCACCAACAACACACTGGTGGGACGCTACACCTACGGTCGTACCAACAACCAAAGCGAAGGAATCGGAGAGTTTTCGCTCGGCAGCCGAGCCTATGACAGAATCGATACCGATCACACGATTCAGTTGACCGAGACCTCGATTCTCAACCCGAACCTGATCAACGAAACCCGGTTCCAGTACGAGCATTCCAATCTCAAGAACACGGGAGACAACACGATCCCGACGATTCAAGTGCTGGACGCCTTCACCGGCGGCGGCGCGCAGATCGGCAACGCTTACAACACTGCGAACAGCTTCGAGTTGAACAACATCTCGACGCGCACCTGGAAGCAGCACACCATCAAGTTCGGCGGACGCCTGCGACGCAGCGCCCTGTCGGATTTCTCGCCGAACAACTTCGGCGGCACCTTCGTCTTTACCGGCGGCGTGGCACCTCTGCTCGACGCTAGTAACAACGCGATTCCCGGACAGACATCCATCGTCACTTCGCTCGAACGCTACCGCCGCACGCTGTTCTTCAATCAACAGGGACTGACGCCCGCCGAAGTCCGCCTGCGCGGCGGCGGAGCCACCCAGCTCACCATCAACGGCGGAACTCCACTGGCAAACGTCAACCAGACCGACATCGGCATCTTCATCGCCGACGACTTCCGCTGGAAACCCAATGTCACTCTCAGTGCCGGACTTCGCTACGAAGCGCAGACCAACGTCAACAACTTCTCAAGTTTTGCGCCACGGCTTAGTCTGGCCTGGGGCGTGGGACAGAAGGGTCGCAATCCGGCGAAGTTCGTGATCCGCGCCGGTTCGGGCTTCTTCTACGACCGCATCGCGCAGAACCTGGCCCTGCAGGCGACCCGCTTCAACGGCACGACGCAGCAGAACTACATTGTGCCGAATCCGACGTTCTTTCCTGTGATTCCGAGCCTTGCGACGATCTCGCAGAACGTCGTCGCACAGACCGTTCGGCAAGTGGCAAGCGATATCCAATCGCCGGTGCTCATGCAAAACAGCCTCGGCATCGAGCGCCAGTTGACCAAGACAATCAGCATGAATGTGAACTTCGTCAACACCCGTGGCGTGCACTCGCTACGCACCCGCAACATCAATGCTCCGTTGTTGAACGGTGCCCGGCCGTATGGCCCCGTCGGCAACATCTTCCAATACGAATCCACCGGATTCCTTCGTCAAAATCAAGTCATCATCGGCGGCAGCGCCCGGCCGAATCGCAGAGTCACGCTGTTCGGAAGCTTCGTCATTCAGGACGCGAAGTCCGATACCGATGGCGTTGGGTCGTTGCCGGCGAACACCTACGATTTGAGTTCCGAATACAGCGCATCGTCATTCAACACCAGGCAGCGCCTGTTTCTCGGCGGATCGCTTTCCTTGTGGAAGGGCGTGACCATGAATCCGTTCATCACCGCTAACTCGGGTCGTCCGTTCAACATCGTCACCGGGCGTGACACCAACGGAGACACCGTCTTCAACGAACGCCCGGCATTGGCTACGGCTGGCTTGGCAAGCGCGATTGACTCCAAGTACGGCAAGTTTAACCCAACACCCGGGCCCAACGACGCAGTCATCG
>CAZCPL010000152.1:8466-13913 GCA_964500255.1 uncultured Solibacteraceae bacterium | reverse complement strand
ATCCTGGCGCGCGCCAGGATGGACCCGGATCATTGGCTTTCGTCAGGTGCCCCCGAAATCGTCAATCCGCTGGTTTCAGGACGTACGATTTACTCGCCGCTCAAGGCCGACAAAGGCACCAATGTCGGGGTTTACTTGGGCGCGGATCAAGTGATGGCCAGCGGCTATATCTGGGATGAGTACCGCAAGCAACTGGCCTACAAACCGTTTCTGGTGCATCGGAAAGATGGACGCGGGAACGTAATTGGCTTTACCTCGGATCCCAATTACCGAGCTTATATGGATGGCCTGAATTTAGTGTTCTTGAATGCGGTGATGCGGGGGCCATCGAAGTCCGATTGAATGGCTCGTAACGAGCCGCTGTGGGCGATGCCCGGAAAGAAGTCCGACTGAGGATGGTGGCCAGAGAGGGACTTGAACCCCCGACACGCGGATTTTCAGTCCGCTGCTCTACCAACTGAGCTACCTGGCCATCTTAGAAAGGAAGGCAATGGCACAGCGCGTACTTCTAGCCGCACCACTTCACCGATTGTACCAGATCCAACTCGAATTTCAGAAAGTCATCCGCCCATCCACTGAATCGCCCGCGGCCCGGTTCGCCTGCGATGTAAGGAACCCAAACAGCGAGTTGTTCACTTGTGCGTTCGGATTGCCAAGCGCCGGATGGTTGCCATCTTAGATCGAAATGCAACGAATGAAACTGCGTGAATGATATGATGGCGGGCGTATGCAATCGAGAAGAGACCTGCTTCGTTACACCGCCGTTGCCGCGCCGTTCCTCAATTTCGGACGCGCCATCGCTGCACCTTCCGTCAACTCCATCGTCCACGGCGTCATGCTCGGTGCCCAATCCTATAGCTTCCGCGATCGATCCTTCGACGCGATGTTGCAAGCCATGACCCAAATCGGGCTCGGCTACTGCGAACTGTTCTCGGGCCACATTGAGCCCAAGGACAACAAGGATAAGGAAGCTTGGCGCAAGTCCCCGCCATGGGAAGAACTCGCCAAATTCCGCAGGAAGTTCGATGAAGCCGGAGTGAAGTGTTATGCCGTAAACATCAGCTTCCGCGATAGCTGGTCCGATCTGGAAATCGAGAATGGCATGAAGATCGCTCGCGCTTTGGGCACCGACAAGATCACCGCATCGTCGAATGTTTCGACCGCCGCCCGCATCGATCCCTTCGCCAAGAAACACAAGGTCTATGTGGGCATGCACAATCACTCAAACATCCGTGCGAACGAGTTTGCGACCCCCGAGAACTTCGAAGAAGCGATGAAAGGCAAGAGCAAATACATCGCCGTGAACCTCGACATCGGCCACTTTACTGCCGCCAACTTCGATCCAGTGGATTACCTCACCAAGAATCACAAGCGCATCGTGACGCTGCACCTCAAGGATCGCGGGCGCAATCAGGGTGCGAACGTCGAGTTCGGCAAGGGCGATACCAAAATCAAGGATGTGCTGCAGTTGATGAAGGCCAAGAAGTACAAGATCCCGGCCAACATCGAGTACGAATACCGCGGCGCCGACACGGTGGCCGAGGTGAAGAAGTGCTTCGAGTACTGCAAGTCGGTTTTAGCCTAGACTCACATACAGTTGTAGACAATCCGGGGGGACCCAACAGTGCGCACATGGGTCCCTTTTGGAGTTGTCGCTTCTTGCGTATAAAGGGGGCTCCGCGGACGGACCAGCACATTCCGGATTGTTTGAAGGCGTAATCCAAGCACTGTCTTGCAGCCCGCCTCGATCACTACCGAACCGACAAAACACTCGGAAGCCCTTGGAGAAGAGCATTCGCGGCCGGTCGGGATGTCGCCAGGCAACTTTCAAGCTTGTGTTGGGACAACGGCAATCCGTGAGCGGTTAGGGGGCCGTGGTCGAAACGGCCAGCAAAACCCCGCTCTGCGTGGATTCTCCTCCGACTTGGAGTTCGACGGTGACATCTCCGGCCAGTCCTTCTGGGACCGTGAACACGACCTCGTACAAGCCCAGTGATGTCATCGTGGCGGATTGCACGGCCACTTGTTTCCCCTCCAGAAACAGTTTCAGGTTCGATGCCGCCGGTACCAATGCCGCGGCGGCCAGCGGTTGGCCTTCCGGAACGAGAGGAAAGACTGGCCCGAGGCCGGTGGCCACCAGCGCAACGCGATCGCCGGGCTTGGCGGGCCGTTCCGGACCCACTAATTCCAACTCGTTCGGGAACGTCGCTGCCACGTATTTGCGGCCTTCGATTTCGTTGGTGTAAAGCCCCGGAGCGAAGGTCGCGATTTCCGCCGTGGTGAATGCCACGCCGTTCTCGTTCGAGAGTTCGATGGGGACAGTCCCTGTCACCAGTTCGCCCGGCGTAATTACGGTCACGGCTGTTGGGCTGACGAAGTATGGATAGGCGAACTTGCCGTTCACTTTCACGCGCACGCCGGCGACTTCGGTAGGCAGCGTGCGGGAGTCAGGGAAATAGGCATCCCAGTTGGCGGTGGTGAGGGCGAGCTTGGATCCTCGCAGTGTGAGATACGAATAAGCGGTGATGCGCGGCTGTGTGGTGGCGGTGCTCACAGCATCCGAAACGATGGGCTGTGTTTCCGACGGCAGTAAGCCCGGCGCGCAAGAGATGCGCCGCAGACGGTTGTTGCCGGAGTCGGCGAGCACGATACGATCCTCGCCATCGACACTCACGGTATTCGGCGAGGACAGCAGTGAGAGATTGCCGATGCCATCGCCATTGAATCCGGCTCGGCCAGTTCCAGCGATTGTCGTGACCACGCCATCGGGCCGGATCATACGGAGGCGATGATTTCCGCGATCCGCGATATAGACATTGCCAAGAGTGTCGGCGGCGACGCCACTTGGCGAGTTGAAGCGCGACAGGAGAGCCTGCTGCCCGTCGTTGGTGAAGCCCGCGCCGATGTAGCCCGCGATGGTGGTGAGCAGCGCTTCCGGTGAGATCTTGCGGATGCGATGGTTGCCGGTATCCGCTATATAGAGGTTGCCCTTGTTGTCGAACGAGAGCCCTTCCGGTCGCGTGAACTGCGCGTTGCGGGCGTAGTCGCCGTCGCCTGCGAGACCGGGGCGCCCCTGCCCGGCGAAGGTCGTGATGACGCCCGTGATGCGGTCTACGGCGCGGATCACATGGTTGCCCGTATCGGCGATATAGACGGTTCCGTTCGAACCAACGGTGATGCCGCGAGGTGCATTGAGCTTGGCGGCGCGGGCGAGTTGAAAGTCGCCGCTGTAGCCGGGTTCGCCAAATCCGGGGTCGCCCGTACCGGCGAAGAGTTCGAAGCGCCCATCGTAGGTGATGCGATAGACCTGGTGATTCTTGGAATCGGTGAGGTAGATGTCGCCTTGGGGTCCGTAGCCGATGGCGGTGGGGTCGAAACGCAGTGTCTCGACATTTTTGACGAAGCCGGTGGTGAAGCGGCGGACGCGCTTGTTGCCTGTATCGGCAATAAAGACGGCGTTCGATTGCGTTGCGAAGACGCCGAGCGGATTGTTGAAAGCGATGGAATTGGAATTGATGACTTCATCGCCATAGTAGGCCGCGTCGCCATTGCCGGCGAGGGTTTCGATGCGACAGACACGCGAATCGGCTACAGTTTGCGCCGAGGTCCCACCTTGAAGTACTGAGAAGGTGCGTCCCGCGACAACGATGGTTCCGGCCCGGGTGCCGGTGGCTGGATTGGGAGAGAGTTCGAAGCCGACACTGCCGTCACCAGCGCCTTCGTTGCCTGTGGCGATACGGATCCAGTCGACATTCGAGGACGCTCGCCAAGAGCATCCGGCGGGGGCCTTGACGTCGACGCCATAGCGTCCGGTGGCTGCGGAAACAGAGAGGCTGCCTGCGTTCAAAGCGTAATTGCAGACAGGGGCGGGCTGCCCGACGCTCAAAGTGACAGGCACGCGCACAACGGAGATCTGTGGGTTCGCGGGCGTAACGGTGAGTAAGGCCTGATGGAGTCCGACGGGCAGGATACCGCTATCCACCAGGACATCCACTGCGGCGGGCGTCGTGACCTCGGAGCGCGAAACCCGCAGCCACGGGGCGTTTGAGGCAATGGTGGCGGGGATCGGATTCCCTGAAGACGAGAAACTCAGCGGGCGCGACGCAACGATGCGCGGCGGCAGGCTGAAGCTGAGCGCCGGTTGGTTTGTGATCAGGCTTTGTAGGACGATGCCGTTGCGGCATTGAAAATAGATGCGCCCGGGGACGTCGTTGTTCAGGCGCCGCCTCACGAGTGATGTGACGGAAGAGTCGAGAAAGCTGCCTGGCGAGCCGGATCCGGAGAGTTCGTAGGTAGTGCTACCCGAAGAGAATCCAGCGCGCGCGCCGATGCCTCCGATGCCGTTGACGCCACCGGAAAGATCGCCAGCTTCCCACTGAATGTAGCCGTAATTGAGCTCAATGTCGAAGTTGCCAGCGCCGGTGTCGGTGCGGTCAACGATGACGATCTGGAAGCCGTTGCGCTTGTCGTGCTTCTGGCTGAAGTAGCCGACATCGAACCAGTTTGCGGCGAAGGCAAAGCGACCGTCGGCCAAATCGTAGCCGAATGAGACGGCTCGAGTGTTTGAAGAACGCGTATCCACATCGGCGTAAAAGGCGGCAATGATATCCGATTTCAATTGCCCCAGCGGCACGGGAAGAAAAGATTCAAGGGGGCGGCTGAGTGTGATGTTGCCGTTTGTGTTCACATGGGCGACGTTGTGAAATCGGCCGTAAAAGTTGACGTTGAAGCCTAGCGGCACGGGTTCTGACGTCGCGTCGTCGCCGCGCGAAAGTGACGTGGCAAAGAACCCGGGGTTATATCGAATCGGCTGCAGTTGCTGTCCGAACGAACAGAGAGCGAAAAGAAATGCCGCAAGGCGCATAAATTATTTGACCGTTATTCCCAGTTGGCCGAACAGGTAGGACAGCATGTCGGTGGCGTCTTCAATCGTCTTGTTGACAGGTTTGCCGCCGGCGTGTCCGCTTTTTGTATCGTAATGCAGCATGACCGCATGATTCGAGCCTGTGTTGGCCTGCACCAGTGCGGTCATTTTGCGCGCATGCAGCGGGTCGACACGGGTATCCGAATCGCCAGTGACAAACATTACCGATGGATACTTCGCGCCTTTCTTGACGCGATGATATGGCGAGTATTTGTAGATATATTCGAACTGTTTCGGATCTTCAGAAGAGCCATATTCCGGCACCCACAGCTTGGCGACCTTGAACTGGTGATAGCGCACCATGTCGAGTAGCGGCACGGCACAGATCACCGCGCGGAACAGATCGGGACGCTGTGTCATCGCGGCACCCACGAGCAAGCCGCCATTGGATCCGCCACTGATGGCGAGCGTCTGCTTGCTGCCGTAGCCGTGTTCGATCAACCATTCGCCAGACGCGATGAAATCATCGAAGACGTTCTGTTTGTTTTCGAACATCCCGGCCTGATGCCACTTTTCGCCGAAC
>CAZCPL010000152.1:0-8456 GCA_964500255.1 uncultured Solibacteraceae bacterium | reverse complement strand
ACTCGCCGCCTCCGCGGAGATTGGGAACCGCATAAACGCCTCCGTTTTCGATGAAAACCTGATTGGTGGCGCTGAAGGCGGGCGTGAGGTTGACGTTGAATCCGCCGTAGCCGTAGAGCAGCACGGGTGTCTTGGCGGATGGCTTGAGTCCTTTCTTGTGGAAGAGGAACATCGGGACTTTCGTCTTGTCTTTCGAGGTCACCCAGACCTGCGTGACTTCGCTTTGCGTGGGATCCACAGGGACATCGGGCTTGAAGAAGACTTTTTGGTCGCCGGTGGAAATGGCGTAGCTGTACCAGGTGTTGGGCTGATTGTAGGATGTGAAGCCATACCAGGCGTTGTCCTGATCCCAATCGCCGAAGGGTCCTGAGGCGGAGCCGATACCGGGCAGTTTGAGTTCGCGCAGCAGCGATCCGTCAGGGTTGTGGATGCGGACTTTGGACGACGCATTCTCCAGATAGTTGAGCACCAGCTTATGTCCGGCAGTGATCACGGTTTCGAGCGTGGCTTGGCGTTCGGGGACGATTTCTTTGAGCGAATCGAACGTGGCGGTGGAGATGGGTGCGGAAAGGACACGGCCGTTAGGAGATTTCCAACTGGTGAAAAGGAAGAGCGTCTCACCGCCGAGCACTGGTTCGAAGCGCGACTTCAAGCCCGCGGCGATGGGTGTGGTTCTACCTGTGGCGATATCGTGCAAGTAGACATCGGTGATCGCCCAGCCGAACGAGTGGCTGATGACCAAGTGCTTGCCGGAATCCGAGAGCGAGAAGGCAACGCCTTGATCGTCGGTGACGCCTTCGCCATAGAGGAGCTTCGCCTGCGAGCTTGGGGTGAGGGCTTGGCTGTAGAGCCGCGGACCTTTGCTGTCATAGGCGACATAGAAGACTTCGCTGCGATCGTGCTGGATCGCGAGAGCCCAGTAGCGTGTGCGCGGCAGTTCGAAAGAGAGATCCTTGCCGGTTTCGAGGTCGCGGAATTTGACGACGATTTCGTCTTCGCCTCCGTTTTGCAGAGCGTAGGCGAGGAGTTTGCCATCGCGCGAAACATCGAGCACTTGGACTGAGATCGATCCGTCTTTGGACAGCGTGTTGGCATCGATGATGACCTGTTCGGGATTCTGTTTTTCGCGGACGAACAGAACGGGCTGGTTCTGTTCCGGCTTACGTTTCCAATAGAACAGCTTGTCGCCGGGGCGGCTGGCGACAGGAGACATGGTTTCAACCCGCAGCAGTTCCGATAGGCGTTTGGAAATCTTTTCGCGGCCCGGCACTTTGTCGAGAATCGACCGTGTGTGCTTGGTCTGAGCGTCGAGCCACTGGCGTGTGTCAGGGGAGTCCTGATTTTCCAGCCAACGGTAAGGATCTTGCACCTGGACCCCGTGAAGGGTGTCGGTAACGATTTCGGCCCGTGTTTTCGGGGGAGTCTGCGCGTTCATGAGAGAGAGGAAAACAAGGGCGAGTAGTGTGGCTCGCATGAAATCAAGGGTATCAGGGTGAGAATGACCTGTGGAAATCGCCTGAGTGAAGCCGTTGTCTCGTTCTGGGTTTCGTGCTCCGCGTATCGTGTGCCGATCGCTCGTTTGGCGGCTGCGCAGGCGGCCTTTATGGCTTAAGTTCGTGTTCTGAGAGAGCGCCCGGTGGTTCCTGAAAAGGGGCTGCCGGGCGTTTTTGTTTTGTGTGATGGCCATCGGCGTTTGTCTCCTTTCTCAGGTTCGCTCGGCATTTTTTTGTTTTTCGAAGCTTGCTCGGATCGACTTCGTTTTGCGAACTTTTTTTATCTTGCGGTCCCTTTCCATGCACGAAGACCACCGGGACCGAGTGGGTCCTGGCGGCCTTGGGATGAGTTTCGACTTCTGCCTAATTATGACGTGCCGGAGTTGCTATACAAAATCGATCCGTGTAAGCCGCTGAGGATCCAGGAGTAATAGTCCGAACTGGGCGCTGCCAGGCGACTGAGCTGAGTCCACCCTATGCCGACCCCTTTGCGCCTCTCGCCGCGTTCCCATTTGCTCACCAAACTGGTGGTGACGTTGAGGTAGTTGGCGAACACCGTTCTCTTTCGCGGATCGCCTTGATTTCGTCAAGGGTTCAAGAGGCGAACGGGCGTCAAGCAGGTTTCGTCGAATTCGCGCATGGTCTGCCGTGAGACTGCGCCGACGCCGTGCAACGCTTCCATCGCTTCATGGATGGACGCCATGGCCTCATTTGGATACTTCTTACTATTGTTCATCTGATTTCACCTCGTGAAAGGCACCCTGTTTTAGCAGCGTCCCGATTTGCTTTGCATTCAGCGCCAAGAGATGGCCAGCAGCGTTCTTGAAGGTTCTTTCCTCAGCGATTCCGAAATTGAGCGGTCGCTCTTTGAGAAGCCGTAAACGAAGAACGCCGCTTCCGTCCGATGCGTTGCTTGATCACGCCGCCACCAATGTTGGCTAGCGGCGAAGGCCTTCAAAAAGGCCCTGCGGGCGGATCTTCGAAGCGGCGGTTCGGGTCCCGCGCTGATCGGTTCTGCGAAGGCCGGACTGCCGGACTGCCGGACAGACGCGCCGGGACGACTGCGGACGCTTTGGTTCTCGTCAGACGGGTGCGTCGGGTTTGTTACTGCAAAAATGGTGGGGAGTTTTGGGTTTTTTGTGAGGTGTAACGTGGCGGCTTGGGTGGCCCGCCGAGGCTCGGGTTCGGGGTGGCCGGTTGTGATTGTTTTCAATTGAGTGGCCGGGTTCCATTCTGCATTTTCGATGTGTTTTGCAAGATGTAACGTGGCTTCGGGCGCGGTATCGCCGAGGTGTCGTGGGAACCTGGGTATCCTGAGAGGTCCGGGGGCGGTTGTGTGACGGGTTTTGGGATTCGTTTGGGTCATGTTGTTGTTTGCACCTCGTTTCCTGGAAATAGAAAAACCGCCACGGCGTGAACCGGGCGGTTTTGCGGAAGGGGTTGTCCCTCTTGCTTGTTTATACCATACGGCTCCAAATCGAAGGCGGTGAGTGGCCGATTTCGGAGTCGGCGATTGAGATATGCCGGATACGCCCCTGCTATATTGGCTTCCTGTGAATCTGCTGAAACCGCCACTGCCGCCGGATTATCTGGTCCAGATCGAAGGTACGGACCGGGGCACCGGGACTCCAGTCCACGGAACCGGCGTCGTGCTCGCTCGCGACCTCATTCTCACCTGCCGGCATGTTGTCACCAGCCACCAGAGTGTGCACGCCCTGAAGAACATCAAGGTCACCATCAACGGCGAGGAATTCACAACAACGCGGGAACATTGCAGCGATGCGAAGACCGATCTCGCGGTTCTCAAACTGCAGCCCAAGGACAAGCAGAGTCTGCCGGAAGTTGAACGTCCGAACTGGGAGTGGCCACAGGGCAAACTCAAAGGCGAAGATCTGTTTCTGCGGGGATTCCCCAACAAGACCTACTATTCGGAAGCCCACCCAATTCAGCTCAAGACCGAAACCACCATCCAAATGACCGGAGGCGTGGAAGAAGGCATCAGCGGAGGCGTCGCCGAGTACGCGATCCATCCGCCGAATTACTGTTGCGTAGGGATCGTCCAGGTCACCGACTTTTCCGTGGCCAAAGTCATTGCGATGCCCGTGATCGAGCGGTTCCTCACCGAGCACGGCCTCGACGGCATCCTCTCAAAGCAGGACCCCGCGCGCTACCTCGCCTACCTCGACAAAGAGACCAAGCACATCGAACTCCCGGCGCTGGGCGTCACCGGCACCGAGCGATTCGTCTTAATCAAAGATCTCTGGGTGCCGTCGCGCACTCGCAGCGGCGGACTGCTTTCCGATGCTCTCAACCAGAATCGCGTCCTGGTGGTCGAAGGACTCGCGGGCAGCGGCAAGTCCACCTTCTTGAGGCGCGCGGTCCACGCCATGCTCCACCCGGATCAGGACGACTTGAAGGTTCATTACAAAAGCCCGCCATTGTGGGTGCAGGTCACGCAGTTCGAGACCTACCTTGCAGAACGGTATCCGGATGGCCCGCCCGGGACCGCGGATCCGCGTTGGGTCGCGCAATGTTTCGCCTGGCAAAGCGCGAAGTGGAACTGGAACCTCTCAGAAGCCTACTTTGCGGAAAAGCTCCGCGACCCCGAAGCCATCCTCTTTCTCGACGGACTCGATGAAGCCTCCCCGACCAGGCGCGCGGCGCTGGCGAAGCTATTCAAAGAAGCCATCGACACGTTCGCCTGCGGGCTGGTGTTGACCACGCGTCCGGAAGCGGAAGAGGATTCGCAGCGGAGCCTGTTGAAGGGCATTGAGGTGCCGCGCTTTCCCATCAATGAGATGACGCGCGATGAGGTGGACCACTTCATCACGCTCTGGACGAACAAAGTGCCGGGGACCGACTCGCAGACGCACGCAGCGAGCCTGCGGGAGAACTTGAAGGCGAAGGCGGCGATCCGACGGATGGCGCGAAATCCGGCTGATGTTGACCATGCTCGCGGCGCTGACCCGCAAGAGTCACAAGCTGCCCGAGCAGCGTGCGCAGTTGTTCAAGGCGATCACGGGATGGCTGATCCAGTCGCGCGAGCCGGACCACGCGCGGGAACGGCAACTGCGCGGCGGGCTGAGCTTTTTGGCATTGGAGATGATTCGAGGCAAGGCGAAGCAGAAGTATCAGATCGGCTATGGCGATGCGGCGCAGAACCTGGCTCCGTATTTGCGAGTGAGCTTTTCGGAGGCGCGCGAGTTTCTGGAAGGCGCGGAGCGGGAAACGTGTCTGGTGAGCGAGCGCGGCGGCGATCTGGTCTATCGGCATCGCAGCTTTCAGGAGTATCTGGCGGCGCTCTATCTGGCGGATTCCCCGGAGTTGCGACGGAAGGTGGTGGCCAGCCTGATGAAGAGCCGACAATCGCCAGAAGTGTTGCGTTTGCTGGCCGGGTGTCTGGAAGATTCGGTCGCGCCGGAGACGCTCGACCGGCTGCTGTCGTCGATGCTCAATCGCAAAGCGGCCTGGATGAAGGATCTGGAAGGCCAGGCTTATACGGCCGGGTTGATGGGAAGCATGCTGCAGGATCTGAGTGCAGGCTATCGGTTGGATGCGGCGATGCAGGCAGAGTACGATTCGCTGTTGCAGAAAGTGGAAGCGATCTTCGATGCCAAGGTGGTGGGCACGATTCCAGTAGCGGTGCGGGTGGCGGCGGCTGAGGCGCTGGCGCAGGGTGGCAAGGACCGGCGGTTGAAGTTGCCGCAGCAGGATGCGTATTGGGTGACGGTTCCGGCGGGGCAGTTCCGTATGGGGGCGCAGGAGAAGGATCCGAAGCTGCCCAACTACGATCCCCAAGCTTGCGACGGCGAGCCGGTCAGCGAGCTGTTGTCGATGCCGTCGTTCCAGATTGGGCGATATCCGGTGACCGTCTTCGAGTATGAAAAGTACCTCGATGGCTGCCAGATCGACCCAGATTCGGAATGGAAAGAGCGCGTTGGCTGGGAGGAGCAGTTAGAGCATCCGAGTCGCCCTGTGGTGTGTCTGACTTGGCATGAGGCGGACGAGTATTGCCGCTGGGCCGGCGGGCGTGGACTTCCGACTGAGGCGGAATGGGAGTATGCGGCGCGCGGAAAAGCACCTGATGACGGGAAGGCGAGGAAGTTCCCCTGGGGGGATGCGGACCCCGGCGACAACACCGCGAACTTCGAAGGCAGTTGGGGGAAACATCCAACGCCGGTGGAGCTGTTCCCGCTGGGTGCGACGGAGAAGACGGGGATCCAAGACATGGCGGGCAATGTTTGGGAATGGACAGGCAGCAAGAACGCGGAGGTGCTGCGGGGCGGCGCTTACGACGATGGAGCGACCGACCTGCGGTGCGCGTACCGTTTCAGGGTCGGACCAGACTACTGGGTCAACTATATCGGGTTTCGGTGTCTCCGGGAAGTCTCCCCTTGATGCTTTTGACTTTTCCCCTTGACCCCCGAGGCGAAGCCTCGACCTCTCACAGGGCAGCGGGTTCCGCCGAACGTTCACTCACTGGGCGAACTCGCCATCCAAGGGTTTAGAATCCGCGCATCGAGGCCTTCGAAGTCTTTGACGTTGCGTGTCACAAGAGTCAGGCCATGTTCCAGAGCAGGGGCCGCAATTAGTCCGTCAGCCATGCTGAGAGGCTTCCCCATTTGTTGCCGCGCACTGAACATCCCCCAGCGCTCGGCAATTGCTTGTGTCACAGGAAGTAATCTCTCGGCGAACATTGGGATGATCTCGGATTCGAACCACTCTTGAATCTGCACACGACGCTTTCCTTCGGGATGAAGACTCAGCCCTTTGCGCAACTCGCCGATCGTGATCGCGCTCAGATAGAGAGACTCGTCATCGTGCGAACGCAGCCACCCATCTACTCGCTCGTCAACGCGGAGACGGATGGCCTCGGAAGGAACGTTTGTGTCAAGAAGATATCCGGTCACGACGCAACGTCGCGCCCCGGGGACGGATCACGGGTCAAGTCCAGTTCTTCCGCGAGCCCACGTATCTTTGCGCACGCGTCCGCAGATGTGCGCTTGCCGGGAGTGCGCGGGGTCGCCTGAGGGGACTCTTGTGGCTGGAATTCCAGCAAAGCCCGGAAGATGACCTCCTCCGTGCTTTCACAACCGGTAGCCCGAAGGCGCTGCTGCAACAATGCTTCGACTTCTGGTCTCGTAATCAATATGTTCATCCGCGTGGCCCTCCCTCTTTCCACGGTACCTGAAACCGCGCCGCCGCGTCCTTTGAGCTCTTCAGTGATACGCGCAAAACGGAAGCGCCGCGAGTGTCTACTGGTCCGAATGGCCGGATCGCGAAGGCGGTTCCTTTGCGCTCAAAAGCAGTCGGATCTTTGCGAAGCGATGGCACCGCTTGACATGATCGGTATGGCGATTTCGAAGCTGAAGCGCGGAAGCGACTCGGCGAGCAATGATCCAGAGGATTGGCCGATCCTCGCGGCAGCACTTGCCCTGGGGTGTCCGATTTGGACTGAGGATGTCGACTTTTTCGGATGCGGCGTGGCGACGTGGACGTCCGGCAGCATTGACAGCTTTCTTAGACAGTAGCGTCTCTCGTTGGCGCTGAGCCCGAGGCTTCGCCTCGGGGGTCAAGGGGAAAAGTCAAAAGCATCAAGGGGAGACTTCCCGGAGACACCGAAACCCGGCAAGGCCGCCCCTGGAGCCTAGTTCGACCCCGATACGGAGCGCGCAGCACCGCAGGGAGTCCGCTGCATATTGGTAACCGCCGCC
The DNA here is from genome assembly GCA_964500255.1 of uncultured Solibacteraceae bacterium. Taxonomy (GTDB): domain Bacteria; phylum Acidobacteriota; class Terriglobia; order Bryobacterales; family Bryobacteraceae; genus F-183. The sequence continues at coordinate 1,249 of CAZCPL010000152.1, read as the reverse complement.
CCGCAGCACCTTGTCCCACTTGTCGTCGTCGCTCAAGCCCCATTCCCAAACGTTGCCTGCCAGATCGCGGACAGGGCTGCCCGTCGGCGCGCCTTTCGGAAAGAGGCCGACAGGTGTCACATCGCCGATTCGCATGTCAAAGTTTGCGTGTTCATCGCCCGGTTCGGTGTCGCCCCAAGGGTACTCGTGCGATCCGGCGACATGTAGCCACTCTTCTTCTTTCGGCAAGCGGATCTGATGGCCGGTTTGCTGGGAGATCCACTCACAGTATTGGCAGGCTTCGTGCCAGTCGATCTCGACAACAGGCCGTTGGGGATAGCGTTGCTGCCCCTGCCAGTACCAGGGCGGCTCTGGGCCTCCGGCTGCCACAAAGCGGGCGTATTCATAGACCGTGACCGGATAGCGGGCGATGTCGAAGTTGCCGACACGCCACCAGTAGCGGTCTTCGTGCGGCAGCGGCAGGCGGCCGAGATCGCCGAGGCGTTCCCAGGCTTCCGCCGCCACGGCGCGGCTCCACATGTCGAGGTTCTGGCCGTCGGCTTTCCCTTCGAAGAGTCCTGTCATTTCCAGGACATACTGCTGGTAGCGCTCATCGGCGACACCCTCTTCGCGCCGCTCGTCGGCCAGGGTCTTGACGATGGCGACGGTACGGGCCTTGGCGGCGAGATTCGCCTGTTCCAAGCCATCCAAGAGACGGGCCGCGAGCCAGGACGCTTTGCGGGGTTTGGCGGCCAACGCCAGCAGCTTGAGAAATTCGCGCCATTCGACCGAGAAGCGCTGCCCGCTTTGCAGCGTCTTCTGTTGCTCGTCGTCTGAGTAGTTGTCGAGCAGTTCACGGGCGGCGAGATATTCCTGAAACGTCAGGTGCTTGAACTCGATGGAATCCTGCCGGCTGACTATTATGCCGGAATCGAGCTGTTCCTGCTCGAGAAAGTCCGCCGCCGCGCGGAGCTTGATGCTGAGTGCTTGGACGAGAATCTCGCAGGCGATCTCGTGGGTGGCCTGCTTGAGGCGCCCTTCGGGCCAAGTCTGCATGCCATAGGCGAGGGCGCGCAGCCAGGTTTCGCACTCTTTGGCGTTGCGGCGGCCTTCGCGTTTTTCGCGCGAGCGGATGAGCCATTGCAGGATGGACTCATAGAGTTCTGCACGGTCATCGGGCAGGCGTTTTTCATTCCAATGGATGGCCGCGAGCGCGGTGAGCATCATGGGGTTGGCCGCCATTTCGCTCACTTGCTCGGTGGCTTGCACC
>CAZCPL010000151.1:0-14018 GCA_964500255.1 uncultured Solibacteraceae bacterium | reverse complement strand
TCCGGTATCGCGCATTCAACCAGCCGATAGGCGAACGGCAGCACAAAGCGCGAACTCGTTGCCGTCAACGTGACCGCTGCTTCCTGATCGGCGCGTCCCACGACGCGCTGACGGAAGACAGCCACGCCGCTGACATTGCGCGAAGTGGTCAACTGCGCCCAACCCTGCACCAGGGCCGATTCGCCACCGAGAGTTTCGATGATACGGGTGCCGCCCACAGGAATGATCCCGTCGATTACATCCGCAGCCGAAGCGCCAGTCAGAGGCAGAATCAACGAAGAACCGTCGCCTCTATAAAAGCGAACCGTGAACGCCGCCGGAACCGTATCCAGATTGACGAGTGTGATCAGCGTCTTCCATCCCGTTCCATCGGCGATTTGCGAAATCACGCGGGTGACTTCGGTAGTCGCTGGAGCCAGAGGAACATCCAACGCGGGCAGCGAAGTAAACGATCCACCGCTGTTGAACCGCAATCCAAGCGCCGCGAAATCGGCACCGGTTGAGGTGAACTCAGCGGCACCGCGACGCCCCGTCGTCGACGGGAAGCGTTCCGAGAAAGCAAACGCTGTATGTCCGCGAGCCGGCAGGTTGACGCTATCGCCGGTCAGCACCGACCCGTCCTCAAGCTTCGGCATCACCGTGGTGGCGCGCGAAAGATCGAGATTGGTATTGGCGATGGCCATCGACGAAACGAAGCCTTGCGTGTTGTCGTAGGGAATCACAAAACGTGACGACGGCAGGTTGGCGCTGACGCCTGCTTCCTGATCCGGACGCCCGGTGACCCGTAAACGGAACACCCCCTGGCCACCGATCAGTTGCCCGCTCGTCAATTCCGCCCAACCCTGGCTCAGCGTGGCATCGGTCGAAGCTGTGAGGATCGTACGCGATCCGCCAACCGGAATCACTCCTGAGAGCGACTCGAGGCGCCCGGGCACGCCACCCTCAAAGGGCAACCGCAGGACCCCACCGTCAGAGCCGAAGAATCGCAGCGTGTAGCTGGCCGGAACCGCATCCAGATTCACCAGCGTGATCGTCGTCTTCCATCCCGCGCCATCGGCGATCTGCGCGATGATCTGGCGACCAGCAGGAGCCACGGCCGCAATCGAAAGCGACACCGGGATGCTGATCGGGCTGTTGGCCAATCCGGGAACCGTGATCAACACCGTTCCGGTATACGTGCCCGCAGCCAGCGTTCCAGGATTCGCCGTGATCGTCACCGTTGCGGGCGAAACGCCGGAAACTGGCGCAACCGTAAGCCAACCGAATGGATTGGACGTCACCGTCGCCGTGAACTGTCCGCCACCGTTGATCGTCACCACCTGCGTCAGTGCAGCCGACGATCCGGGAGTCGCCGTAAAGCTAACCGTAGTCGGCGTCACCGCTAACGAAGGAGCTCCAATTGTAAACGACACCGGAATCTGCAGCGGGCTGTTGTTTACGCCACCGGCAACGATGCCGACCGATCCCGTATACGTGCCCGCAGCCAACCCAGCCCCATTGACTGAAACGCTGAGCGTCTGCGGCGTCGTTCCGCCCGTCGGCGTCACCGTCAGCCACGATCCACCGCCGGAGGTCGAAGTCGTCACCTGGAAGGATGCAAAACCCGCGGGAGCCGCAATCGAGACAGACTGCGAAGCCGGAGCCGATCCTCCGGATGCTTGCGTGAACGTCACACCCGTCGGCGTAGCGGTCAATGCCACGTTCGATTGAATCGTCATCCGCACTCGTACCGTTTGCGGCGTCGCCGAGATCGACGGAACCGTGATCTGAATCGTACCGTCATAAATTCCCGATCCGAGTCCGAACGGCGAAACCTGCACCGTCAGATTCGAGGGAGTGTTGCCCGCCGTCGGGCCAACCAGCAGCCAATTGCCGCCGGATGCCGTGGCCGTCGAAACCGTGAATGCCCTGGCGCTGCCATCCGTCGCAGTGATCGCCACCGTCCGTGCTACTGGCGCATTGCCATTCAGCGGAACGAGGAAGTCCACCACCGCCGGACTGACATTGAACAGTGCCGTATCCGAAACATTGAGCGTCACGCTCAGCGTCGCCGGATTCGAGATCGCAGGATTCGCGCCGGGCGCACTGCCAAAGCTCACCGTGGCCGTGTACTGGCCGTTCGCCAGCGTCGACGCATTCGGAGTATTGATGCCGAGCGTCGCCGTTCCCGGAGTCGATCCGGTCGTGACCGCGCCCGTCAGCCACGCGTTGTTCGCTGGCGTGATCGAGGTGATCGTCGATTGATAGGGAAGCGCCGCGCCACTGCTCAGGACGTTCACGAGCAGGTTCGAAGGCGGTGTCTGTCCCTTCTGATAGTTGAAGACAACCGAGGGCGGATCGACGGCGATCTCAGCGCTGCCTCCCGTGACAATAAGCGTCACAGGAATCGCCACCGAATTGCCAGGGCCTTGCACCGTGATTTGACCGATATAGATGCCCGGATTGAGCCCTGTCGCGTCCACCACTGCAGTCACAGTTCCGGGTGCGGTTCCAGTGACGGATCCAGCGGAAAGCCATGCGCCACCGTTGGCCGTGACCGTGGTGGTGCTGAACAACGTGTTCACCGCGGATGCGGAAACATTGATCGCCGGCAATTCACGAACCAGATTCGAAGCTCCCGTGACATTCGAAACGATCGTGATCGCCTGCGATCTCGGCGTTGCGATGATCACTGCGGAATCGGTGACCGTAAACGTAACCGGAATCACCAGCGATGGATTCTGCGCCGAAGCCGCGGAGACCGTAACCGCGCCGGTATATGTTCCCGAAGCCAGGCCTGCAGGGCTCGCCGTGATATCGATGTTGCTGGGCGCGCTGCTGATCAGTGGCGTCACGATCAGCCAGTTGCCACCGCTTGTGGTCGTGGCGGTTGCCGAAAACGCGGCCATCCCGCTGCTGGTCTGCACATTCACTTGCTGTGTTGCGGCCGCGCCATTGCGAGTGGCCGCCAGTCGAGCCTCCACCGGATGCGAAGAAAGAATCGGGTTGAAGTTCACAGACAGAGACACCGGCACAACGATCGTGCTGAGGCCCTGTGCAGTGATCGTGATCGTGCCGCTATAGCTTCCGGGCGAAAGTCCCGCGGTGTTGACGCGAACGGCGACCAGACCCGGAGTTGTCGTGGGCGCGGCGGATACGATCAGCCACGACCCACCGTCCGATGTCGTCGACGACACCGAGTAAGGGGCCGCGGTTCCGGTGGTGTTGACCAGGATGTATTGTTCGGGGATCGCCGCTTCTGCGCCCGTTTGGCGCGCAAAGCCCAGCGATGTCGGGGACGCTTGCAGAATGTTCGTTCCCGAAATCGTGAGCGTGACATCCACGCGAGTCCCCTGCGCACCGGTGGACGCGATCTGAATGTTTCCCAGATAGGTTCCCGCAGGCAGCCCCGCTGCGTTGGCCGAAACCGTAAGCTTGGCCGGGGTGGTGCCGCCACCTGCCGAAACGCTCAGCCAGGATCCACCGGAAAGTGTCGCGATCGATAAAGTGAAGGTTTTCGCCGGATCGCCGGTGTGACGGATAGCGATACTCTGCGATGCCGGATTCGGCCCGTTCGCCGTGGCGGTGAAGTTCAGTGTGTTGGGTCCGGTAAGCAGCGCTTGGGCCGGAAGCAGCAACGGAGTTGCCGCCAATAAGAAAAGAGCGCTCGCCGCGCTTCTCATCATGTACATGGTGAAAAAATCTCCTCCTTACCCTGCTCAATCTAGGAAAGGGAAGCAGGCAAGGAAAAACCCTGACTAGGGCAGGGACGCAGGCACTCTTGGTTCGATTATGCCACGCCCCCGCCAGAAAGCTAGCAGCAATTCAGGGGCCGTGGCGAAATGTGGTCATCCGACCCGGTATCGAGTAATTCTGACACGCTCATGTGCCGCGCCGCTGTTGTCATCCAGTAACTTTGCCCGATTTGTGAGAAGGATTTGTGAGAAGCTGAACAGATTACCATGAAAGCCGTTCAAGACTTCTTAATCTCTCAGGGCCTCCTGCCCAGCGATCCCGCAGTCTGCCCGGACTCGAAACTCCGGTTCCCCGATGGCGGCCAGTATCGCTTCGAGATCCCTTCCACAGAAGGTCCCCGATCCTTGGCTGCCGTGATCGAAGAGGCCGAAAAGCGCGCCGTTCCGGTGCATCGCGTCAGCCAGGGCAGCGGCATCCTTCTGCTCACCAGTGGCGAGATCCGCGACATGATGACCATGGGCCGTCAGGCGCGGATGGAAGTCAATCTGTTTATCGGGCCGCGTGCAAATTGGGATACCGGTGCCCAGGCGGTGTCCCCAGCCGGTAAGTCGCTCGCACTCGCGGCACGCGGTGCGAACCAGTTGCGCGATAGTCTTCTCGACGTTGTCAGGGCTTGCGATTTGGGTTGCCGCTCCGTTCTCGTGAGCGACCTCGGAACCTTGGAACTGCTCGGCGCGGGCCGCGCCTCTGGATTGTTGCCCCGTAACTTAGTCATCAAGACATCGGTCATGATGGCACCCGCGAATCCCGCCAGCGCGCGATTGCAGGAACGCCTCGGCGCCGATACCATCAACGTCCCCTCTGACTTGAGCCTGCCGCAGATCGCCAGCATCCGCGACGCAATCACCAAGCCAATCGATTTCTATATCGAGGCACCTGACAACATCGGTGGATTCATTCGTTACTACGAACTTCCGGAATTGATCCGTGTGGCATCTCCCGTTTATATCAAGCTGGGCCTGCGCAATTCACCGGATGTCTACCCAAGCGGGACCCACCTCGACAACACCGTGATCGCGCTGAGCCGTGAACGCGTGCGCCGCGCCTCGATTGCCATGGAAATGATCGCGGCCCATTGCCCCGAGGCCGCGATGTCCCCGCTAGGAAGCCCCGATTTGGGTATCCCCGAACCGCAGCCGGACATCCGGGCAACGCAAGCGTTAGGCCCAACGCGGTAGCATCGAAGAGAACGATGTCCAAGCCAAATTTCACAGGAGTGTGGAAACTGATCCGTGGCGAATGCAATTTCGGATACCTCCCCCCTCCCCATCTGCGCGTGGACACCATCGCGCACGAAGACACAAAACTGAGCATCAGCACGCGTCAAAAAGACGATAACGGCGACATCACTGTCGACCGCAACCTGGTGATCGGCGAAGAACCCATCAAGATTTCCATCCAAGGCAAGCCCCGCAAAGTGCGTGCTTTTTGGGATGAATCGACATTGGTAGTCGAAACCAAATCGGAAATCAGCGGCAAAGAACGCCGCCTCGAAGACCGCTGGTCAATGGACGAAGACAACGAATGGGTCACTATCGACCGCTTCCATGACTTGCCCGGCGGACCCGTTCGCCAAAGCCTCCGCATGCAGCGCCGCGACGCCTAAGAAAGCAGCAAAACCGACAAGCGTTACAGCGTCAACACAACCTTCGCCGTGCCGTCTTCGTATTTTTCCGCCATCTCGAACGTAGACTGAATCGTGTCGAACGGCTTGCGATGCGTAATCACCGGAGCGAACTTCGAAGGAAATCGTTCCAGCAGCTGCAGGGCCTTATGCGAGTCGTTATTCGAACGGCGCACGTTGTAAAAGAACAGCTCTTTCCGCCGCATGACGTGGAACTCCAGTTCGATCTTCGCCTCCGACGGAATCCCCGTAATCACCACGCGCCCACGCGAACTCGCCAGATGCAGCGCATGATTGATGCTATTGTCCTTCGCGACGCAATCCACCACAACATCCACGCCGCGTCCACCGGTTTCGCGCAGGATCTGCTCCACCGAATCCATTCCCGGCGGCAGCACCGCGTCCGCGCCCATAGCCATTGCCATGTTACGACGGTTCGATAGCGGCTCCATCGCCCAGATCCGCCGCGCGCCATTCAGCCTCAACATCGCGATCGTCAACAGTCCGATCGGTCCACATCCCAACACCACAACGGTTTCGCCCGGTTGAAACGCCATGAACTCCATCGAATGCAAAACCACCGCCAGCGGCTCAATGAGCGTACCCTCGGCAATGCTGATCGACGGACTCAGCGGCATCAGATTGTGCGGAGGAAGGTCAACGAAGTCGCGGAAGAATCCCGGCTCTGTCGGTGTGCTCAAAAAACGTAGATTCGAACAGACGTTGTGTCGGCCCTTGGTGCAGAACTCGCAGTGATAGCAAAACACCGCCGGCTCGCACGAAACCCGATCGCCCTTGGCGAATCCGTATCCGGACTCTTCCACGAGGCCCGTAGGCTCGTGGCCCAACACCATCGGATAAACACACGCGACATCGCCGATGCCGCCTTCGCTGAAGTAATGCAGATCCGATCCGCAGATGCCGACCGCTGCCGTGCGCACGCGCACCATTCCAGCAGGCACAGCGCCAGGATCGCGCTCTTCGATTTCGAAACGCCGATGGGAGTTGAGAGAGGCTACACGCACTCTTGCCAGCCTACGGCTTCTTGAACAGATTGTCAAAAGCCGCTCGCGCATCTTGCGCGTTGCGTGGCGCTTCGTCGCCGCGAGGCATCTGTTCACGACGCGGATAGTTGCCGCCGTTTCCATTGCCATTCGACTGCCCGTGAAAGCCGCGATCCAGCAGATTGTTGGCTTGATAGCTCAATCCCGAACCAGCGCCTTGCTTCACATCGCGAGCCACCGTGACGCGTTCGCTGAACATCTCACAATCGTTCGCGATATCCTTGCCCACGATCCGCACAAGGATCGGCTTCAGGCACTGAAATCGCGTCGAGGATTCAAAGTTGGAACACTGCTTGCAACAATGCAACGCCGCGTTGCACTTGGGGCAGGTTCCCTTGAAATCGATACCGGCGGGCAGCGTCGTGGCGCAACTGTAACAGCGGGACGCCGTCACACTTTGCACCAGCCGAGGCAGGCGGGGCCCGGTGGTATCGATGGAGGGACGTGGCCCCTGAGGCTGACGCGGCTTCTGTTGGTTGCCGTTGCCATTGTTGTTGCCGGATTCATTGTATCCGGACTGTTTGTACTTACGATCTCCGTCCATGAGTTCGAGAACTACTCCTTATCGGACGACTGAATTCTGTAGAAGGCGGACTACCAGGTGGATTGTGGAGGAATGCGCAGTCTCCCGGCTGTTCAACGCAGGACTTGCACATTTGGGAAAGAACTTACCGCTGTCCCAGGCTTGAGATGCCTGGTTCGATTTCCGGCTGTGAACTTTGTGTCGCGGATCCGCTGTTGCAGCTCCGGGGACATCCGTTCGAGATTCTCCACTACCCGACCCAAGACTGCAATCGCACTGCGCTGTGGGATTTTTCCAGATCCTGCGGACTTGGCTGCGCCGGATAACCCGTGTCTCTCAGTACGAAACCACAACACTAACATTTTGTTTTCACGGTGGCAAGCGGGGGTCTGCCGAGGGGTTTACCGAGGTCCTCAATTGTCCGTCTCCTCAGCATCGCTAGAAGTGATCACTTCTAGAATGTCGTACCGTGGCACTCTTCCCGCCACGGCTACGCCTGTCTCGATTCGCCGCATCTGCCCGCCCCACCTCATCGTCGCTCAGTTCGGCGCTAGTGGAGGAGTTTGACTCTAGACCATGTTCGCTAGTGCCTTCGCTCCATCTCGAATGGCGGATTCCAAGGATGCCTTTCGCAACTGCCAGGGGGTTGTCCAAAAAGAGTGAACGGCGATGCAGCCAAGGTCCCTGCGAGCCATGGCGCGCCGGGAGTTTGTGAGACCGACTAGAGTTTCACGGCTCCTAAACAACAGCCCAGAAAACGGAGGGCGGTGGCGTCGTTTTCTTGCACTTCATGAGGGTGCCCGCGTACTGGTTTTCTGGCTGCCGTCTAGCAGTTAGGGGTTTCTTCGCTTCCTTCACTGCCGGTCATCTCGAAATTCGAGGTCCGGCCCAATCGCAGCGGTTTGCCATGGGGAGCATTGACTTGATAAATCGAATTGGCCTCCGTTCGCACAAACGGCCGGGCGGCGACGAACAATCCGATACCGTCATCTTTCACCCTAATTCAGAGACTACCCATCGGTCGGCAGTAGGCACGACTCGATCCGGATCTTCGAGCTCGATCTCCACTGTGGTTCCGGCGTCCAGATCGGTCCCGGTTGCGCGAGGCGTGCGGGATGTGGGCGTGAGCTCCACCCGAGGAGGCGACCGGCTCCAACGTCCACTGTTGTTCTTCAAGTGAACTCATCGCCGTTTGGCAAGCCCGTCGGCGTGCCATAATCGGCCTTATGAAACTCGTTGCCCTTGGAGCCCTTTGCCTCGCCACCCTGTACGCGCAGCCGCGTCCGGCTCCGGATCCGCAGGTGGTGGCCGCGCGCCATGCGACCGAGAAGGAACTGCAGTCCGTTGCGATCGTTGAGCGCAAGGTGATGGTCGCGATGCGCGATGGCAAACGGATGGCGGCCGACATCCACCGCCCCAAGGACACCTCGAAGAAGTATCCGACGATCTTCGTCCGCACGCCGTACAATTTCAACTTCTGGGACGTGAGACTCGGCGCTCCTCGCGATATGAAGAGCGAACTTGAGGCCGTCAAGCGCGGCTACACATTCGTCACGATGAACGAGCGCGGCCACTTCTTTTCCGAAGGAAATTACGACATTCTGGGCGCACCGGTGAGCGATGGCGAGGACGCGATGAACTGGATGATCGCGCAGCCCTGGTCCAATGGCAAGGTTGGGACCATCGGCTGCTCGTCCACCGCCGAGTGGCAAATGGCGGTGGCGGCGACGGGTACGCCAGGGTTCACGACGATGATCCCGCAGGGTTTTGGCGCGGGCGTCGGACGCGTCGGCGGTTACTACGAGCAAGGCAATTGGTATCGCGGTGGAGCCGTGCAAATGCTGTTCATCGCGTGGCTCTATGGTGAGCAGAATCAGGTGCGTCCGATGTTTCCCCCGAATACTTCGCAGGCCGATCTGATTCGCGTTTCGAAGTCATTCGATCTGGCGCAGCAGTTGCCTCCGGTGGATTGGTCGAAGGCGCTTGCGCACTTGCCTGTGCAGGACATCATGAAGGACGTCGATGGTCCGAGTGGGATCTTCGCGGACCGCATGGAAGTATCCAGCGGCGGCGCGATGATCAAGCGCGCGCCGAACGATCCTGCCTGGTATCGCGGTGGATTGTGGCATGACGACGCCAAAATCAATATCCCTGGGTTTTGGTTTATGTCCTGGTACGACGTGTCGACGGGTCCGAATCTGGCGGCGTACAATCATGTGCGCAAAACGGCGCGTCCTGAAATCGCCGACCAACAGTACGCCGTGATTGCGCCGACGCTGCACTGTGCCTTCAAGCGCGCGACCGGGAATACGATTGTCGGCGAGCGCAGCATGGGTGACGCGCGGCTCGACTACGATGCGTTGACCTATGGCTGGTTCGATCACTTCTTGAAGGGCGAAGACAACGGGATCCTCAAAAAGATGCCGAAGGTCAAGTATTTTACGATGGGCTCGAACAAGTGGCAGTCCTCGGATACGTGGCCTCCCACGGGGGCACAGCCGATGACCTTGCATCTGGCGAGCGGTGGTGCGGCAAACAGCCTCAATGGCGATGGGGTGTTGACCACGGCCGCACCTGCGCAAGACAAGGCCGATCGCTTCACTTACGATCCCTCGAATCCTGTGCCGTCCTATGGCGGCAACGTTTGTTGCACAGGCAATGCGGTGCAGGGCGGCTCGTTCGATCAACGCAAGATGGAAGCTCGTGCGGACATTATGGTCTATTCGACCGAGCCATTGCCGCAAGGGCTTGAGGTGAGCGGCAACATCGAGACGACCTTGTATGTTTCTTCTGACGCCAGGGATACGGACTTCACGATCAAGCTGGTGGATGTCTCGCCCGATGGCACAGCTTACAACATCGAAGAGACGATTCAGCGCGTCCGCTATCGCGATGGATACGACAAGCCGGTTGCTTGGATGGAGAAAGGCAAGGTCTACAAGGTGTCGCTGCCCATGATGACGACCAGCAACTACTTCGCTGCCGGACATCGAATCCGGGTGGAGGTTTCGAGCAGCAACTTTCCGCGGTTCGATCGCAACCTGAACACGGGGGGAGACAACTACTCGGAAGCGAAGGGCGTGGTGGCGCACAATGAAGTGCACCATTCCGCGCAGTATCCTTCGCGGATCACGTTGTCGGTGGTCAAACGATAACTATTTCCCAAACACGTCTTTGAGGAGCGAAGTGACGCGCGCCGCCGGATTGGTGCGGATCTTTCGCTCCTCTTCGCCGAGCACGTGAAACAGGCCGCTGAGGCTTTTTGACACCACATAGGTATTGATGTCGAACGTGTCTTTTTTCATGAACGGCAGTGAGGTGAGCGAGCCTGTGAGCTGCCGATAATACTCAGTGGCCGCGGTGTCGCCGCCCGTGAGGAGTTTGCGTCCGTCATCGAGGTTCATGCCCTTGATGGCATCGATGAAGATCTGCTTGGCTTCCGGCGCGGCATTCTCGGCCGCGCGATTCATGCTGAGCTCGAACTCGTCGATTTTGCTGCCCATGCCAGCCATGCGTAGGCCTTTTTCAACGCTCTCGATCTTTTCAGGAAGGAGGATTCTGATGGCTTGATTGGCGAAAAAGCCATCGGGCTTGCCGGTGAGGTTGACGGCGTTGCCTGCGCCGATTTGCAGCGCCTCTTTGAGCCCGGCCACGATCTTGTCGTTGCCCTGAGCGGTTGCGTTCTTGCTGCCGAGCTTGTCGAGGATCTTGCCGAATTGGGGTTCCGCGAGCAGCATCGCGGTTGAGGCGATGAGGACCATGGCGAACTTCATGAGTTTGGCTCCAGTTCTACGGATGTGGGTCCCCTGCCGCCTCCGCACTTACATAGTACATCCGAAAACAGAATGACCGCCTCTGCAAGGAACAGAGGCGGTTCAACAGCGAATCGTGATCCAGTGAATCAAACACGGGAAGGCAAAGAGCGCGGTCAAAAGTGAGTGCAGGCACCTGCAAAGCGGTCGCCCGAACTGAATGCGCCTGCGAGGAAATTTGCGCGTACGGGTATACGCTCTAGCGAACTAAAGTCCGCCGGATTTCAAAAAACTTTGCAACGGGATCTGCGCTACTGCTTGCAGGCTGAGGGGGGGATTGAAAGAAACTATGCGGAGTGGGTCAGCGGAGAGCGTCCGGCGGGAAAAACGCCAGCGCGAAGCCAGAGAAGGGGGTGACTGCGGATGCGACCGTCAGTTTCGGTGATCGATGCCCAACTGGGATCTTCGACGACAAACCGGAAAACTCCCGCAGTTCCCTGATAGGGCCCTTCGGCAAGATAGACCGCGTCGCCTTGCTGCATGGTGTTGGTCATGGGTTTGGTCCCGTTCCGCCAGTCGAATGAACGAGTGGCGGAACAGAGATCGGATTGGTGGTTAGTAGCGGGCGCCGCGTCCGCCGCCGCCGCCGCCCTGTGGCTTGGGACGCGCTTCGTTGACATTCATGTCGCGGCCGTTGAGGTCCGTGCCATTGAGCTTCTGGATTGCGTTCTCGGCTTCGTTGCGATCGGTCATTTCGACGAAGGCGAAACCGCGGGGCTGGCCCGTGTCGCGATCGGTGACGATGTTGACGCGCTCAACTGCGCCATGTGATGCGAACGCCACGCGGAGTTCTTCCTGGGTGGTGCTGAAACTGAGATTACCGACGAAAATATTGGTCATGTGAAATTCAACTATCTCTCTACTGAAACTTAACCTAGGATGATCGCAAAACATAAATGACAGCCGCGACGATCACGGTGCCACAGCATGCAAGGATCTGCACGTTTCTTACACGTGTCACTTCTTCCCTCTTGCCTTTTTCTAACCACGCCTGCCAGACTTCTTCAGGAACCACGGGAGTCTCATCGATCGAAGTACTCATAGCAGTCTAATCACCTCTCTCCCGGGCAGCATTCTAGCCGGAACAAGGGAAGATCCTCGCTGTTCATTGGGTTGTCTGTGCGTAAGAGGAAAGGGGCCAGACAATCTGACTTAGCTCAGACGTGTCTGTGATTGGGCGGGAGTGTCCAGGTCAACTTAAGTATGGGTTAGTTGTCTAGCTATGTCAACATAATTCGTATTTTCTGTTGGAGTGGAGGTAGAATCGGAGTCAAGCGATATGGGACACATAGAGACTGCGATCGCCGCGCACCCCTTGTTCTGCCACCAGGAGTTTCTGGAAAAGCTGGAGTCGTACCGCAACTCACCGATCGGCAAACGAGTCAGTTTGTTGTTGCAACACCTGGCGATCGATCCGCAGCGGCAGCACTACAAAGCGACGCGCGGTGAGAACAAGGGTTGGCGTCGATCGCGCCTCGGTGGCAATCATGGCAGCCATTTCTATGCGTGGTGGGCTCCCGCGAGTGCGCAGCCACTGCGCACCGGCGAGGGATTCAGGACGGCGCCCGAAGGCGCGGTCGTACTGCGGGACATCCGGCACCACGACGATCATTCACTGGCCACGCCCCAGGAACTTGAGGCGCACTATCTTTCCGTCAATGTGAACGAGATTCGTGGGCAGGATTATGGGCCAACACCCTGGACCCAAGCTCAGGAAAAATTCGCCGGTGCGCGCGGTCGTGTGCGTTTGTTGAAGGGGCATCCGGGTCGGGTAAGACAACGGCTCTGCTGCATGCGGCGGATCTGGCCGGTGCCGAAAAGACTCTCTATGTCACCTACTCGCGCGATCTGGCGGCGATTGCCCGTTCTTACTTCGACCGGTTTTGTTCGAAGGCGCGAGAGTTTCAGGTTCTCACCTATCCGGCTTTCTTGCGTCTCATCACCAGGTCGGATGCGGAAGTGATTCCGCTTGCGGTGAGTCGCAAGAAGTTCAGCGCCGATCTCTCGAACTATGCACGTTCGTTGGGACCCTGGTCCGGGCAAACCGATGCACTGTTCGATGAGTTTCACGCGCATCTTTGCGGCGACGCGTTACCGGCTGGCATCGCTCGGTTCGAACACTGCCACACACCTCGTGTCTCGGATGCGAAGTATCGCGAACGGCGTGGGCGTTTCATCGGCGATTCGGCGGTGAACGCTGCGCTCGACGTGGCGGCGCGTCTGGAAAAAATGGATACCAGCCGCCCGCTTGCCGAGCGTTACTTTCCTGAATTGTGGCAGGCTTGGAAGGCCGCGCAGGAACTGTCTCGAGGCGACGGTAAGTTTCCCTCGGCGTTGAAGGGCATCGGTTGCGTCGCGGTGGATGAGTGCCAGGATCTCACGGCGATTGAGGCCTTTGTTTTGGCGACGCTCTCGAAGGTCGCCAAGCCCAGCATTCTGGTGGCGGGGGACGAGGCGCAGACGGTGCGTCCCACTGATTTTGAGTGGGGCTGGTTCAACGACATTCTGCATGCTCTGGCTTCGAGTCCCACGGAATATAAGCTGACGTCGAACTTGCGGAGTCCGCGGCGGATCGCGTTATTGGTGAATCGCGTTTGGGATCTGTATTCGACGCTCGAAAAGCGCGATCGGCCCGGTGGGGCTGGCTATGTGGAAGTGGAAGACGACGCGACCGATCAGATGCTGTACTGCGCGGCGCCCGTTGGGGATGAGCTTTGCGAGCTGTTGCGGAACCTCGCGGGACGTGCCGGCCTCGCGCTGATTTCTCTCGATACCGCTGTGCCTGCGGGGGTTCCCGATGACGTAAAGGCTTCGGTGTTGACGGCCGCGGAAGTGAAAGGTTTGGATTTCCATTCTGTTTGCGTTCTCGACGGTGGCAAGCATTTGCAGCGCATCTCCGAGCGTCCGAGGTTGCAAACGCAGGATGTGGACGCCCTGCGGCGGCGCTTGGCGATCGATCAGTTGCGTGTGGCGTTGAGTCGACCGACAGAGAGGCTGATCTGGCTGGATATCGCTCCGAAGCCCTCGGTGGTGCAGGCGAGCCTCGATTTGTTGAATAGCCCTGCGCATGCGATGGTGAGCCAATCGGTTCCCGCTGCGGTGTTGCGCGCGTTGGATGAAGAGGAACTCGATCTCGAAGAACGCATCCAACGTTGCTTGCAGGATGCGCGGCAGTTGCTGGAGGTGAAGCCCGATCTCGCTTGGTCTCGCGCAAGTCCGCGTCCGTGACACGTTCGGTCTCATGGCCACCGCCTAAGAGC
>CAZCPL010000150.1:0-14029 GCA_964500255.1 uncultured Solibacteraceae bacterium | reverse complement strand
CGGATCGAGACCGCTCTCCGAGTGGTTGAGAGGTGAGAATCGCTTCGAAGCGAAGCGTGGAATCCCGCCCAACCATGTTCGAATTCAGCCCGAACAGCCGCGCATGCTGCCTCAACGCGATGGAAACAGTTGAAAAGATTATGGCGGTGAGGGTGGGATTCGAACCCACGGTACCCGTAAAGGTACGGCAGTTTTCGAGACTGCTCGATTCAACCAACTCTCGCACCTCACCGCAGGGAGGAACGGACACTGAAATTGTAGCATTGGATATCGCCGCCAGCCAACTCAACGGGTTATGATGTGAAAACATGGCGCTCATACAATTTGTCCGCAACTTCGACGACCTTTCCACCGACAAAGGATTCCAGTTCAAGTTTCATTGCGACAAGCGCGGCAATGGCTTCATGTCCAACTTCCAGACCTCGGTCATCGGCGTCGCCGGATCCCTTCTCAACGCCGCCGGAAGCCTCTTCGGATGAGGCTATGGAGCCGGCCATTCCGCCCACGAAATTCAACGCGCCATCGGTGGCAAAGCCCACGATGACGCTCTCAAAGAAGCCGTCGAACAAGGCAAACAACACTTCAAACAGTGCACTCGCTGCGGCAAATGGGTATGTCCCGACGTTTGCTGGAACCCCAACGCCAATCAGTGCGAAGACTGCGCCCCGGACTTCCATGAACAACTCGCCTCCGCACAGGCACAAGCCAAAGCCGAAGCCGCCCGCAACCAGCTTTACGAAAAAGCCCAGCAAACCGACTATGCTTCCGGCGTGAATATGGCAGCGGACTCCCACGTCAGATCCGCGAGCGCTGGCGGTGGGCTGTCTTGTTCCAACTGCAGCACACAACTTGCCGGAGCTAAGTTTTGCCCACAATGCGGAACCCCTGCTCCGCAACCCGCGCCATCTCCCAAGTTCTGTCCGGATTGCGGCGTACAACTCGGCGCAACAACCAAATTCTGCCCCGAATGCGGCAAGAAATTTGCCTAGTTCGCTACGCTGGACACTCATCGCTTTCGGGCTCCTCGCGTGCATCCTGATCCCGTTCGCCCTGTTCGACGAACCGCTCTCTACATGGACGCTCGCCCGCCTCCGCGACCAAAGTGGCGCAGGCGTCTTTCTCTGGATCGTCGGAGCCCTCGCCGCAGACGTCTTTCTGCCCATCCCATCCAGCATTGTCAGCACTCTCTCCGGCGTCCTCCTAGGATTTCCCAAAGGCCTCGCCGCATCCTGGCTCGGCATGACTACTGGCAGCTTTCTTGGCTACTGGTTCGGCAAAACCGCCGGCAAAGAGATCGTCCGCGCAACCGTCGGACCCAAAGAACTGGACCGCGTCGCCGCCCTCTTTCAACGCCTCGGACCCTGGGCCATCATCGTCAGCCGCCCTGTGCCTGTCCTCGCGGAAGCCAGCGTCATCGCAGCCGGATCTTTCCGCATGGCGTTTCCTTCGTTCGCACTCACAGCCGTACTTTCCAACCTCGGCATCAGCGCCGTCTACGCCTATACAGGGGCCATGCAGCGAACCGATTCGTTCCTTCTTGTTTTTCTCGCGGCCATCGCTCTTCCGGGCATCGCGATGCTGATCGTGCGTCGTTTTGGGCCGAACTCCCAATAGCCCAAACTTGTACTAATCTGAAACATATGAAGGATTTCTTCTGCTCGGTGGGTCTACTCATTTTGGCAACAGCCATAGGATTCGCACAGGCCACGGATGCCTCGATCCAAGGCACCGTGCGCGATCGCACAGGCGCAGTCATTGCCGGCGCAAAGCTCGAAGCACGCAATGTCAACACCGGAATCACAAGCTCAGGCGTGACCAATGCGCAAGGATCCTTCGCCTTCCCCGCCCTGGGAGTCGGCGAATACACGCTCAGCGCCGAAAGCGGCGGCTTCAAAAAAGGAACCCTCCAAAAGATCAAGCTCGAAGTTGGCGCACGCCTCACCTTCGACCTCACACTCGAACTCGCATCCACCGCGGACAGCGTCGAAGTCGTCGCCGACGCCAAAATGGACCTCGCTTATGCCACCAGTTCCGTCGGAGGCGTCGTCGACGGCAAACGCGTCTTAGAACTCCCCGTAACCAGTCGCAGCGCCCTCGTACTCGCCACAACGCAGGCCGGAAGCTACGGCAGCTACTACAGCGGCGCGCGCATAGGAACCCTCAACATCCAGGTCGACGGTGTCAACATTCAGGACGCTCGCATCAACCAGGGCCGCAGCTCACCATTCTTTCTCAGCACCGACCGTATCGCGGAATTTCGCATCGTCACCTCTCCGGCAGATGCCGAACTCGGCCGCGGCAGCGGACAGTTGCAGATGCTCACCCGCAGCGGCACCAACCAACTCCACGGCAGCCTCTTCGAATACCACCGCAACACCGTCCTCAACGCCAATACCTTCTTCAACAATCTGCAAGGCAGCAATGCAGACGGTAATCCCATCGCACCGCGCAATATCCTCATCAGAAACCAGTTCGGAGGCCGCGCCGGCGGACCCGTCATCCTGCCCAAAATCTACAACGGCAGGAACAAGACCTTCTTTCATTTCTTGTATGAGGCCGAACGCCAACGCCAGCGAAACCGAGTCACGCGCACCGTCTTCACACAGGACGCCCGCAACGGCTTCTTCCGCTACTTCCCTGGCCTGCAAAACGGCAATGCCAGCGCACTTGTTCCCACCGTCGACTTTCAGGGCAACCCCGCACGCCCCGCAACCGCAACTGGAGATCTCGCACGCATCACTGTCTTCAATCGCGACGCAAATCGCCCGGGCCCCGATCAGACCGGCATGGTCAAACGGATGCTCGACCTCATGCCCGCTCCCAATGTCTTCAACGTCGGTGACGGACTCAATACCGCCGGTTACTCCTGGATCCAAAAAGCCTCCAACAACCGCGATCAGTTCAACCTCAAAATCGATCACAATTTCAACGAGCGCCAACGCCTGATGTTCAGTTGGAACCGCGAAGGTTCGACATCGTTCAACGGTTTCCAGAGCCAGCGCTTTCCAGACACCCCCGGTGGCAACGTCAATTCGCCGGACGCCAGCTATGCACTGAAGCTCTTCAGCGTCGTCCGCACCAGCGTCACCAATGAAATGAGCATCGGCATCCTCCGAAGCCGCAGCCAAAGCCTCGCCCCTTGGGAAACACCCGGCGGACTCGACGCCTTACCCAAAATCAATGGCACCCCCTACCTACTCGACTTCGTCAGCGTCACCGATCCCGTGTTGACCGACAACGATCCTCAAGGACGCTTCTCGCCCAACTACCAGTGGAGCGACAACCTCAGTTGGATCCAAGGCAAGCACACCTTCAAAGCCGGTGCGGCGATCTGGTTCCCTTCTTCCAACGGCTACAATTCGTTCGACGTGATGCCGCGCGTCAACATCGGCCAAGGCATCATTCCCGTCGCCGGATTCGTGAACATCCCCGGTATCGGCCGCAACCAGACCGCTGCTGAAAATATGCTCAACGACCTCTCCGGATCTGTCAGTTCGATGTTCCAGGCCTTTAACTCGCCCGGTGGTGCGAATCCGCAATACCTGTCCGGTGAGTACAAAGCGCGTGTGTGGAAGAGCCGCGAACAGTATTACTACTTCAAAGATGACTGGCGCGTTTCCCGCAACGTCACCCTCAACCTCGGCGTGCGCTACGAATACTACCAGCCCGCCTACGACAAGAACGGCAAGACCGCCAATGTCGTTGGCGGAACCGCCGCCATCTACGGAATCTCCGGCAAGGATGCCTCCGCGCTCTTCCGCCCCGGTGCCACAGGCGGAAGCCTCACCAACATCGAGCTCATCGGACCCAAAACCAGCAAGCCCGATGCCACACTTTTCCAGCCAGACCGCAATAACTTTGCGCCCGCCGTCGGCCTCAGTTGGGGCCTCCCCTGGTTTGGCAAGAACAAAACCATCTTCCGCGCTGGCTACAGCATGGGCTACGAACGGAACTCACTTCGTCTGATCGATGTCTTCAGCGGCGATCAACCGGGCCTGCGCAGCCGCGTCGTACGCAACGTTTCAGCCTTCACGAATCTCGCCGCCGTGCGTCTTCCCCTCGCTCCCAACGAAGCGCCCCTCGCTACCGTACCCATCACCGATCGAACGCAAACCGTCCGCGCCATTGACGATCACCTGCGTACGCCCTACGTCCAAAACTGGAACGCAAGCCTGCAGCGTGAACTCCCCGGCGGAATCCTGCTCGATCTCCGCTACGTGGGCAACAAAGGCACACGCCTCTTACGGGCCACAAATCTCAACGAAAACAACGTCTTTGAAAACGGCATCCTCGATGCCTTCCGGCTAGCCCAACAAGGACAAGAGAGCCTCTTACTAGACCGCATGTTGCAAGGCCTGCGCGGCAACGCAACCGGATCCACTTTCATGCGCACCAACGCCACACTCGCGGGATATCTGGCAGGCAACAGCGTTGGAGCCTTCGCAAACTATCTCAACGTACAGCCAGTCGCAGGCCGCAACGGCGGCTTGCTTTCCGTTGCCCAATTGCCGGAAAACTTCATCGTCGTGAATCCGCAGTTTTCGGCCGCCACCATGCTCGGAAACTTCGCCAGTTCTACCTATCACAGCTTTCAGGTGGACGTCAGCAAGCGCTTCTCAAAAGGCTTAAGCATGCAGGCCAACTACACCTTCAGCAAAGCGCTCGGTGAAGAAGAAGGTGCTGGGCAGGAAATGATCGACACCTATCGCACCTTGCGCAACCGAAGCCTCGAAAAGCGCCTCATGAGTTTCAGTGTGCCCCACATCTTTCGCAGCAACTGGATCTACGATCTCCCCTTCGGACCCAAACGCAGATTCCTTTCCGGCGCCAACGGATTTTGGGGCAAACTGCTGGAACACTGGCAAGTTGGCGCGCTCTACAATGCTTTCTCGGGCGAGCCCATCTCCTGGTTCAGCGGTCGCAGTTCGTTCAACAGCATCTCCGGCGACAATACCGCCTCCTTCGTCTCACCAATCCGCAACAACGTAGGCCGTCTGGTGAAGCAAGGCAATGGAGTCTTCTACTTCCCGGACTACGAAGTGGTAGCGGATCCCGGCATTCAAAACCTGACCCCGCTGAATGGCGTCAAGGACCGCAGCACCTTGCAAGCCGTTCGCGACAAGAACACCGGCAAGCTCGTGGCCGTGAATCCGGTTGCCGGAACTCTCGGCAACGCGCCACTCACCTATTTCTACGGGCCAGGATACTTTCTCCTCGATATGAACCTCTTGAAGACGGTCACCTTCCGCGAAAAGTATCAACTGCAATTCGGCGTCACCGCCGACAATGTCCTGAACAAGATCTTTTTCACGGATGCCGCATCGATCCAGACCAGCATCAACGCCACCAACTTCGGACAGATTACGGGCACAGACAGCGGTCCGCGAGTGGTCATTCTGAATATGCGATTGAGCTTCTAGCGTGCCTCTAAGTCCGAACCCGGTCGTGATTGCCCATGCGGGGGCAGACACCTCTTACGCGCAGTTTCTGGCCGAATTCCTGCAAATCGGCTGCGATGTCCGTTGCGATCTGCACACCGGACGCCTCGAACCGGACGAGCATCTCGTTGAACTCGTAGCCGGCCGGGATTCGGAGATCCTGATCCTGCTCCTATCGCAGGATTCCTGGCCCGCCCGTCTCCCGCGCGACCGTTGGGATCCCGTTCTGCTCGAACGCCCGCTGGCGTGTGTGCTCGTGAATCCGTGCCCCTATCCCGCTCTCCTCGAACGCCGCACATTCTTCAAAGGTAACGATCATCTCGTCGCTGCCCGCGGCTTGAAGCGCTGGCTCTGGCAGCAACTGAACGATCCCTCGATCTCCGCTCACTTCCATTGGTCGCTAAATCTGGAAGACCTCTATTACACGCTTGCAGACCGTCCTGGAACCCACGCCATCGCCGAATCCGGTGAGCAAGCCCTCAGCTTCGCCCGCGAAGCCGCCGGAGAATTCGAATGCGTCCTCTGGGTGGCCTGCCACAACCGGACACTTACAGAAGCCATGGGCGAACTCGGCAGTCTTCTCGGCCTAACTCTCGACGGGCAGGAACGCCAGAATCGCCAAGGCATTCATGAAATGCTGGCCCTGCGCCGCTGCCTGATCGTGCTCGATGCTCCATCGCCGGAAGTCCGCTCCGCACTGACCGCCTTCGGACGCAGTTCCACACTCATCGCCCCCGAACCCGTCGAGATCCGCGAGACGCCCTGCACCTTTCAGTACGCCCGCAAGCTCGTCTCCCAAAAGCGCTTGGCCGAAGCTTACGACATCTTCTACGCCATCATGAATCAAACCGGTGAGCCCGGCTTCTGTGCGCAGGAACTCGCCTGGATCTGCGACCACTGGGGACGCACCGTTGAAGCCGAAAGTCTCCGGCTGATGGACCAGCAGATCCCGGCCCATCAGCCAAGCCTCTTTGACTAGAGTTCACAATCTCGCAAGCGTTCCTATGAAGACTTCTTCAACTTGCCGAAGCGGTAGATGCCCGCTGCAGCCCCCAACAACAGCATCGCGTAGCTGGACGGCTCTGGAATACCGGATGGCGCGTTCGCCACGTTGAAATCGATGTTGGAAAGACCGACATTGAAGGTGTCCGTATTGATCAGAGCCAGCCGAAGTCCCACGGCCGACGAGACGCCGGGCGAGAGCAAAGGCGCGATGGGGAAAACCTGATTCGCGACGTTTAAGGTGACTGAGAAAACCACGGTGTTGGTTGCGAGGTCGATCACCACCGCAGTAAAATTCCTGGGACCAAGGAACGTACCCACGTTGAAACTATTGAGCGTGACAGTACCTCCGCCGAGAGGAGCGAAGGTGATCTGAATAGTGTTGGAGCCAAAGAACCCGTAGGCCGCATCGGCCAGGTTGCTGTAGGTGGCATTGCCGAATCCTGACGGCCATGCCTGCATGGCAAACAATCCGGCCGTCCCGCCCGCGAGGTAACTCACGTTCACAGTCGCTGAGTCAACATACGTCTGGTTGATGAAACTGCCGGGCGAGCAGTTCACCAATGGGCCCGTACCGCCCACAGAGTCGGTTGAACATTTGTTCCCGGTGAATGTCAAGACAGTCGCCGTGAGAGTCATGGACGGTATAACCAACAGCACCGCCAGTAGTAAAGATGAACGCATTTTTCGATCCTCCGTTGCGTTTCCCGCCGGTCACCGGTGGGAGTACGCTGACAGAATACGGGGATGTGGAGCGAATCTCGGCTGAAACATCCTGGAATGAAAAGCTTACGGCTCGCCTTCCTTTTGCAGTTCCCGCTCCATTGCGGCAAGCTGTTCGCCATGCAGAGAGGTGGACAGCGCCCTCGCCTCCGCCAATTGCCGCGCGGCCTCTTTCCGCGCACCTCGCGCCCCAAGAAACTTCGCGGATTCGAGTAGCGCCTTCCGGGTCTTCTCCGGATTGCCAACCTTCCGGAACAGCTCCACAGCCTTGGCAAACAACTCACCGTTCCTCGGATTTCCCGGCCTCGCCTGCGCGGTCAGCAGATAGCTGCTGGCGGTCAACTCTCGATCCTCAGATGCCTCGCCGTGCTGCTGCGCCGCGAGTACCGCGTAGCCTTCCGCTTCCCGCAGCTTGCCTTGTCCCAACAACGCCTCGGCCATCGAGTTCGCCAGCGCAGTGGACTGGAATCCGGCCATCACAGGATCCGATTTCCCCGCTGTGCGGTAAAGCATCTCAGCGTCCTGGTAGTGCCCGCCCTGCATCAGCGCCATTCCCAACCCGTTGACCACCTGCATCCGCTCCACGACGTTCCCATCCATGCGAGTGAGTTGCAATGCCTGCCGGTAGCATTGCACGGCATGCTTCCAGGCTTTCTGCCCCACAGCCAAGTTACCCTCCACCCGCAAATGCTGTGCTGGCGCAAACCCAGTCACCGATGGACTCGCAAATCGCCTTGGCCTCCTGTCGCAAGCGCACTGCCTCGTCCAACTCACCCAGATTCTGCGCAGCGCCTGCTTCCAGCATTTTTGCCCGCCCATGCACCAGCCGCAAGTCTCGCGCCTTCGCAACATCCGCCGCGCGCGCGGCCAATTCCCTGACCTGGGCCATCTCCCCAAACTGGCCCGCGATCCGCGCGGAAAGCAGCAACACCCTCGCATCCGAATCCGCTCCCTCCGCCAACCGGGACATAGCGGCGAGCGTGCCTCTGGCGTCCGCTGTGCGCCGCGCCCGAAACTGCGCATGTGCGAGTTCCAGCGCCTCACTCACCTGATCCGGACGCCTGTTCCAAACCGAGGCGAAGCCTTCAATCGCACGCGGCCAGTCCCCGATGCTGGCGTGATAACGTGCTTCCAGAGCTGTCCTGGCAGCCGCCGGCACTGTGTCCGTTAGTTCGTTCGTCCGCTGATGCAGCAAACGCGCTTCTGCTGTGCGCCCCGTTTCGGAAAGCACCGCACCTAGCGCCGAAATCGCCGGTGCGTACTGCGGATCCTGTGCAACCGCGCGGCGCAGCAATGCCAGAGCCGCCTGAAGATCGCCGCGGTGCCAAGCCTCGATCCCGTCGGCGTAAACACGATCGTTCGCCGGTCTCATGGCGAGCCCCGCCGTACGATTCGCATCGCGAACCAGATCCGTCACCAGAGCGGCGAAGCCCGCCAGCGAAGAGGTCCCCTCCGCCGCCCCAGCACGCGTCCGCTTGAGGCTTCATGAAGCGCAAAGGGATCGGCATCGCGATCCGCCAATAGTCCAGTAACCCTCGACGCCGATCCCGTTTTGCGCCAGTTCTTCAGAAGCGCAACGCGGATTCGAATCTTGCCCTCGCTCGGAATCGAAAACGATCCTCGCAATTGAAAGGGCGCGGCGGCGGAGTGTTCGCGGGCATTGAGAAACGAGGCCCCGGCAAGTTCGCGCAAAGCGTTCGCCAGCCAGTCGTAGTCGTCGTCTTTTTGAAGATTGGCAAAGGCGGCTACGGCGATTTCCGGCACCGCCCCGTTTGGCCATTTCGAAGCAATCAAAAGGCAGGAGGCCAACAACAGGCAGGCTCCGGCGGCCGCCAGCCAGCGGTGGTGGAAGCGGACCGCCGGCTTTCGCCATTCCAAACTGTCCGCAGGCGTTGCCGCCCCTCCCCGTGGCGCCTCTTCCTGCTCGTCGATGACTTCGACCGGAGCGACAAACTGATACCCGACATTGGGAATCGTCGCGATGAAGCGGCTCTCTTGCCGCGTATCGCCAAACGCTTTCCGCAGGGCCGTGATGCACTGGTTCAGATTGTTCGGTGTGACGGTAACCCCGGTCCAGACCTCGGAGCACAACTCGTCCTTAGTCACCGCCCGGTGGCGCTGCTGCACCAGCACCGCCAGCAAATCGTATGCGCGTGCAGGTAGTGCCACTGCGGCGCCGCCCGATCGCTTCAGCACCCGCCTACCTGGTTCGAAGCGAAATTCCTCTCCGATTCTGTATACCTTCCTCTCCAAGACATTCTCCCCCTGGTACCAGTGTCCGAACCGCCGCTTCCATCACGCCCAGAACAAAGCCCGAGAGTACAATCGGAAAACGCCACTTTCCAATGACGCGGTCCGATATTGTCCGAAAACTCGCGCAACAACTGGACAACAACGCGATCATCCCGTTCATCGGCGCGGGCATGTCCGCCCCATGCTACCCGTTGTGGGGAAAGCTTCTCGAAAAGCTCATCGCCGACATTCCCAACAACAAAGAAGCCCAAGACGAGGCCACCGCAACTCTCTTCCAAAAGGACTTCTCTACGCAGCCGCCGTCATCGAACACGCCCTCGGACGCAAGCGCCTCGAAGGGCTCCTTCAAGCCGCCTTTCAACGCAACGCCGCCAACCAACCGGAAATCGCTCAGGCCCGCTACGCCCTTCTCAAAGATCTCCCATTCCGCTCGATCGTCACCACCAACTACGATCACTTTCTCAACGACCTCGGCTGGGGCGATGTTATCAACTGGCAACAAGCCCGTACCGCCGACAGATGCGCGGTCAAACTCCACGGCGACGCCGCCTTGGCGGAAACCATGGTCCTCTCGCCGCTCCACTATGCCGCTGGTCGCCACAATCCCGCGGTCACTGCCTTGTTCGAAACCGCGGCAGCCAGCGCGTCGTTCCTCTTCCTCGGCTACGGACTCGCCGACGACAACGTCCGCCACTGGCTCGAACGCATCTGCCACCTCCTCAAACAAGGCGCATCGCCCCAACACTACTCGCTCATCAAACCTGCGGACTGGAGCCCCACCAAGCGTTCCTTATGCCGCGAACTCTGTGGAATCGAATGCATCGACGCCGACCTCGACGCCAACGGCCACCCCGACATCGCCGCCTTCCTCCACCAACTGCGCCAACAGTTCGGCTGTGTCCGGGCTCCTATCCCACTCAAAGGACACGAAAGGTCAAAACCTCAGCGCCCCAATTCCTTATCATCACGGCTTTGAGGTAGCCGATTGGGACGACGACGGCGACCTTCTCGTCAACGAGAAGACCCTGTACCGCGAGAGAGCCAATCCTGTACCGCGGCAAATCCCTTAGTGTGAGCCACCACGAAACCAGTATCAAAGCCATCGACTGGAACAAAGATGGCCCCCGCTCTACACTGCGTTGGCAATGAGCCCGCGGTGGTTCACTACATTGGAGCCATCCGACATTGTCAGCAGCATCCTTCCGGCGGCACGATCTTCCCTTGATGCTATTTCCGGTGCACGTTACTGACCTTTGACTTTGAGGTAATCGGCCCAGCGTAAAGGTGGGTTCACTTTAGTGCCCTGCGGTGCACCTGCCGGGTGCTGACGCACGTGCCAACTCGTCGCAAACGCGAAAAGCAATCCTCTTCGCTACCTGCAGCAATGACAGTTCCGGTACCTGGCAAACAACCCAAACCAGACTTGTTCGCATAGAAGGTCCCGGGCTTAAGGCATGGCGTTTGGGTCGCGGGGACCACGGGCCCGCGATTGCGCGAGCCTTTGACGAAGCAGATGAGATCTATCCCGGCATCTTGCACATTCACAACATCGAGAGGGGCAAACGATGGAAAACGGGCAAGTCGCTTCCCAATTGGAAGCACTCCAGCCGCTGGTGGACTACATCAACCAAGTGGTTGCCGAGTTGGATGGACAAAGTGGGGCCCAGAACTACCTTTTAACGGCCATCGATCGCCTCCGCGAAAACCACCGAGCGCTTCCCCCCCCAATCGGCGGAGACCCACAGCGATTCGGCAATCGTGGCGTCCAACGAAACGGCGCAAGAAGCCGAACCGGCGCAGGATTCGGCCCTCGCCCTCCTCTGCGCAATGTTCGTGAAAGATCTCGAAAACTTCCCCAATCTGCGCGAACAACTCAGTCACGCCCTGATTCGACTGCAACAGCGTTCTGCCGAATCGCGGCCTGACCCGTGATGGGCAAGCGCTTCACCCGTCTGGATGGCATCGCCAAGTCCGGCGGAGCCGCCAAGTACCCGTCCGATTTCGGCGCAAAAGATCTTCTCTCCGCCGTCATCCTTGGTTCGCCCGCTACCCGGTCACTACCGCGCAGTTCCTGGCCTTCCTCAGCAAGACCGACAAGAAGGACCTCGAGAAGTGGATCGATCATGACGGGAGCCGGATCAAAGCAAGTCTCAAGCTGGCAAATTCAAAGGTCGTCAAGATTATTTGGCACAGAACCGGGCACCGATTGGATCCCGAGGAGGCAGCGCTTCGGGACTGCGGCTCGGGTCGGACTACTCCTCTGCCCCCTGCGGCGTCTTGGGGGCGCTATCGGGTGAAGGATGCCTCAACTCCCAAGTTCGTCACTCTCGCTGCCGTTCACTTGCGTGTCGACAGCCAAAACCAGGGGATTTCTTTGAGCCGGAAGTTTGGACCCTAACCCACCACCGGTGTCTGGCATGCAAACAAGAAAACCGCCGCGGCCATTGGTACAAGCGAAGGTATCCGCAATCAGGCATGCCACCAAACTTCTGGGCCCGATTGATCCTCCGCTTGGATGCCGATAATGCCGACCGCGGCGGCCAAATGAGGCTCGGCACGGAGCAAAGCCCGGCCGTTTTGCTGAAGGATCAAACCTGCCCGCAATGCCTCGCATTCCGGACAATCGAAGTAGTGTTCTTCGAACTCTTCCCGCAAAGGAGAAGGCAGTTCATCGAGTAAATACGACTCGACCGCGTGAAGACTCACGGCTCGCTGGTGATCGAACTTCATGCCTCACTTCTGTAGTGCAGTGAAAGGCGGAATCGTTTCACTTCGACGCGAAGTTTTCAAACTTTTTTTCCGAGCTCGATACGGAACCGCCCCAAAGCGCGAAATAACATGACCCGCAGATACTGGCGGTCGACCCCATGCCGGGTACAAACCTCAGCCCTATCTTGCTCCTCTAAAAAGACTTCAGTCAATAGTAGCCGGTCTTTGGGAGCGAGTGCATAAAGGACGGTTCGAACCATGGTTTGGCGTTCGGCCGAAAGCAAAGAGCGTTCGATGTCCATCGAAGGGTCGGCTCGATCGAGTTGCGCCTCACCAATTACCTTATCCCTGCTATCGCCGCGAAAGCCTTCCGAAATGACATGACTGCAGATGGAATTGACGTAAGCCCCAAGGCGATCGGGTTGATCAATCGAACCTGGGTGCTTCCGCACGGTTTTCAATACCCGTAGCAGGGTTTCCTGCGCGATATCGTCGGCGCGGCCGTTGTCGCGAAAGCGGTGCTGTAGCCGTACTCGAAGCAGCGGCTCGAAGTGCCGGGCAAAGTGGCGGTCCGTTTCCGGATCCCGTTCCGACAACCGGCGAATGTAGTCTCCGCAGAATTCCGATTCCAATGTCTTACAACGCCCGGCCGCGGAGAATTCCAGTATCTGAATCGACGCCATACTCTTGTAAGCGTTAAAGCCCGCCCGATCGGGACACGACGACGGGATGCCCTGGATCGTCATTTTTTAGTATCTCACATTACTATTGGCACCACCGAAGGGCGAAACAAGTTGTAACCAAAGCCTTTTTGAAACATCATGTCAATTGGGACTTAACTTTGAACAAGACCTTTGGTATACTGAAGGCCGAACCTCTAGGTCGGGCAGTCAGCGCCCTTACGCGCGAATGTACCTCAGCCACAAGCACCCGCCGGGATCGAGTTTCAGTCCTAAAATTATCACCGCCATCCCAGAATGGAAGGGTCGACAGCTTTGCCCATTGACCCCGGGCAGTTGTGTGAGTCGGAATAGAAGTTTTTTCCGTCTAACATACTGAAGCTGGCGATCGCCTGCCTGATTTTCAGATGGTGTGAAGTGGGAGGGAGTGCAGAAAACTGTGGAATACGAAGATAATGTTGAACCGCACGAAGCGATAGCGCTAAATTTCGATGAGGATGCGAACTTTTTCCATCCTGAAGAACTGCCAGAAGGCGAAGAAGCACCGGCACAGGAAGAATCGATTTACACCGATGACCCGGTCCGCGTCTACCTGCGCGAGATGGGCGCGGTGCCGCTGCTCACGCGCGAGGGCGAAGTCAACTTGGCCCGCCGCATGGAACGTGGCAAGCTCCGTATGCACAAAGCGATCAGCCGGTCTCCGCTGATTCAGAACTTGGTGCTCGAATGGGCCGATCAGTTGAAACGTGGCGAAGAGGAGCTCGACGAGCTCGTCGATATCGGTGGAGATATCGAAGACGGTACCGCTCAGGACACCCGCCGCCGTAACGAACTGAAGACTCAATTTCTTGATGTCACCTCGCTACAGAAGAAACTGACGCAGACTGAAGACAAAGCGGCGCAGGTTCCCGCCATCAACAAGAAGCTTCGGAAGAAGTGGCACGTGAAACTGCTGCGGGCACGCGTGGAAATGTCCTGCGGCCTGCGAAGCATCCCGTTTCAGAATCTCCGCTGGCGCCAGTTCGTCAAAGAGCTCGAAAAGGCCGTCGAGGAAATCAATCACCTCAATATCGAATTGCGCCGTGTCGAAGAGCGTAAGTCGCAGGCCAACGAGGCCCGCGCCAAAGAACTCAAGCGCGAGATTCGTAAGCGCGAGCATGTCGCTGGGGCATCGCTTTCCGAGTTGAAGCACTCGCTGTCGGTAATCCGCCAAGGTGAGATCGA
>CAZCPL010000149.1:0-14072 GCA_964500255.1 uncultured Solibacteraceae bacterium | reverse complement strand
CGATGATTCCGAGATCGCGGCAAAAATTGGTCTGTTCGAGAGTCTGGCCTGCGAACTTGCTGCTGCCCGAAACTGCCACTTGCTCGATACCGACGTCGAGTCCGGTATTGCGCGTCGTGAAATCGATGAACTGATGCACATGGGGACGCAGCAGAGCCTGCGCCATACGAGCACCGGTGATCGTGTACGGCGCAAATACCGCGTCCGCTCCTGCGCGCCGCATCTTGGCCTCGGCTTCTTCTTCGCTCACTCGGGCAGACAGGTGCAGCTTCGGATTCAGCGTCCGCGCGGAAAGAATTAAAAACAGGTTGTCCGCATCGGTACGTAGCGTCGCGATCAAGCCAGCCGCGCGGTCGATGCCGACGTCGCGCAACGGTTCATCCTTGGTGCAATCTCCCACCACCGCGAAAATGCCAGCTTTCATTGCTCTTTCCACGCGCTCGTCATTGTTGTCGATCACGACGAACGGCACGCCTGCCGCCTTCAGTTCCGCGGCGGCACCGCGGCCCACCCGGCCGTATCCACAGACGATGTAGTGGTCTTTCAACTTTTCGATCATGTTTCTCACCCGCCGTTTTCCGAAGAATTGATTGAGTTCCAGCTCGATGATCGACTGCGTGAATGCACCGATTGCCAGCAAGAAAACGCCTCCGCCGAATAGGATCAATGCGGTGTTGAAGACGCGTCCTGGGAAGCTCAGTGTGCGGATCTCGCCATAGCCGATGGTGAACAGCGTGATCACCGTCATATAGAAGGCGTCGAACCATGGATAGCCTTCAATAAAGACGAATCCCAGCGTGCCGATGGTTAAGGCCAGTGCCACGGCCGCGGCTGCGTAGTAGATTCTGCGCGGGATCCCCATTGGGCTATTCTTGCCAGGCGAGCAGCATCGTCATGTCGTCTTGCAACTCAGGCGAACCGGTCCATTGCAGTACGGCATCCATGATCGCTTCCACCAGTTGATCATCGGTCTTGTGCTGGTTTCTTAGCACCACTTCAATGAGCCGGTCCTCGCCGTACATTTCTCCATAGGCGTTTTCCGGTTCGCTGATGCCGTCTGTGTAACAGAGCAATAGATCGCCTTTTTGCAACTTCAACTTGCTTTCGCCATAGTCCGCGAAAGGAAACGCACCAACAACCGTGCCGTCGATCTCGAGCCGCGTGACTTCGCCATTACGGAACAGCAGCGGAGGCAGGTGTCCGGCATTCGTGTAGGTCAACATCGTCGTTGCTGGATCGTAAAGGCCAAGGAAGAAGGTCGCGTACTTTTCCGGCGACGTGTTCTTGTACAACTGCAGGTTCAGTTCGGAAACCAGTTTTGACGTGGAAATCGGCGGGCATTGTATCCCCGATCCCGATACAGCCCCGGCGGCCGCGCGTTCCATCGAATGGCTCCACTGCGCGCGCACGGATGATTGCAGCGCGGCCATCAAAAGGGCCGCCGAGATTCCTTTGCCAGCGACGTCGCCCAGTGCGAAACTGATGTGATCGTTGGCGAGCCCGTCATAGTCGAAGTAATCGCCGGAAACCATTCTCGCGGGCTGATTGTATGCCTTGAGCCGAAGGCTTTTGCACGAGGGCATCGACTTCGGATAGAGTTGCCCTTGTACTTCGCGCGCGATCTCGATCTCGCTCTGCAGTCGCTCTTTCTCCTTGGCCACGGTCAGCAGATGCTGGACATTCTCCGTCATGCGGTTGAACGAGCGTCCCAGTTCCGCGAGTTGATCTTTGCCTTGCACGGGGATCCGATGCGCAAAGTCGCCTTCTTGCACGCGCCGCGTGCCCTCATAAAGATCATGCACGGCGCTAGTCATCGTTCGCGTCATGCTCACTCCAATCATGAGTGCCACAAGTTCGACGATCAGGAACAGGATCGCGACCAGAACGAGCAATCCGGGCAGTGTGCCCTGCAGCAAGTCTGAGCTTCTCGCTTCGAACACTACGTCGAAGATCATCGAAGGCCGCGTCTGCACCTTGATCACCGCCTTATCGTCTGGCGTCTGGGATGGTTTGTTCCAATTGAAAATCGGCAACGAACTGTACCACCAGACTTCGGGGTCGAGTCGATTGGCTGCCGGTGGAAGCCGGCGCGGCATGCTGGCCGTGCGTCGAGTCGGCGATGTGCGTCCTGCTTGAAAGCTGTTGACCGGGTCGAACTCGTCGAGTGGGTAAACTTCGAAGAGGCCGAGCTTCGGTATCAGTGCCGACAAGTAATCTTGCGTCAACGCTGTGGTGACGGTGATCTCTCCGGTGGCGGTCATGCGATGGGCCCAAACATGTAATTGGCCTCCCTCGTTGACAACGCCGGATACATCGCCCCATCCCGCCAGCGGAGATTGAACGGAGAGATCCTTCGGATACGTGAAGATACTGGTACCTTCGCGCACCACCACCACGATGCCCTGAAATCGATCTTTGTAATAGAGATCGAACATTCGCTCAACAGTGCTTTCACGCCGCGCCGGTTCCATGATGCGCAATGTTTCCGCCGTGGAAGTAAGCAGATCGACACGGCGGTCGAGTTCGGCGGTGGCGAGGTAGATCACCAGCTGATTCATAAGCGCGAAACCGCTGAGGCCAATCATCAAAACGATCAGCGTGAGAGGCACGACGGCGATGAACGTGTAGGTGACCAGCAAGCGGTTGCGAAGTCGCCATATCGCCTGCCGTGTCGACCAGCGAAAAAGGCGGATCAGGAGCCAAAATCCAGTGACGATCGCGATTGCCTGAGACGCGACCCTCCAGATTCCAATCGGCGCGAAGCTCAACGCAAACGTCAGAACAAACACGATCCCGACCCGGCCGAGCCAAGCGTAGATTTCCAGCAGTTTGTCCTTCAATGTCACCGGAACTCGATTCTAACGCACGGTCTTCGCGATGTCAGGACCCTCGCCCGGCGGCACATCGTGCTTGGCACTCGGTTGCAGATAGTGAGTGGTTAGACCATCCCGCAGCAGCTCAAACGCAATCTGGGGATCGTCGGCGAATTGGAACAGATCCAAGTCTTCGCTCGAAATCATGCCGTACTTGACCAGTGCATCGAAGTTGAGGATCTCGTTCCAAAAACTGCTTCCATACAGAACGATCACCATCGGCTTTTCAAGTTTCCGCGTCTGCATCAGCGTGAGGATCTCGGTCAATTCATCGAGAGTTCCGAACCCGCCGGGAAACACCACCAGTGCCTTCGCCAGGTACGCGAACCAGAACTTGCGCATGAAGAAGTAGTGGAACTCGAAGTTCAACTCAGGCGTAATGAAGGGGTTTGGAAGCTGTTCGAACGGCAGGCCAATATTGAGTCCGATGGACTTGCCTCCTGCGTCCTGTGCCCCGCGGTTCGCCGCTTCCATAATGCCGGGTCCGCCGCCCGATGTCACCACGAAGCGCCGCACCGGGTTGCTCAGGCTATTCGACCACGCTGTTACGAGGCGAGCCAAATGCCGCGCCTCGCGATAGTAACGGCCCATGCCGCCCATCTCCATGATGCGTGCGGATCCGAAGAATACGACGGTGTCGCGGATCTTCTGGCGCCGAAAGTCAGAGAGCGGCGAAAGGTATTCGGCCAGGATTCGAACCGGTCGGGCTTCCGATCGTTCCAGAAACTCTTCGTCCTTATAGGCAAGCGGCTGCCTCGTGCCCAGGCCCATCAACTCTTCATCGTTCAGGTGTTCAGACATTTTTTTCCAGTTCAGCGACGCGTTTTTCCAACTGTCGCAGGGTCTTCAGAATATCGGGAAGCTTGGGGAACGCCGTGATGGCGCGCAACCATTCACGCGCTTCGAATGCGGGCGATCCAGACATCACAGATCCAGGCTTCACGTCGTGGCCGATGCCGCTCTGCGCGTAGATCACCGAATTGTCGTGGATGGTGAGATGTCCCGACACACCCACTTGCCCGGCGAGTAAAACATTCTTGCCCAAGATTGTGGATCCGGCCAGGCCCGTCTGCGAGCAGATAATGTTGTCTTCTCCGACCACGCTGGCATGGCCAACTTGCACTAAGCTGTCGATCTTCGCACCGCGCTTCACACGGCTTTCGCCCACTGTCGCGCGATCGATGTTTGTGAGGCTCTGGATCTCGACATCGTCTTCGATCACCGTCACGCCAGACTGCACAATCTTGAAGTGCGTTCCGTCAGCACGCTTGGCGAAACCGAAGCCATCGCCGCCAACAACCGTATTGTTTTGCAGGATCACGCGATCGCCCACGCGGCAAAACTCGCGCACCACGCAATGCGAGTGTCCCAGGAAATCGTCGCCAATGGTCGCACCTTCATACACTACGACGTGAGGATGCAGCACAGCATTACGGCCGATAGTCACATTCTCGCCAACAGAGGCGAAAGGCCCAATAGACGCGTTCTCGCCAATCTTCGCCGTCGGAGCCACATACGCAAGCGGATGGATTCCGCGAGCCGGTTGGGGCGGTTGATAGAACAGCGCCAGCGCGCGTGCGAAATCCAAATACGGATTCTTCGACACAAGGCTCGCCATATGCTCGACAGGCTGTTGGATGAGAATGGCACCGGCGCATGAATCCTTCACCTTCGGGGCGTACTTCGAGTTCGCCAGAAAGGTCAGTTGCGTGGGGTCGGCTTGTTCCATTCCAGCGACGCCGGTGATTTCGATCTCAGAGTCGCCAACGAGTTCGCAGCCAAGGGCCGCGGCGAGTACGTGCAGTTTCACAGCAGGATCACTCCCATTCAATCGTGCCTGGCGGCTTATTGGTAAGGTCGCAGAAGATGGCGCACAGTCCTTCGACTTGCTTCAATTGCGCCACCATTCGTTCCAACAATTCCGACGGAATTGTGACCGCGTCGGCAGTCATGCCGTCGACGGATTGAATCGGCCTCAGCACGATCGAATCCGGTCGGCCTTCGACACCAAGCGGAATCAGCACCACCGGAAACTGCCAGATCTGCGCATCGAAACCGCTCTCATGCGACAACTGGCGGGCAATCGCATCCGCGCGCCGAAGCCGGTCCAATCGCTCAGTCGTCAACAGAGCAGGCGTCGCGATCATCTCGGCAACTGGCGCATGCGATCCCACGACGCTCATCGCCCGGTTGACATCGCCGCGCCGATTCACGATCGACGTAGCGGTCTGTTGATCGCCTTCCGAAACCACCAAAACGTTGCGATAACTCCTCGAATCGCCTTGCACACCAACGGACTTCACCGGCAGAACCCATCCATCTTCGGTCTGCAACGGCACACCTGACTCCGTCGCGCAAAGACAGCGGATCGCCAGTCCCGGGCCTGGAAACGGATGCCGGTCGAGGAACTCAGCGGGCAAGCCCAACTGCTTTCCCACTGCGCGGACTTCATCTTTGTAGAACTGCGTGAGCGGCTCGATGATACGGTTCTCATCGATCAGCTTCTGGATCGCGGGCACTCGGTTGTGATGCGTCTTGATGAGGTCTGCTTTCGCAGTGCCGCCGGATTCAATCGTGTCCGGATAAATTGTGCCCTGACCGAGAATCCAGGCGCCTTCGAGAAAGCGTTCGCTCTGCAGCACGCGCTGCTGCACATCCACAAACTGTTGCCCGATGATGTGCCGCTTCTTTTCCGGTTCCGCAGCCTCACTCAAAGCTCCGAGAAACTCGGCGCGCGCGTCTTCCACGTGAAAGTGCGTGGCTCCTAGCTTGCGGAAGAGGTCGCCAACGAACTCGGTCTCGCCTTCGCGCATGAGGCCTGTATCGACATAGGCACCCCACACGCGTTCGGGTCCCAGTGCGCGCAGGCACAGCGTGTAGGCCACGGTCGAATCCACACCGCCGCTCACAAAGAAGAACACGTTGCGACCGGCGGCTGTCCGCCGAATTTGCTCTTCGAGTTGCTCAATGAGGCCAGTCGGATTCCAATCCTTTTCGCATTCCGCAATACGGAACAGGAAGTTCGAGAGGATCTCGCGCCCGTGCTTGGTGTGAACCACCTCGGGATGAAACTGCACCGCATAGTGGCGGGTTGAAGGATTCGCCATCGCAGCGATCGCGCAGGTCGGCGTGCTGGCCAGTACGGAATAGCCACCTGGCACTTGCGAGACCTTGTCACGATGGCTCATCCAGACCTGTTGCGAAACTGGCAAGCCTTCGAGCAGGTCAGTCGGTGTCTCAGACACGCAGATCTGGGCGAAGCCATACTCGCCCTTCTCGCCCTGTTCCACGATGCCATGCTCAACATATGCCATGAGCTGTTGGCCATAGCAAATGCCTAAAACCGCGACGCCGGGAAGCCGCAGAATGGCGGGATCGATCGTCGGGCTGCCGGACTCATAAACGCTGCTGGGTCCGCCGGAAATGATGATGCCGCGCGCTCCGGCAAACTCGGCGGCGGGCGTGTCGCTCGCGCGGACTTCGGCCGAAATGCCGAGTTCGCGCACTTTGCGGGCGATCAAGTGACAATACTGACCGCCGGCGTCCAAAACGAAAATTTGGGGGGCCAATCAACTATTGTAACGGCGAATCCAGCTAACCGGCAGCAAATGCGCCAGTCTAAAGGGTGAATGGAAGAGACGACGGACGAAGCGGCGATAGCCGCAGTCCAGGGCGGAAACTCCGACGCGTTCCGAATTCTGGTGGAACGCCACAGCAGAGCCGTGTTCCGGCTCGGGTTTCGAATGACCGGCAACGAGCAGGATGCTGATGATGTGGTGCAAGAGGCGTTTTTCCGCGCGTACAAGCAGATTCACCGATATGAGTCGCGGGCGTCGTTTGCGACCTGGGTGTATCGAATTGCGGCGAACTACTCACTCGATTTGATCAGGGCCCGCAAGCCGGTGAATTCCGATGAACTGTTGCTGGGCGGTTTGAGGGAGTCAAGCGCTGGGCCGGATCGCTTGTTTGCGAGCGCGAGAATGCAGGAATCCATGGATCGCGCGCTCGAAGCACTGAGTCAGCAAGAGCGGACCGCGTTTATGCTACGGCATTTTGAAGGGCAATCGATCGATGAGATCAGCGGCACGTTGGGTATTGGAAACAATGCCGCCAAGCA
This sequence comes from uncultured Solibacteraceae bacterium, assembly GCA_964500255.1. GTDB lineage: Bacteria > Acidobacteriota > Terriglobia > Bryobacterales > Bryobacteraceae > F-183. The sequence goes on along the minus strand of CAZCPL010000149.1, from coordinate 7,082 downwards.
CAGCATCTTTCGTGCGGTGCAGAAGTTGCGAAAGGCATTGACGCCATGGGTGAGTGTAGCCACATGAATCATATAAGTGAAGAGCAGATGATCCTGCATTTTTATGACGAACCGGGCGGCGAAGAGCAAGCCGCTAAGCATCTCAACGAGTGCGCGGCGTGCCTGTCGCGCTTTGAGGCGTTGCGAACATTGCTCAATTCGGTGGATACGCTGCGTGTCCCCGAGCGTGGCGATGACTATGGTTCGCAGGTCTGGAAGCGCGTGGAATGGCGGATGCGTGGTGTGCGTCCCGCACGGTCATCAACACAGTGGAAGCAGTGGGGCGCGATTGCCGCGATGCTCTTGGTAGGTGTTGCCGGATACGTGCTCGGCAAGCAGGAATCGGGTCGGCCTGAAATAGCCGATGCCGCGCCCAGAGTGTTGATGGTGGCGGTCACCGAGCATCTGGAGCGTTCTCAGGTTGTGATGAAAGAGTTATCGAACGCCGTTGAGCCCGATATCCGCTTTGAGCGCGAAGAGGCCTCTGACCTGCTCGAATCCAATCGGCTTTATAGGCAATCGGCGGCGAGGCAGGGCGATACGCAGACGGTTGTTTTGCTCGAGGATCTCGAACGACTGCTGATGGAGATCGCGCATAGTCCAGACAAATTGAGCGCGACGGAACTCGAGGCGTTTCGGCAGAAGATTGAGGATGAATCGTTCAAGATTAAGGTGCTGTCGAGCCATTTGGAACGGCAGTCGGTCGAAAGGGAAAAGCGAGGCAATAACAAACTATGAAGATCATGATGAGTATCGCGGCAGCATCGATGGTGTTGGTCGCTCAGCCGGATCCAAGACCGGAGCCGGATCCGCGGCCGGCGATCGGTGGGTTTCCGGGGATGGCGTTCCAGTCAATTGTGGCAGTTCGCGATGTGCAGTCGAGAGTGGAAGCCGCCATTGCCCGGACGTTCGCGTGGAAGGGCAGGGAAGACGATCAGTACCGGCGGGCGAGTCGGCTCGTAGACGACCGCAAGTACGAAGAGGCTTTGACGCACTATCAGCAGATCGCTGAGGCGAAGGGCTCGCGCGCAGAAGGAGCACTCTACTGGAAGGCTTACGTGCTTTCGAAACTCGGCCGCCGCGAAGATGCATTGGCGTCGCTTGAGGAACTCAAGAAGAGCTACGCGCAAAGCCGCTGGCTGAACGACGCTCGCGCTCTGGAACTTGAGGTCCAGCAAGGCGCTGGCCGTGGCGCATCGCCGGAATCGGAAGGCGATGAGGAACTCAAACTGCTGGCGATCAATGGGCTGTTATCGACGGATCCTGAGCGCGCGGTGCCACTGCTCGAAAAGCAGCTCACGAATCCCAAGAACTCTCCCAAGTTGAAAGAACGCTCGTTGTTTGTGCTAGCCCAGAGCAAGAATGCCCGCGCCCGCGAGATCGTGGCGAACTATGCCAAGGGCGCGTCGAATCCCGATCTTCAATTGATGGCCGTGCAGTATCTCGGCACCTTCGGTGGCAAAGAGAATCGAGACAAGCTCACGGAAATCTACCGTTCTGGCAGCGATGTGGCGCTCAAGCGCGCCGTGTTGCGCGGACTCATGATTTCTCGCGATCATGAGGCGCTCATGCAGATTGCCCGCACCGAACAGAATCCCGAGTTGCAGCGCGATGCGATTCGCTATATCGGTTCCGCGGGTGGGGATGTAGGTCCTCTCTGGAGCAGCGCGGCTTCCAAAGAGACCAAAGAAGCCGTCCTCGAAGGGCTCATGATCCGCAACGATGTCCTCAAACTTTCAGAGATCGCAAAGTCCGACCCGGATGTCAAGATCCGCCGCCAAGCGATCAGCCATCTGGCCAACTGTGGACGCGAGAAGACAGGCCCGATGCTGGTGGCGATGTACTCGGGCGAGCAGGACAAGCAAGTTCGTTCGGCGATCTTGCGGGGGCTCTATCAGCAAAGCAATGCCAAGGCGCTGGTGGAACTTGCGAGGAAGGAATCCGACCCCGGTCTCAAGCGCGAAGCCGTCCAGCAACTGAGCCATATGAAGTCAGCGGAAGCGACCGAGTTCCTGGTGGAGTTGTTGAACAAATGAAGTGGCTGTTGTTCGCAGCCCTTGCCGCGGTTGGCTCGGTAGGCCAGCCGCGCGTGGTCAACGCCAAGGTAGAAATACGGCTCCTACGCGGATCTCTCGCGCAGGAAGTGGCTTCTATCGACGGTCCCGCATGGCTGGCTTATACGGTTGCGTCTGTGCCATCGCATTGGGTCTCTTGTTGGAGCGAGGGCGATTCCACTTTGAGCCACTGCGACACGAAGGTGATGCTCGAAGGCTTCAAAGAATTGCATATCTTCATCCGCGTTGACGCCAAACACGTGAACAAGATCCGGCACTTCAGTCCTGATTGTGAGATTGATGCCGCTGGACTTCCCGTGATCTTCTTGGCCAATGTCACGCAGGCGCAGAGCGTGTCGTTCTTGAAGGCGGAACGCAAGGTAGACGCCCTCGGCCCTCACGTTGGGCCTGAAGCCGATGCGGCCCTCGAAGACTTTGTCACTGCGATGCACCCCGACAAACTTCGTAAGCAGGCAGCGTTCTGGTTGGGATCCACCCGCAAACAGCGAGGCGTGGATATCCTTACGAAACTGATGCGTGAAGATCCCAGTGAACGTTTCCGTCAGGAACTCGTCTTTGCCCTGAGTCGTTCGAAAGAAGGCATCACCGTGTTACTCGACCTCGCCCGGCGAAAAAACGGCGAACCCAAACTGACAGAAAAAGCAATGTTCTGGCTGGCGCGATCCGATGACCCGCGCGCCACCAAGTTCGTCGAAGAGATCCTCTCGCGTTAATAATGTAGGGATGCGCAAGTATCCCCGGACCCCGCACCTGCGAGGCTCGCGGCTGCAACTCGGAGACGAAGACCTCAACGTTGTCGCCTACGATGACATCGCGGATAAGCCCTTAATCATTGAAGAAAAAATCGATGGTGCGAACTGCCGCATCAGCTTCAGTGAGGATGGCGCATTGTTGTTGCAGAGCCGCGGACACTACCTGACCGGCGGACCCCGTGAACGCCAGTTTGGGTTGCTCAAGCGCTGGGCCAGCATGTACGTGCGAGATCTGCGCGATGTTCTAGGCCAACGCTACGTGATCTACGGCGAATGGATGTATGCCAAGCACACGGTCTTCTACGATCGGCTTCCGCATTATTTTCTGGAACTCGATGTCCTCGATCGCGAGCGCGGAATCTTTCTCAGCACTGCGGCACGGCATGATTTGCTCGCAGGTTTGCCGATCGAAAGTGTCCCCGTTCCGAGTGAGTTTCAACGGCATCGTGATCTCGACAAGCTCATTCAAAATTCTCTGTTCAAGAGCCCGAACTGGCAGGCGTCGCTCGCCGAACAAGCGGGAAACTCGCTCGAACGCGTGCTTGCCGAGACAGACCGGAGTTCACTCGCCGAGGGTCTCTATATCAAGTGGGAAGAGGGCGGCGAGGTGAAGGGCCGCTACAAGTACGTCCGCCAGAGTTTCGTCACCGCGGTGCTCGATTCCGGATCTCACTGGATGGAACGCCCCATCCTTCCGAACATGCTCAAAGAAGGTGTGGATCTCTTCGGATGATCGGCCCTTTCGACTTCGTTCCTGCAAGAGACAAGCCGCTAGACTGGCAAGGAATCGATGCGGCCTTCGACTGGATCCGCGCCATGCGCGACTGCCCGCAGGATCCTGACTATCATGCCGAAGGCAACGTCTGGATCCACACCCGCATGGTTGTGGAAGCGTTGCTCGCTCTCAATCCGATGGATCGAGTCGAGATGTTCGTCGCCGCGCTCATGCACGATGTTGGCAAACCGGCTACCACAAAGCTTGAGGACGGCCGATGGCGCAGTCGCGGACATTCAGCCAAAGGCGCGATCATGACGCGCCGCATCCTTTGGCAGGCCGACACGTCCTTCGAAGACCGCGAACGTATCTGCGGCATGATCCGCTTCCACCAGATACCCTACTACACGTTCGACCGCCCGGATCCGCGCAAATTCGTCTATCGCATCAGCCTCGCCACCCGGTGCGACCAACTGGCGATGCTCGCCGAAGCCGACATCCGCGGCCGCATCTGCGCCACGCAACAGGATTCGCTCGTCAACGTCGCCATCTTCGCTGAGTACTGTCGCGAACACAATGTTCTCGATGGTCCGCGCCGGTTTGCGAACGGCACCAGCCGTTTCGAATACTTTGCGCGAGAAGATCGCGATCCCGACTATGCGGCCTATGAGGATCCGAACGGCTTTGAGGTGATCCTCATGGCCGGCTTACCTGGATCCGGCAAGGACACTTGGCTCAAGCGCAATGCCGGCCATTTGCCCGTTATCTCGCTGGACGATATCCGGCTTGAGACTGGGGCCAAGTTCACCGGTGATCAAGGCCCGGTGATTGCGGAAGCGAAAGAACGTGCGCGAGAGTATCTTCGTCGCCGCGAACCGTTCGCGTTCAATGCGACCAACCTCACGCACGAGTTCCGCTCACGATGGATTCAGCTCTTCACCGACTACCAGGCCTGCGTTCGCATCGTGTACGTCGAGGCGCATCACGACCGCCTGTGGACTCAGAATCGCGATCGCGATCGCCCGGTGCCGGAACAGGCGGTGGAACGCATGCTCGACCGTTGGGAGCTTCCAGAACTTTACGAAGCACATCGAGTGGATTATGTTTTATCGCCGAAGTAGCATAGTGAGTGAGTCTCTATCATGAAAACACTCGTTCTCGCATCCGCGATTGCACTTGCTGCTCAGGCGCAAACCGCCAACCCCATGTCCACCGAAGTGAAAGGCATGTATACCGGAATCAAGAACAATCTCATCAAGGCCGCTGAGAAGATGCCCGAGGAGAGCTACGGCTTCAAGCCTTCGCACGACATCCGTTCTTTCGGTCAACTCGTCGGTCACGTCGCGGATGCGCAATATCTGTTCTGCACCGCCGGCCATGCGGAAGCCGATCAGAAGAAGGCTCCGGGCGCGGAAAAGAACCTCACCAAGAAGGCCGATCTGGTTGCCGCACTGAAGGAAGGCTTCGCCTATTGCGATTCCGTCTACGACTCGATGACCGATGCCAAAATCGCCAGCATGGCCAAGATGTTCGGCCGCGAGCGTTCGATGATGGGCATCCTCTCGATGAACGCCTCGCACAACAACGAGCACTACGGTAACATCGTCACCTATATGCGTATTCGCGGTCTGGTTCCGCCTTCGAGCGAAGGCCGTTAACTCGCCAGTTTTGGCGTCAAGTACCAGCGCAAAACACCATGCGGTTGGGCGGTGAAGCCCATCATGTCGATGGAAACTATACCGCCCTTCTTAAAGTCCACAATGAGCGACGGGGAGTTCAGCAGAAAGGCCGTGAGCGAGCTAAACAGCGGCTCATGTCCCACCAGCAGAACTTCCTGTTCCGCCTTCTTCGTTCTCATCTCAGCCCACGCATCGCGCGGATTCGAATCCGGAGTTAGCGCCCCGCACGTTTCCAATTGCCCCTGATAACCAAGATCTGCCATCGCGATTTGCGCCGTTTCCTGCGCCCGTCGGTAGGGGCTCGAAATCACCAGCGTCGGCTTCATCTCCGCGCCACGCAGAGTTTTCATCACCTCGTGCAGCTTCTTCTTGCCTTCCGCTGTGAGCGCGCGCTCGCTGTCTGGCTTGCCGATTCCATCTTCGGCGATGCCATGTCTGAGTAAATAGATACGCATGAGACAACCTCATTCTGGCATACTGAAGCGTTGATCCCCGATGTCGCTCACATAGCGACATTTCATATGATGACGTTCGAAAAAGACCGGATCCCGTTCTACCTAACCTTCGCCGCCGCTGTTGCTCCACTCTTTTCCGGTGCGGTTTGTAACATCCTTATCGGGCTTGCTCTCGCCTCTTTCTTTGTCTTCAAAGTGAGACCGAAGATGCCGCCAGTGATGCTGCCACTGGGGCTTTTCTTTGCCGGAACCGTCATCGCCACGCTGCTCTCACCAGATCCCTGGCTGGGGCGCACCGGCATCCGAAAGTTCTATCTGGTGTTCCTGACGATGCTGGTGTTCACCACGTTCCGCAAGCTCAGCGAAGTGAAGGCGCTCATCTATGCGTGGACGTTACTAATGACGGCTTCGGCCATCTGGAGTCTCGTTCAGTTCGGCGAAAAATACGCGGAAGCGATGGAACTCAAGCAGAGCTTTTATCAGTACTACACAGGCGAGCGCATCACCGGATTCATGAGCCATTGGATGACGCTCGGTGGCCAGGAGATGAACGTCGTTTTGCTTGCCGCCTCGCTTTGGTTCTTCTCTTTCCGCAAGCAAACCTGGCTGTTGCCCGCCTCCGCTGTGATTCTCGTTTCACTGCTCGCCGGATTCACGCGAAGCATCTGGCTTGGGGTTGCTGTCGCTGGGATGTATCTCATCTGGAACTGGAAGCGCTGGGCTGTGCTCGCGGCGCCACTGCCATTGATTGCGCTTCTGATCGCCAATCCTGCAGATATCCGCGAACGCGTGATCTCCGCGTTTCAACCGCACGGCGATACGGATTCGAACCAGTTCCGCGTGGTCTGCCGTCGGGTAGGCGCTGAGATGATCAAGGCGCATCCGTGGTTTGGATTGGGTCCGGAACAGCCGCGCGTGCAGTTCAAACAGTGGATCCCCGACGATGTGCCGCGTCCGTTGCCTACCGGCTGGTATGGGCATCTGCACAACATTTACTATCACTACGCTGCCGAACGCGGCATCCCCACGATGCTGATGTTTCTCTGGTTCATTGGTAAGATGCTCTGGGATTTTGCGGTGGCATTGCGCAAGAGCCAAGGGGACACCGCGATTTTGCGCGGCGCGATTGCTGTGATTGTGGGGGTGCTGCTCACCGGCTTCTACGAAGTGAATCTCGGCGATGCGGAAGTGCTCAGCCTATTCCTCATCACCATGGCCTGCGGCTATCTTGCGATTCGAGAGCGCGAAGGACTGACGGAACTTCACGACGGTTCCGTTTCGCGCGCATGATTCGATAACGCGCGCCAAATGGCAGCCATTTGGCGCGCGTTATCGAATCATGCGCGCGAAACGGAACCGTCGTGAAG
>CAZCPL010000148.1:0-14479 GCA_964500255.1 uncultured Solibacteraceae bacterium | reverse complement strand
GGCGTTAGCGGACTTCCGGCAGCGGAACCGCAGGTTCGGGGCGCTGCCTGCGGCTTAAAGATCATCAATGGCGACGATGCGGCGCTTCAAAGCCTGCACCACGGCTTGCGCCCGGTTCTCGATGCCTAGTTTCGAGAACAGGCGGCCGACGTGGGTTTTGACGGTCTCTTCGCTGATGAAGAGTTCAGTCGCGATCTCTTTATTGGAGCGTCCGAAAGCGAGCGCGCGAAGCACTTCGGTTTCGCGGGTAGTCAGTTCGTCGCGAGGATCGTTCATCTGCAGAACGGTCCCCGCAACCGAAGGATCGACGTAGGTCTTGCCCTTGAACACGGCCCGGACTGCGGCGAGCAAGGTTTCGGGTTCGGCATCTTTGCGGACGTATCCGTGTGCTCCGGCGCGAAGCACTCCCATGAGGCGCGCTTCGTCGATGGAGGCGGTGAGTGCGACGATCTTCAACTGCGGATAGGCGGCGTGTATGCGGCGGGTGGTCTCGACGCCATCGATGCCGCCGGGCATGAGCAGATCGACGATCACGACATCGGCGGGGCAGGTTGGGAGCAGTTGCAATGCCTCTTCGCCGCTGGTGGCGATGCCCGTGACAGTCATGTCCGGAAACGATTCCAGATAAGTTTTGACTCCGCGGCTGACCACTTTGTGGTCGTCGATCAGAACGACGCGTATCATCGAGTCACTCGCTTTCGTCGAAGATAGATGCTGGCAGCGGCGGTGAGTCCGGCTCCCAGAAAGCAGGACCAGATCGAGAAGCCATCGAAGAAGGGAATCAAAAGGCCGAACCAGACCAGGAAGCGCAGCGCTGTTTCGAGAGGGGCTTGGGAGCGCAAGTTTGTCGGGATATAGACCTCGATCATCGTCCCGACGCCGGGTTGGCTCTGCACGATCACCAGGCCCCCGACCTCTTCCGCGCGAGTCTGTAGATTGCGCAGGCCCATGCCGCGATTGCCGTTCACGATGTCGAAGCCTTGCCCGTCGTCTTGGATGATCATGCTGAGGTTGCCATTGTCGTCATTTCCCACGTTGACCTGCACCAGCTTTGCGCGGGCATGTTTCGCGATGTTCGAAAGCGATTCCTGGAGGATCCGGTACAGAGCTTGGTGTGAGCCTGGAGCCAGCGATTCGGAGGGCGGTAAGTCGCCGATTTCAACTTGCACCTTGGCTCCGGTGCGGAATCCCAGGGCTTCGCACTGCTTGCGGATGGCTGCGACGAGCCCTTGATTTTCGAGCGGCGCGGCCTGCAACTGATCGAGCATTGTCTCCATCTCGACGGTCGCCTCGCGGGCGGATTGGCGGGCGTCCGCAAGGGCGGCCTCAATGCCATCCCCGCTGTTCGCGAGCCGTGCTTGGGCGGCGGCAACGCTGGTCTGAATGGCGAAGATCTGTTGCTTGATGGAATCGTGAAGTTCTCGTGCGAGACGATTGCGCTCTTCTTGTCCGGCCGTTTCGCGAATCCGCATTTCCCAGTCACTTCTAAGATTGCGAGCCGATCGCCCGCCCCAGTTTCCTTTCACAACCGCCAAAGTGAATACGAATGCCATCGCCCAGGCGACGCGCCCGATCCAGGGATGGCGAAATCCGAAGTTTTCAAAGAAGGGGAGGCATTTGACTTCATACCTCCCCATGCAATAGCCAATTCGAATCGTATCTGAGCCGACTTTTGCTCCATCCATCTTTAACGGCCCCTGGAACAAAAGCAACCCGAGAAACAGGTGTGAGGCCGCGAAGAGCACGGTGCCTTGGAAGAGGGTTCGCCGGTCACCGGTCCGCGCGATGACAAGGGCCATGAGCGCCGCCAGCAACAGCACCGATCCGAATCCACGAAGGGCCCAAACTGTGGCCCATGCCTGGCTGGGAAAAAACGGCGCGGCGCCGGCTGGGAAAACAATCAGATAAGCCCCTGCGATGCTCAAGACAGCAGCGTCGAACAGGAACAGGTTCTCGACTTTGAGGAGTTGTTGGAAGGTCTGTTGAATCTTCATGTCCAAGACTAGCCCCCCAGCCCTGTTTTGAGCGTCACGCCAAGGTAGGAAAACAAAGTCCCCCAATTGGGGGACTCTTGTCCAGGTTAGAAGATTCTGCTGCTGGCTAGGTGCGGCGGCGGGCGACGAGCAGATTCGATGGAGCGCGACCGTAGCCATAGCCGATGAAGAATCCAAGATCCTTCACGTTCTGGCCTTTGTCGAAGGCAACCTTGAGATCTGCCTGCTTGCGGTACTTGAACGTGCCATAGGGCTGCGTGTACTTTCCGTAGAGGTTCACATCCCACTTGCCTTGATCGAAGAAGCGGAACGGGATGCCTGTGTCATCCTGCGCGATGGCCGAACTCTTCGCCAGCACCATATCGCGGATCAACGAGAAATCGTCGCGATGCGGCAGATACGAAGCGGACTTGAAGAACGAAGACATCGGCTTCAACTGATCCATGTAAGCCGCAAACGCCTTGTTGTCTTTGAGCGACTCGTTGTGGACGTTCACAGAGAAGTAGGCGAGGCGCTTTACTTCCTCGCTCCCCTCGCGCTGGAACTCAATCAGCACTCCCTTATTCTTCTCAGGCCCGGTCGCTTCGCGTGCGACATAGTTGCCTTCGTCGTCGATCGTCACGTACCGATGCCCGCGGATGGTGTGGCCGGTGCGGACCATCTGCACCAGCAACAGTGGCAGCAATCCATCGGTGATCTGTCCGCGCACTTGCTTATCCATCTGGTCGGTGATGAAGAAGCTGCGGATCAGCAGCGATTCAAGCGTCAGGCGGATGCGAGGGAGTGTGTTCGCGAGGGGCTTCTGTTCGAAAGCGCTCGCCGGACGCACGGTGCCCGCAGGTTCCAGGCCTACGAATACATAGCTGGTGTTGTCGGGGAAAAAGAGGTTGGCGGTGACAAAGTCCGGACCGCCGAAGGGATAGAAGAGGGTTCCGCCGGAATTCGGCGCGCCCGTCAGCGCGGTCTTCTTAAAATTGCTCAGCACGGGGACGCGTTTCTCTTCGAACTTCGCCCAGTCGGTGGCGAACGCTTTGCGATGGACGGCCCAGGCACTGTCCTTCTCGAACTTCGCGTAAGGGCTGTCGGCGCGGCCGGGGATACCGGCGAGGAAGCGTCCGAAGTCGTCGGCGTCCTTCGATTGCGGTACCGGAAAGGCATTGAGGCCGTTGGCTGCTAACGCTTTGGCGGCAGCTTCCTTGGCCTTCGTTGCAGCCTCTTGGGTCGCAGCGGAGTTACAGGAAAGAAGAGAACCGCAAACAAGCAGCGTGAGCGGGAGTGTGAGAGCGGATTGCAGGCGTACCACTATCTATACATTGTGCCCAGTTTCACAAAGCTTGTGAAGTAGTTTCTGATTAAGGTTCTCAAATGCGGGCGCAAGCGGTGGCGAATGCGGGTTTAACCGCAGGGCAATGAAGTAGGATGATCGGCTTGCGGATCCCTGGAACCGGTTCTGCGCCGCGTAGCAGGATCGCATCGACGGTCGCCAGATCGACGAGCGCGCGCGTGAGTTCAGCCGGAAGGCCGTTGGGAATCGACAAGAGACGCAACTTTCCTTTCGATTCCTGAAAAACCAGCTTCACGCGATCGGCATAAATCTCCGCCGCAAAACTCGCATCATCTGCTAGTACTTCTCGCCGCTTGTCGTCCAGTTCGGCGAAGTCTGAGGATTCGAGTTCTGTAAAGGCCGAAGCGTCGAGCCCGTAGGCTTGGTTCAGCGCTACGATCTGGTATCCGAATCGTTTCTTGAGAAACGCGATATAAAGCTGCTTTTGCAGATCTGCGGAGTCGGCCTTTCGGGCCGCGTCCACCGGTTCACGCCAGTTCGCAGGAACCTCGAATGTCACAGCCTCGTTCAGGGGCAGTTCCTGCACAGGCTTTCCGTCGCGCTGCAACCACCAACTGAATTTGGTGATGCTGACAAAGCTCAAATCCGCCGTGAGCGACGCCAGCAGCAACAGCAGCGGGGTTACCATACGCGGCAGCCTTGCTCGCGGACCATTCGATCTCCCACCTTGCATCCGAATGCCTGGCGGAACTCGGGGCTGTTTCCAAGCACGCCGTTGACACGATAGCGCCCCGGCGAATGCGGATCGACATTCGCGCGCATCCGCGCGGCTTCTTCGGTGTATTGCTGGCACCAGACGCCTGCGTAGGCATAGAAGAATCGCTGTTCCGGTGTGTATCCGCCGTGCTTCTCTTTGAGTGCTTTCGCCCCCATCAAGGTCTGCATAGCCATGTAGGCGATTCGCACGCCGCCGTTGTCGGCGACGTTTTCACCCAAAGTCAGGCGGCCGTTCAGCTTCACGCCGGGCAGCGCGGCGTAGTCGAAGTATTGTTTGATGAAGCAGTCGCTGCGGCGCTCGAACTCTTCGCCGTCCTTCTCTGTCCACCAGTCCACGAGGTTTCCGGCACCGTCGAATTTGCGGCCTTCATCGTCGAAGCCATGGGTGAGTTCGTGGCCGATCACGGCACCGATTCCGCCCAGGTTCGAGGCGTCGTCGACATTGTTGTCGAAAAATGGCGGCTGTAGGATTCCTGCGGGAAAATTGATGTCGTTGCGCTGGGCGTCGTAGTAGGCGTTGACGGTTGGCGGCGTCATGCTCCATTCGGATTTATCCACCGCTTTGCCGATCTTGCCAAGATCGCGCAGATATTCGAGTTCGCTGAGGCGGGCCGCGTTGCCGAAAGCGTCGTCGCGCGCGATGGTGGTTTCGTAGGTCTTCCACTTATCCGGATAGCCGATCTTTTCGGCGATGGCGCGCAGCTTGTCGAGTCCGCGTTGTTTGGTGTCGCTGGACATCCAGGGCAAGGAATCGATATCCCGCGCGAGCGCGCCTTCGATGGCCTTCACCATGCGGCGCATGCGGTCTTTGGCGGCGGCCGGGAATGCCTTTTCCACCCAGCGTTGGCCAAGCGCGTAACCCAGTTGCGTATCGGTGAGATCGGCGCAGCGCTTCCAGCGGTCTTGCAGCTTCTTTGCGCCTTGCATCGTCTTGCCGAAGAACTCGAAGTTTTCTTCGGTGAATTTGCTGGGCAGGACGCCTGCCGTTTCGCGGATCAGGTTCCAGGCCAGATAAGCCTTCAAATTGTCGAGCGATTGCAGTACGATCACGCTCTCGATCTGCCTGACATAGGGCGGATGCGTGACATTCATCGTGGCGAGATTGGCGAGTCCCACACTTTCGAAATGCGCAGCCCAGTCGAAGCCGGGACTCAGCGAGATCAGTTCCGGTGTCTTGTAAGGATGATGCTGCTTTTCGGGATCGCGGCGCGAAACCACATCCAGCGAACCTCGTGCGAGTTCGGTTTCGATTTCGAGAACTGCGCGTCCTTTTTTTGCGGAAGCCACGGCGTCGTCGCCTGCAAGTTCGAAATTACGAATGATGTGGGCGAGATAGTTCTTGCGCAGTTCCACGGATTTGGGATCGTCACGCAGATAGTAGTCGCGTTCTGGCAAGCCTAGGCCGCTCTGGTCGACTTCGGCGATCATCTTGGTGGAGTCTTTCAGATCCGGCACGGGCTGCAGCGAAAAGAAAGGACTCGCTCCTATCTTGTGCAAGCGTGTCACAACAGCGCTCAGAGCGAATTTGCTGGGGGCCTTCGCGATTCGGTCGAGTTCGGCTTTGAGTGGTGCGAGTCCTTTTTGATTGATCCCTTCTTCATCCATGCAGGCTTGAAAGTAGTCACCGATCTTTTGGTCGAGCGGGTTGCGATCTGTTGCTGGTTTGGCAGCGGCTTCGAGAATTTGCCTGGTGATGACGCGGTTGGCTTCGTCGAGTTCGTTGAAGCGGCCCCAGACGGCGCGTTCCGGGGGGATCGGATTGTTCTTCATCCACACGGAGCAGGAATGCTCATAGAAATCATCGCAAGGGGCGACGGCGCGATTGAGCATCTTGGGGTCGAACGCTTGCGCGGACAACACCGCGGTGGTGAAGAAGAAGGCTTGGAGGAAACGCATCCAATTTCAGATTAGCCTGGATCTGCCATGACCGGCATGACGTTGGGCTTCGCGACTGTTGTTCTGTTCGGCTCAGTTTTCGACGGGCGGGGCGCCTTCGATTTCGTACCGGACCGTTGCTCCGCCGAGTGCGATTTACGCCCTATTTCCGCAGCAACGGCGCGCGAGCGTGGCAACAAACTATTGGCAGACGGGCTGCCTCCAGTTGAGCAAGAGGTTCCGGCAGCGCAGTCGATGAAGACATTCTATTTGTCCCAACGGGCTTCGAGATCTTCGATGCCTATCGGAGCTTGCCAGTTCGAGAGATTCCTGCTGCCCGACGACGCACCGTTCCAGGGCATGGGAAAGGGCGTCAAAGCGGTTTGTCCGAAGGCGCAAACAGCGAGGAACAGCAAATCGACTGGCTTGCAGTAAAATAGTCGATTCGGGGCGAAACCCCGATTCAGGAGATTCATGAAACTCATCACCTTCCGTCATCAAGGCGGATCTCACGTTGGAAGCGTGAACGGCGACTCCGTCAACGTGTTGCCCTTCGCGGATATGTTCGCAGCCCTCGGCGCGGGCATCGACGGCTTGAAGGCTGCCGCGTCAACGGGCACGCTGGCTTTGGGCGATGTCCAGATTCTGGCACCGATCCCACGTCCGCAAAAGCTGATCTGTATTGGCTTGAACTATCGCGACCACGCGATCGAGTCGAACATGGAGATTCCGAAGCTGCCGACGGTGTTCAGCAAGTTCGCGACTGCGGTGATCGCGCCCGGCGAGGCTGTGGTGCTGCCGAAGATCTCAGAGAAGCCGGATTACGAAGCCGAATTCGCGTTCGTAATCGGCAAAGGTGGACGCAATATTGCAGCCGGCGATTGGGCCAATCATGTGATCGGCTACACGATCGTCAACGATGTTTCAGCTCGCGATATCCAGCTTGCGACATCGCAATGGCTGATGGGCAAGACATTCGATACGTTCGCGCCGATGGGTCCCTACATCACCACCGCCGATGAGATCGCCGATCCGCACAATCTCAATATCAGCCTGGATCTGAATGGGGTGACGCTGCAGAATTCGAACACGCGCGAGTTGATCTTCAAGATTCCGGAACTGATCGCCTATCTGTCGAGCGTCTTCACACTGGAAACGGGCGATATCGTGTCCACCGGTACGCCTGCCGGCGTTGGGTTTGCGCGCAAGCCTCCGGTGCTGTTGAAGCCGGGCGACAACATGGTGGTGAAGGTAGAGGGTTTAGGCGAGTTGGCGAATCCTGTGGTGGGCGAAGCTTAGTCCGTTAGAGAACCGTTCGAAACGCAAAAAGGCCGAATCCGTTCAAGGATCCGGCCTTCTTTGTGTCCGTCTGACTACTCAGCGACAGGTTCCTTCGGCTTGCGGTGGCGATAGTGGCGCCATCCCAGCAACCCGAGGCCACCGCCGATCAGCAGTGCGGAACCCGGTTCGGGAACCCCGTGGTCAGTGCCGGGCTGGTAGAAGCCGAGCAACTGCTGCTTGACCAGCGGACCGTTGACGTGGCGCCAAACGGTGGCGTTCGTCGGGCCGCTCTGGTAATTGAGTGAGAACTGGATGTGTTGAATCGCCGCGTTGAGAACGGCCGTGTCGGTCGCCTGACCGGAGGCGGAGGAAGACCGGATGCGGCCAGCCGCGAAGCCGTCGCCGCCGTCATGGATGATATCCCAGATGGCGAACTGCAACGCGGCGGTGGCCTGGGCCAACGTGAGGCTGGGATTCATGCTCGAAAGGTGCGAGCCGATCGTTCCGAACTGGGTGACGAATAGGTAGGCTGCCCGAGATCCGCGAGCGGTATTGACAGGGTCGATGTATTGCGGGTGCAGGAAATTGACCTGAAAAACGTCGTTGATACTGATATTGGTGAAGAGATCGACGCACAGAACGGACGTGCTGGCGTTGTTCGCGTTCACGACGATGGCACCAGCATAACCCTGCACCACCGTTCCGTCCTCCGTAAAGTACAGATTCTGGCCCTGGGCCGTATTGATCCCAGTAACGGTCACCGTGGTTGACGCGCTCGCCATCCTGCACAAGGCCAAGCCCAGAATCAACAGCGTCGGACGAAGAATACTCATATGTCCATCGTCGTTCGGATTTCACTTTGCAACAATTGGGGTTTCCCTTCCGTGGAACTCGAAAAGGCCCTATTTCGTGGACCTCGGTCTGGGCCTAAAGGTCTATGACTAGAAGCCGCCCGACTGGTACTTGGAATCGATTCCCCACCTTCCGGCATCCAAAACTGTGACGCCACCAATGCTGCCGGAATCCGTGAATCAGATGTTCGCAATGGATCGAACGAAGACCCAATCCGCTGAATTTATAACAGCTTCCGACGCGGCTTCCGGTAGAACGCAATGGGATCACATGAATGGCGATCCTTGGAATGAAGAGCCTTTCGGAGCCAACCGGTAACTCGCAAATGCAAGCAACGTGGATTGGACACAGCACAGTCTTACTGCGCCTGGGTGGAATGACGATTCTGACGGATCCCGTCTTCTCGAACCGAATCGGGCTTCATGTTGGGTTTGGCTGCAACATTGGCCCGAGCCGCATCACACCTCCTTCGATGGAGTTGTCGCAACTGCCGACCGTGGATGTGATTCTGCTCTCACACGCCCACATGGATCACTTCGATATCCCGACACTGCGGCGTTTGGAAGATCGCAAGACCGTTGTGATCACGGCGAAACATACGAGCGATCTGTTGCGGGTTCGGCGTTACGGACGCGTCTGGGAACTCGGCTGGAACGAGGTGGCGGAGGTGGGTCCGCTGGCGATTCGCGGGGTTGAGGTGCGGCACTGGGGTGCGCGCAGGATGACTGACCGCTATCGCGGATACAACGGCTATTCGATCGAAGACCGTGACAACGGCAAGCGGGTCTTCTTTGCCGGCGATACGGCACTCACTTCGTTTCGCGGTTTGCGGGCAGAGGGGCGGATCGATCTGGCGATGATGCCGATTGGAGCGTACGATCCCTGGATTCATGCGCATTGCACGCCGGAACAAGCTTGGAAGATGAGCTGCGAGGCGGGCGCGGAGTCGATCCTCCCCATTCATCATCAAGCGTTCGCGTTAGGGCGCGAGGGTTTCTTTGAACCGATGGAACGGCTGCTGGAAGCGGCGGGTCCGAATCGAGGGATGGTGCTTCTGGCAGAGCCGGCAGCCCTTCTGGCGTCTGACTATAGCCTGAATTGCTTCCAGTGATGGTCCAAATGCCGATAAGTCAGCGCACCCCACTCCACGCCGCTCAATGTTCCGAACGCCGCGTGATCGGCGAACTTTCCTGCTGCGCCCGCCGCCGCGAATCGCTTTAGCGCCGACCGCAGATCCGCCCCGGCCTTCTCAAAGTCCGGCTCGCCTTCTGGCAGCAATTCCGGCGCCGTGGGAGCACCCTTTGGCCAAGGCAGCGCATAGATCACCAGCTTCCGCATCGGCCAGTTGCGGAAGGGCGTTCGCTTGGCGGCCACAGGAAAGTCTCCCAGCCCTGCGCGCATCGCCGCCGCGCAGTGATCCAACATCCGTGCCGCTGTGAACTTGCCCCAGGCTGGCTTTGTGTCGGACGCCAGTTTTTCCAATCTGCGCAGGATCTCCTCCTGCTTTCCGGACTCCCAAATCTGTGGCATTCTCCGGTTAGTATACTCCGCTAGTGTACGATAGATGGAGGCGCGGCTCTCGCGCCGAAGCCTGCTCGCCGTTTCGTCCCGGCACTCTTTAGAAGATGCGGGATCGCTTAGCTGACGGCAGGAAATCCACCAGAGGTTGATCCCATTGGCTCTCGTTGAAGGTTGCAAGCACAGTTTGGATATCACCGTTCCCGCCGCCGTCGTTGCCGCGGAAACGGAAAAAGTAGTAGCGGAAATCGCCAAGAAAGTCAAAATGCCGGGTTTCCGCCCAGGCAAGGCTCCGATCTCGCTCGTCAGGGGTCGCTACCCCAACGAGATTCGGCAGGATGTGGTGGACGCCGTCATTCCCAAAGCCCTTGAAGAGGCTTTTGAGAAGGACAAGCTCAAGGTGGTCAGCCGTCCGAGCATCGTCGATCTCCACTTTCACGAAGATCAGGATCTGCACTTCAAGGTCGAGTTCGAAGTCGCCCCGGAGTTCGAACTGGGCACGTACACCGGCCTCACCGCCAAGTACGAAGAGCCTGTCGTGACCGATGAAGACCTGACGCAGCGCATCGATACGATCCGCGAACAGCGCGCCGAGTATGTGAACATCGATCCGCGTCCGGCTGCCGAGGGTGACTTCGCCGCGGTCAATCTCAAGAGCATCTCGGGAACCGAAAAGCCCGTTGAGCGCGACGATCTGCAGTTGAAGGTTGGCGACGCCGATGCCGTGCAGGCGTTCAATGAACAACTCGTTGGTATGAGCCCCGGCGAAGAGAAAGAGTTCGACGTCACCTATCCGGGAGATTATTCCGAAGCCGCGCTTGCCGGTCGTAGCGTTCGCTTCAACATGAAGCTGAACATGTTGCGCCGCAAAGAACTGCCTGTGGTGGACGACGACTTCGCCCAGGATCTCGGCGATTACAAGACTGTGGATGAGTTGAAAGAAGCTGTCCGCGCGGCCATCATGCGCGAGCGCGAAACCGAATCGAAAACCAAGGCCCGGAACGAACTGCTCGACAAACTGGTGGACTCGCATGACTTTCCTGTGCCGATGGTTTTTGTGGACCGCCAGACCGAAAGCAACATCGAACAGCAGATCAGCGGACTTGCCCAACAAGGCATGGATGTCAGCAAGCTCAACCTCGACTGGGACAAGGTCAAAGAGAGCCAGCGCGAGCGCTCCACACGCGACGTGAAGGCGTCGCTGCTGCTGGATAAGATTGCCGATCGCGAATCGATCGTCGCGTTGCAGGATGAAGTGGACAAAGAAGTGCAGCGTTACGCCCGTTCGCAGCGCAAGCCCGCCGCGCAGATCCGCATGGATCTCGAAAAGAGCGGTGGCTTGGGTCGCATCGCGGCGCAGATCCGTACGGAGAAGACGCTCAACTTCCTGTTCGACAACGCTCGAAAAGAAGCGTAAACCAAATCCGGTTGTGTTTGAACCCCAAGCCCAGTGCTTGGGGTTTTGCTTTTTCTACCAGTGCGCGCCCTTCGTTCCCACGTTGAGCGTTCACCGGGAGCGCCGCTTGGAACGTCCGCCAGGGAGCTATTCGGCATTGGCAGCTGTGACATGGTTGAAACCGAGCCTTCCACGCGATCCGCCGATAAGGATTGCCGCTAAGCTTAGTCCGCCAAGGGCGAGCACGAGTTCGAACGGCAGAGAAGACTGCGGCTGGACGTCTCGGAATAATCCGTTGAGCCAATGAGAGACCGTGTTGAAAGAAGCGTGCATAACGATCGCTACTGCAATGCTGAAACGCGACCAATTCACAACTGTTGCGATGATTAGTCGTGGCCCAACCACGATGAGGGTGTAAATCCAAAACGGCGCGCTGTAAAAGCCGGGGCTTATGAAGAGCGGCAAGTGCCACAACGACCAAAGCATGCCAAGTAGCAGGACTCCTTGCACAGCCCCCAACGTTCTTCGAGCCGCGGTAGTGCGTAGCCGGTCCAGCCTATCTCTTCCCCAATCGGCCCGCCAAAGAGAGTCGAGTAATTGAAAACCTGAAGAGACGCAAGGATACCCCAATTCAGCTTACGCGGGTCCGCAGTGAAGATTCCGGCTAGGACAACGTAGCCACTACTATGAGCGCGGCGCCAACCGCCGAACCACAGAGCAGTCGAGTCCAATCTACCGGAGAATGCCAAAACCGGAAACGCTTTGTGGCAATTGTATTCACCAGCAGCGCAGCAAAAATTGGAGCAAATGTTGCAAGAATCATCCACTCGGGTGGACCTTGCAGCAGCGCCATGGGAACCGTTACGGCCCAGGAAAAAGCAAACCCCAGGATGAGAAGCAAGCGATAGGTGATCGCGCAATGAGTGATTTCGACCGCTCGCCAAGAGCCCAGGATTGGTCCAAATATGGTTGATCCGTTGGCATTTCCGACCCTGATAATAACACCGCCGCATGTCAGATCCTGCAAAGTCGCGCTGCGTAGACCAGGATAGTACTGCATTCGACTGCCTCCTAGAGCTCCTAGAGCGGACTGCGAATGTACAAACCCGAACCCCGCGTGGAGGCGCAGGGCCGAGTAAGGGAAGCAAGGCTCCTGCCAAGGAGCGTTAGCATATGAAGATATGCTGCGCGCCCTCTTGCTATTGGCACTCCCACTCTTCTCTCAAACCTTCGAGTATTGGCCGGGAGCCCAATACGACCCCGCCATCCCCACGCAAAAACAGGTGCTCGGCTTCGATGCCGGTGAACGCATCGTCTGGTCGAACCAATCCGTACAGTATCTGGAAGCGCTCGCCAAGGCCGCACCCACGCGGATGAAAGTCTTCGACTACGGCAAGAGCTGGGAAGGCCGCCGTTTAATTTACGCGGTCATCGGTTCGGAGGCGAACATGCGCCGCCTGCCGGAAATCCAGGCGGGGATGAAGAAGCTGCATGATCCGCGTTCGCTGCGCGAGGCCGATGCGCGCCGCTTGTTGGCCGATCTGCCTGCAATCACCTGGCTCGCCTATGTCGTGCATGGCAATGAGACAACCGGCACCGATTCCGCGTTGATGACCGCGTATCATTTGCTTGCGTCGAAGAGCGATGCGCTGGTCGATCGCGTGTTTGCGAACACGCTGGTGATCATCGACCCGACGCAGAATCCCGATGGGCGCGATCGCTTCGTTCACCACTACGAAATCAACGAGGGCCTGCGGCCGGATCCGGAATACGTGACCGCCGAGCACAACGAACAATGGCCCGGCGGGCGCGTGAATCACTACCTGATCGACATGAATCGCGACTGGACCGCGCTCACCCAGCCCGAAACTCATGCCCGCGTGAAAGTGCTGCAGGAATGGTATCCGCAGGTCTTCGCAGACTTGCATGAGATGGGTTCGGATTCGCACTATTACTTCGCGCCCGACGCAGTGCCTTACAATCCGCACCTCACCAAAGATCAGAAAGATACGCTCGACTGGTTCGGCAAGAACAACGGCAAATACTTCGACAAATTTGGCTTCTCCTACTTCACGCGTGAAGTGTTCGACGCCTTCTATCCAGGCTATGGCGCTTCATGGCCGGCTTACTTTGGATCGATTGCGATGACCTATGAAAATGGCTCGGTTCGCGGACTCGCTGTGCGACGCTCGGACGACGTGACCATCGACTATAAGTTCGCCGTGCGCCGCCACTTCACGGCGTCGATTGCCACCTGCGAGACGTCGGCGATCTATCGCCAGCAACTGCTGGAAAACTTTTGGAAGTACGCGGTCACGGCGGTGGAAGAGGGCGCGAAAGAGCTACCGTTTGTGCTTCCGCGGCGAGGCAATGTCGCCAATGTCGACAAGCTTGCGCAACTGCTCGTGGAGCAGGGCGTCGAAGTGAAGCGCGCGACTGCTGCGTTTCAAAGCTATCCCGCGGGCTCGTATGTGATCCCGCTGAACCAACCCGCCAAGCGCTTGGCTCGCACGTTGCTCGATGCCCAGGTTTCGATGGACGATGCGTTTCTGCAAGCGGAAGAGAAGCGGCGCAAGGGCCGGCGCGGTAGCGAAATCTACGACGTCACGGCATGGTCGCTGCCGATTCAGTTCGGGGTGGAATGCATTCAGTCCAATGCTGTGAATACTGCATCCGGTTTCGAAAACGTCCGCTTCGGTGAGAGCCGCAAGGGTTCTGTGACTGGCACCGGTTCCGTTGCCTATCTTGTCCCGTGGACCAGCAACTACGCAGGTATGTTCTTGACCGCGGCGCTCGATCGGGGCCTACGCGTGCACAGTTCCGATAGGCCGTTCAAGCTGGGTGCGACGATACATCCCGCGGGAACGTTGATCGTGAAGACTGGTGAGAATCCGGGGAATTTGCGGGCGATGCTGGAAAAGATCGCGGCATCGTCGGGCGCGGATGCTCTCGGTGTCGACAGCAGTTGGACTGACGATGGGCCGAGCTTTGGCAGCCGCTATGTGACGCTCTTGAAGAAGCCCCGCGTCGCGCTGGCGTGGGATCGCCCGGTGAGCGCGACCGCAGCGGGCGCGACGCGATTTGTGTTGGAACGTCAGTTCGGATATCCGGTTTCGGTGATCCGCACGGCGCAGTTTTCAACGGCCGATTTGAGCCGCTTCAACGTGATCATCCTGCCCGAGGGATTCACCACCGACGCGATCGCCGCGCGCAAGATGAAAGAGTGGGTGCAGAGTGGCGGTACGCTCATCGGTATCGGATCGGCAGTGCAATTTCTGAGTACCAACTCGCTGTTGGCGTTGCAGCAGGAAGGGCTACCCGGGGCGACTGAGACGAAGCCCGGCGAAGTTCCATCGGCAAAGACCCCGGGCAAGGTGCTGGCGTCGGAAGAGGACTTCCGCAAGGCGACGCAACCCGATAACCAGACGCCCGATAGCGCGCACGGTATCCTGGCGCGCGCCAGGATGGACCCGGATCATTGGCTTTCGTCAGGTGCCCCCG
>CAZCPL010000147.1:6582-14552 GCA_964500255.1 uncultured Solibacteraceae bacterium | reverse complement strand
GTGCCGGTGCGGGCGCAAGATCCGGCACGAAGTTCGCGAACGGAATGCGCGCTGAACGATCCGCTCATGCGCCAGAGACCCATGTTCTCGCGGATCTTCACGATCTGCCGTTTCTTGTTTAGAAAAACCACGTCAATTGCGAACTTCATAAAAAACGTATGCACCGCCTCGCACGGCACGATCCAAAGCCCTTCGCCAAGCTCCAATCCAGTATGCTTCAACAGCCCTTGTCGGCGCTTCTCGCTGGTGTCGGCGATGTCCGCACGATCCGCCAACTCAATGCCGCCCCTGCTAAGATTTCTAACTCTGAGCTTTGGCAACCCTATCTAACCCCGATCCTGGACCACAAGTTGCGATTTGATTCCGGCAAGCAACTTGTGTTCTGCTGAAGGGTTTAGAGTATCCGAGTCAGAGGTAGCATTGCAAACGAAATCTTCATACCTGTTCGCAGCAGTCTTCATCGCCACCATGCGGGTCTTCGCACAGACCCAAGGGGCGACATTCGGGGAAGTCATTCGCTTGGGCGGAACGCCGAGCGATATGATCCTCGACGAATCCCGCCAGCGGTTGTACTTGGTCAACACGAATGCGAATCGCGTCGATGTCTATAGCTATGCCGAGAAGCGCCTTCTAGGCAGCGTGACGGTGGGATCGTTGCCCTTCGCGGCCGCAATGTCGCTGGACAGCGCTTGGCTCTATGTGTCGAACAATGGCGGATCCTCACTTTCCGTGATCGATTTGGGGCTCGGGATCGGGTCTCCGAAGACGACGATTTCACTGCCTGCACGCCCCGAAGGGGTTGAGGTTGGGGCCGATGGACGCGTGCTGATCAGCACGCAGGGATCCGGCACAAACAACCTACAGAATGTTTTACTGGTCTACGATCCTGCGCAAGAGACATCGCAACAAGTACGCGCGATCGACTTTCCTCCGCTGCCCACTACGCCGGTTACGCTGGCGCAAATCCAGTTACCTCGCCCCCAGACCGTTTTTCGCGGCAAGCTCTTGCGGACACCGGACGGCAAGCTGATCGTCGGTGTGAACAACATCAACAACGGAGCGCAGACTGCCTTATTCGTATACGAGACCGCGTCTGGAGTGCTGTTGCGCAGCCGCCAGAGCGCTGGCCAGTCGACGACGCTTTCGATGTCCCCGGACGGATCGCGATTTATGGCCGGCTTCACGATGTATGAGACGAATACGCTGAACGTGATCGCGCAACAAGACAATCGCAACGCTGACTTTGTCTTTGGCACCGTGTTCAACGTTACGGCGAACATCGGTGGCAGCACATTTTCGCCCGATGGCAAGACGCTGCTTGGCGCCTACAACGTTGCTTCGGGATTCCCGCTGCCGCGTCCGAGTGCTTCGACGCTGTTGATTTCCGACGCCTCGAATCTGTCAATCAAGCTTGGAATCAAGGTTCCTGAAAGCATCGTCGCGAAGATTGCATTGACATCGGACGGTGCGAGCGCATGGGCGCTATCCGAATCCGGACTGGTGTTTCTGCCGCTTGCGACGCTTTACGATTATCCGATTATCATGCCGGATACGACCACGGTTTTCCTGGCGAACGACGAGTGCAACAAAGGCATCGCGAAGGCGACGGTGAAGGTGAACAACATTGGCAAGGGTAAGCTGACCTTTAGCGTTCCCAGTACCGGAACGGCGCTGGTCGCCCAAGCCACCAGTGGCCTCGCTCCATCGCCGATCGACTTCACTCTCGAACCGGGCCGCTTCGGTGTGCAGCGCCAACCGGGCACGAATCTGTATGCGGGCAACAATGGCAATGCGATCAACGTGACGTTGGCAACTCCGGAAGCCATTAACCTACCTCCGGCGATCCGCGTGTTCATGAACGTCCGCCAGCCCGATCAGCGTGGACAGATCTTTCCTGTGCCTACTGTTCCCAATGGCGGTTTGGCTGCGTTCGGATTGCAGGATCTGCAAATCGATGACGCACGTGGACGCCTGTACATTTCGAATGCCGGGTACAACCGGATCGAGGTTTTCGACACAAAGAAGCAGGCCTTCCTGGCTCCGATTCCTGCTGGACAGTTTCCCAGGCAGATGGCCTTGGGGCTCGATGGATACACACTCTACGTGGCCAACGGCGGCGGTGAATCGATCTCGATCATCGACCTTGAATCCGGTGTGCGCGTCGGCAGTGTGAGCTTTCCTCCGATCCCGCGGAATTCGACGACCGCCACCGCTTATGCAATCGAGACTCTCGCGATGGGTTATAGCGGATTGCAGTTTGTGATGAACACCGGAACCCAGTGGAAACTGGTGGGCGATGTCGCTGTTCCGCGCGTCGCAAGTTCCATCATCAACGGCAACACCAATCTCACGCAGACTGCGATTCCTGGGCCGCGAACGATGATCGGTGCCGCGGATGGGTCCAGCATTTTGCTGCTTGGCGGATCGGGAATCGGCTACCTATACGACGCGCTCTCCGACACTTTCACGACGTCGAAGGCCTTGTTTGGCGCACCGATTCAGAGCTACTTCGGGCCGATGACCGCAGGACCCAAGAATCGTTATCTGCTCACCAACGGCCTGATTCTCAACGATTCGCTCACTGTCGTTGGCGGAGTGGAACGTCCCGGTGCAATCCAGGTGAATGCACCGGGACAGCCCGGGCAGCCTCCAACCGTCACGGTGGTCAGCGCCGGGCAGCGCAACATTGCCGCCGTTGCCGCAGTGGACGAGAACCGCTTTATCCGCCTCACAACGCCAGTGCGCAATCAATTGAACAGTGTGACGCGCGACGATCCACGCACGACTTTGGAACTGGTGGATCTGCGGAGTGGCGGCGAGCAACTCGCAGGTGTGGTGCCGGAAAACCCGCCCACCACCGTGCTGGGAACGGCGCGCAACAACATCACCCCCCGGCAAATGGTGGTCGATTCGACCGGCACGGTCTATATGGTCACGCTTTCAGGCTTGAGCGTCGTGCCGTTGACACCGTCTGGTCCCAACACTCGGCCTTCGGTTCCACAAGGCGCGCGTGCGATTGTGAATTCAGCCGATGGATCGCAAAACTTCCGGCCGGGCTCGTTCATCACGATTACCGGTGCGAACCTTGCGGGCGCAGCGCAGGCGGATTCGACCACCCCTCCCACGGTGCTCGGTGGATCCTGCGTGGTGTTCAACGACGTCGCGATTCCGCTGCTGCAGAGTTCACCTGGACAGATTTCCGGGCAGATTCCGGCAGCGATCCGTTCGGGAACGAATGTGGTGCAGATCCGTTCGCTCGCGACGGCGCAGTCGAGCGATCCGATCATCGTCACCGTACAGCGATAGCTCAGTGCTCGGGTACAACTTCGCAGTTCGGGAACGATTCCAGTACTGAATTGCCCTTGTATCCGAGTTCTTCGCCGATACCTGCCTTGGACGTGTAGTAGCCATCGGCCGTCAGGTTCTTGATCGAGATCCAGAACTTCTCATTGGCCCCCTTCTTCCTGGCGGCCTCCGCGGATTCACAAAGTTTGCTTAGAAACTTGGTCTTTGCAGCGGAATCCATACGCGTGAACTTTTTCTTTGCAAGCATGGTCAGTCCGCGGCGGCAGACGTTTGCAAGCGCGGCGTTCTTGTTTGCGACGTAGTCGATATAGGCCGGAACGCCCGCCTGCGAGGCGCTGGGAGTGTCCGTTGCGGGGATGATTTCATCCACCAGCACCGTCAGCACGTTGAATTCTTCGCGGGTAAAGAACTTGCGCTCGTGGATCGCAGCCTTGCCTTGAGGGTGCTCATGTTGGCCATAGAGTTCATCGGCCTGAAACGGGAACAGACACGTCGCACCGATCGCGCCGATGATCTTCAATGCATCTCTGCGTTCTTCGGACATTAGAGTTCTCCCTTGCGAAGCCGGTCGGCGATATGTTCAGCGGTACGTGCGGCAAGCGCCATGATGGTGTGCGTCGGATTTTTTTCCGACGCCGAAGGAAACACGCTCGCGTCGGCGAGGAAAAGGTTCGAAACATCGTGCGTCTGGCCCCAGTCGTTGGTCACCGAAGTGCGCGGATCCATGCCCATGCGCGCGCCGCCAATCTCGTGATTGCTCGCAGGCTTTTCCGCCACACGCAAGATCTCGGCACCGGCACTCTTGAGGATCTCCACCGACCAGCGATTCATCTCGCGAAAAATCTTCATATCGTTTTCCAGATACGTGAGGTGACGACGCGCGACCGGTAGCCCCCATTTGTCCTTCCTCTCCGGATCGAGATCCACGAAGCTTTGCTTGCTCGGCAACATCTCGCCATAGGGTGAGAAAACA
Source organism: uncultured Solibacteraceae bacterium (assembly GCA_964500255.1). Classification (GTDB taxonomy): domain Bacteria; phylum Acidobacteriota; class Terriglobia; order Bryobacterales; family Bryobacteraceae; genus F-183. The sequence continues at coordinate 10,273 of CAZCPL010000147.1, read as the reverse complement.
AGGTGCGCGGGATAGCGTTTGCGGATCGCCGCTTTGTAGTCTTTTCCAAATCCCGGGATAGATCGCGTCCAACCGACGCTACGACGATTCTGGTAGTTGAACTGCATTCCGAAGCTTCGCGCAAAGCCCCGCTGCTTGTCTACGTGCCTGAACGACGGCACGTACGCGTGATCGAGAAAACCTTCGTCGTTCACAGTGGACTTTCCCATCAGCTCATGCAGAAAACATTCGATGCCGCCGGTAAAGTGCGGGATGAAATCCTGCCCAAGGTGGCCGCTGGAATTGGCCAGCCCTGTCGGATAGCGGCTGGACTTCGACATCAGCAACAGCGCAACGCTTTGCACACAGGCGCATGCGACAACAACCGACTTTCCCCGCACCTCGCCTTGCTCTTTAGTTGCACGATGCAGAAAGCGGGCGCCGGTGGCCTTGTTTTCATCCGAAATCATGACTTCGTATGCGATGGCGTTCGAAAGGACTTCCAGTTTGCCCGTTGCGCGTGCCGCGGGATTGATGTGCACATCGGCGGAGTTGTACTTGGCGGCGACATCGCATCCTGCCATGCAGTTACCGCAGAAGTGGCAAGCAGGCCGCCCATTGCGCGGGACGCTAAGGGTGGCCTTGCGCACATGGATCACTTTGACGCCAAGCTTCGCCGCGCCGCGCTGCACGATGCGATCGCTGCATTTCATTGGTACGGGCGGAAGAAAGATGCCGTCGGGCAAGTCTTCGAGTCCGTCAAGATTGCCGCAGACGCCGACTTCGCGTTCAATCTTGTCGTAATAAGGAGCGATGTCTTTGTAGTGGAAGGGGAAGTTCTCGCCCGCCCCATCGTCATAGTCTTTGCCGCGAAAGTCGCGCTCGCCTAAGCGCCAGGCGACTGCGTTCCAGAGCATGGTCTTGCCGCCAACGCCGCGGGTACGTTCACTGTCGAAACCCTGTTTGCCAGGCTTCATTGTGGGGATCGCGCGGTTCTCAAACTCGTACGGCATGCTGTGCGTATTGAAGTCGGTGCGGGTGTTCACGCGAGGTCCGCCTTCGACAATCGCGACATCCGCACCGGCTCGCGCGAGGTGAGCGGCTAGCGTTCCGCCACCGGCACCGGACCCGACGACGACGACATCGTAAACCTTTGAGGCCATCAGGCCATTCTACTGCGGTTGATCGAGAATCAATTCCGATTGGGCACCGAACTTGCGGTAGTTGCGAAAGTCCATCACGTTCTTCGAGCATTGCCCCATCGAGCGCAGACAACTGAGCGTCTCTGCGTGCACGGGTACAAGATACGAGGATGCGCCAATCTTCACGAAGTCCCACTCGACGGCGGATTCGACGGCGTCCACAGGAAATGCTTGCGGAATCTGGCGGCCCTGCATCTCGATGCGCATGACGCGCGAGGTTTCGATATCGATCCAGACCGAGCCTTTGTAAGAAGGGAAGTAGGTCTGCCCAGGCACTCCAATCTGCCAGTGAGAGCTCTCTTGTTCGACCACGTAGTCGTACAACTTGGCTCGTCGATTCGAAATCGTAGTGTTGCCGCGGAGCTTGAACTTCGCATTGGTAGCGGGCGACATGAGATCTCTCAGTGTGGTACCGAACTCGCCACGCGACCACGCGCCGGTCTGTTCGATCTTGCCTTTAGCAGGCTTGCCGTTGAGCAGCACGTTGCGGTAGCTTTCCTTGCCATCCTGATAGACAACATCTGCGGTGAAGTTGTCCTGGGCGTCCCAACGGTCTTTCTTGCCGTTGCCGGCAAACCGTGTGGTGACCTGTTTGGCGAGATAGTTGGGAAGCGTCTCGGCGAATTCCAGCGCGATTTCACGGGCTTTTTCGATCAGCGGGTCGAGTTGCTCGGGCTGGGTGGCAACCTTTGGCGCTTCTACAGGTATCGGCGATACCGCGCCGCTTGCCGCGATCGTGGGCTCCGCAACGTCATCGTCCGGATCTTTCGGGCGAGGCGCTGGGCGTCCGCGTTTTACTTTGGGAGCGGGAATCAGATCCGCGTTCTTTTCCACCACCAACGTTCCTCTTTCACGAACCTCCGCCGGTTCCTCTAGGGGTATGGGCGGCTTCGGTGCGGGAGTCTCAGCGGCTGGCTTGGGATCATCTTTGCGCGCCATTTTCGGCGGACCTTCGCTCTTGGTTTCCTTGGCGATTTCCGCAGCGGGGCGATCGTCTTCGAACCGCACGGATTGCGGCAGCGGACCCATCGCGGCAGCACGTTCCGCATCGGTCGGGGCCTTTTCCCAGTTCACGCGAAGTGCATGAAAGACGCTCTCTTCATCGCGGTATCCCTCGATCCAAATTTGCACTCCCGGGATGAAGTCGGCGATCTTGGCGTCCTCGGCGGTTTTGAGGAAGCGAGTCTCGTCCTCACGCTCAATTTCCACGAATCGCTTGTCTTCCGTGAAGAGTATGATCCGTTTGTCGTCGAGCTTTCGTAGGGTTCCTCGAATGCCTTCGATCAGCACTTTCGATTCGTCGATCTTGGACCCTTTGCCGCTCTTCTTTTTGCCCCCGATTCTCGGAAGCGGCGGAAGGCCGGTGCCCCGACCGGGTTGCGGTCCGCCGACTTGGGCGGAGACGATGATTGCGGCCAACATCCCAATGGCCAGCCGCAAAGCGGAAGATGACATGGTCTTTAGACTCCATTCCGTGCGCTCTAGGGTACAGGGTTAGAATCGAAACATGATTTCGATCACGGTTTTCTTTCACGTGGCTTTCCTGGCGTCGGATGCAGCGGGTTTCAGCTCACCCATCTACTTCGAGCCGAATTTAGGACAGTTCGATGAAAAGATCCGGTTTCTACTTCTCACTGTTCTGGGCGCTGGCTTTGCAGGCTTACCAATCGACATTGAATTCCGACGATTCGCCCTTTGACCGGTTCATGGATGGCGATGCGTCGGCCATGACCGCACAACAGCAGGAGGGCATGCGGCTCTTCAACACGACGGGCGGATGAAGTCAGTGCCACAACGGAGCGGAGTTTTCGGCAGCGGCATTCAATACGAACTTTACGACCCGGGGCGACAACTTCGAGCGCACGGGTGTGCGTCCCGTGGCGGAAGATACGGGGACGGGAGCCGGTGCCTTTAAGTCCATTGGACTGCGCAACGTTGAGTTCACCGGGCCTTACTTTCACAATGGCGGGCAGTCGACACTCGAGCAGGTGATCGATTTCTATCGGCGGGGTGGAGATTTTACGCCCGTCGCCAACGAAATCCGTACATTCAATATCAACGATTCGCAGAAAGCCGCGCTAGTTGCGTTTCTGAAATCGCTCAGCGACAATCAAGTGCGTTATGAAATGGCGCCGTTCGATCATCCGGAATTGTGCGTGCCAGTGGGCCATGTGGAAAGTACTCCGGGTGTTTTTGGCGCCGGGTGTCGATCCGCAGTTTGCGTCAAGTGCGGCAGAGACCTGGCGCCTGATTCCGGCAGAGGGATCGAGTGGCAACGGTGCGCCATTGAGGACGTTCGAAGAGTTGCTGCAAGGCATCGGCAAGAATGAAGCGGAACGCGCGCATTCGCTCGCCGACGGATGCGGTGCGCCTTGGCCGGGACGCCAGCCGTGATAGCGGGAACAAGATGAAACGCAAACAGGCGCAGGAACTTCTCGACATCTTCGACCTCTACGTGCATGGCGATATCGAACGCCGCGCATTTCTCGAACGCGCTCAAAGGTTCGCCG
>CAZCPL010000147.1:0-6572 GCA_964500255.1 uncultured Solibacteraceae bacterium | reverse complement strand
ACCGAATTATGCCTGGGCGCAACAAGTTCCACTCGAAGACAAGCGTATTGTGGTGGAAACGGTGGAAGTTCCATCGCCACAGGGCAATGGAACGATCAAGGGCCCGCTGGCGAAGCCTGCGAAGGGTGCGGGCAAACTGCCCGGGGTGCTGGTGGTGCACGAGAACCGTGGGTTGAATCCTTACATCGCGGATGTTGGCCGCAGGCTCGCGCTGTCGAACTTCATTTCTCTCGCTCCCGATGGGCTCACTTCGGTAGGCGGCTATCCGGGCAACGATGAGAAGGGTGGCACGCTGTTTCGCGAGGTGGATCGCAACAAAATGGCCGAAGACTTCGTCGCCGCTGCGATGTGGCTGAAGAAGCATCCGCAGTGCTCTGGCAAGATAGGCGTTGTCGGGTTCTGCTTTGGCGGCGGTGTTTCGAACAACCTCGCGGTGCGGTTGGGAGCTGACCTCGGTGCCGCTGCGCCATACTATGGCGGGCAGCCTAAGGCTGAGGATGTCCCGAAGATCAAGGCTCCCCTGCTGGTGCACTATGCAAGCCTCGATACGCGCATCAACGGCGGCTGGGCGGCTTACGAAGAAGCACTGAAAGCCAACGGCAAGACTTACACGATGCACATGTATGAAGGCGCGAACCATGGGTTCCACAACGATACAACTCCTCGTTACGACGAGAAGGCGGCGAAGCTATCGTGGGATCGCACGATTGAGTTCTTCAACAAGCATCTGCGGTAGTCTATGGCCTCGAATGCAGTCCAACGCGATTGCCTTCGCCGTCCCGAATTTCGGCGACGAATCCTAGATCGCCGATAGCCGTCTTGGGATACAGTGTCTTCCCTCCGTTCGCGTTCGCTTTCAAAAGTATTGGGTCGATATCGCTCGTATCGAAGTAGACCAGCGTGCCGTGGACGGAGGGAACGTAGGTCTTGCCCTTGGCGAGAGATCCGCCAATGCCCGAGCCATCGGTATTACAGTGGAAACAGAGCCATCTCGTTGCCGTCGATCGCCTGCCTCGTGAATTCGTATCCGAACACGGTCCTATAGAAGTGAACCGCCCGATCCAGGTCAGCGACCGGAATCTCAAAGTAAGTGGCTGGATTGGTCATGTTCGCCTTTGCCCTTTTCGAAGAAGCGCAGCCCGATGAAAACATCGCCACAACGACCCATGCCGCGAAAAGAAGTCTCCGCATCTCCTTCCAAATCTCGCACAGCTCGCGATCCCCACGCAGGGCGCTCAAATGTGGGACATTGACCAAATAGGAGCTTTCTCTATGCCCCGGCTGCTTTCCATCCTTTCCATCTCGCTAATGGGCATCTATTGCTCATTCGCCGACGACACCGTGTACCAGAAACCATCCAAGGAAATTCTCGCCGTACTGCATGCAGCCTCAACACCGCTGCTCGATGTGAATCCATCCAAGACCCATGCCATGTTGATCCGCATGGAAACCTATCCGCCGATCTCTGAAGTCGCCGCCCCGATGCTGCGCCTGGCTGGCATCCGCATTTCGCCCGCAACCAATAGCCTGCATTCGTCGCGCGATGCCGAGTCGCTCGAACTGGTGCGGCTTTCCGATCAAGTCAAGATGCCGGTGGCGCTGCCGGGCGTTGCTTCGCCGCGCTTGAGCGCTCCGCGTTGGAGCGTCGATGGCAATCATTTCGCCTTCACCCATACTTCTGCCGCAACCGGCGTTGAACTGTGGGTCGGCGTCACGGCCACAGGCAAGGCTCGCCGCATCGACGGCGTGAAGGTGAACCCTGTGCTTGGCAATCCCATCGTTTGGATGGCCGACAACAAAACGCTGATCGTGCGTACCATCCCCTCAACCCGCGGTGCCGCGCCTGTGCGGCCTTTGACGCCCAAAGGCCCCAAAATTCAGGAAAGCGAGGGCCGTGCGGCGGGTATCTGGACCAATCCTGACGCATTGAAGGACTCTCACGACGAAGATCTGTTCGACTACTACGGCACTTCGCAACTCGCTTATGTCGATGCCGTTAGCGGCAAGGTCGCGCCCTATGGACGCCCGGCCTTGTACACCGCCGTGAACGTGTCGCCCGATGGCGCACATGTGCTCACAACCAGCATTCACAGACCTTACACGTATCTGCACTACTTCAGCGCGTTCCCCAAAGAAGTGGAAGTCTGGGATCGCGCCGGCAATCTGGAACGTCAGATCGCGAGCCTACCGCTGGAAGATCGTGTGCCGGTCGATGGAGTTCCTGTCGGGCCGCGAAACTTTCTGTGGCGAGCGAATGAAGGGGCCAGCCTCTTGTGGACCGAAGCTCTCGATGGCGGAAATCCCAAGGAAAAGGTTCCGAATCGCGACCGCGTGCTGATGTGGAAAGCGCCTTTCTCCGGTGAAGCACGCGAGGCCTTCAAGGTCGAGCATCGTCTGCAGGGGATCCAGTTTGTCGATCAATCCGCTCTGGCGATGGTGAACGATCTCAATCGGGACAAGCGTTGGGTTCGGACTCTTGCCGTGAATCTCGATGACCCGAATGCCACGCCCAAGGTCGTGTTCAGCCGCAACACTCGCGATCGCTATAACGATCCGGGACAGATGGTGCGCAAAGTGTTACCGACAGGCGCATCCATTGTGGCTGCAAGCGGTGGCAGCATCCTGCTCGACGGAGCGGGAGCGGGTCCCAAGGGTGATCGTCCATTTCTGGATCGCTTCAACCTGCAGGAACAAAAAGCGGAGCGATTGTTTCAATCATCCGAGGACTACTATGAACAGGTTGTCGAGGTACTCGATGCCGAAGGCAAGCGCTTCATCACGCGGCGCGAGTCTCCGACCGAGCCTCCGAACTACATGCTCTACGAGGCGGGAAAGATGATCGCGCTGACCAGCTACAAAGATCCTGTTCCCCAACTGCGTGGCATCACCAAGCAGCTCGTGACCTACAAGCGTCCGGATGGAGTTCCGCTGTCGTTCACGTTGTATCTGCCTCCGGGATATCAGCCTGGCAAGAAGCTTCCGACTGTGGTCTGGGCGTATCCGCTCGAGTACGATGACGCGGCGACGGCAGGGCAGGTGTCGGGATCCGCGAAGCGCTTCACAACCATCGCCGGAACCTCGCACCTGTACTTCTTGCTGCAGGGTTACGCGATTCTCGACAACGCCTCAATGCCCGTTGTGGGCACGCTTGAGAAGATGAACGATACCTATATCGAACAGGTGGTCTCGTCCGCCAAGGCTGCGATCGACAAGGCTGCGGAGATGGGCGTGACGGATCCGGAACGGGTCGGGGTTGGCGGGCATTCGTACGGCGGATTCATGACCGCGAATCTGCTCGCACATTCCGATCTCTTCCGCGCCGGCATCGCGCGGTCGGGAGCTTACAATCGGACGCTCACGCCGTTCGGCTTCCAGAGTGAGCGCCGCACGCTTTGGGAAGCGCCGGAGACGTACCTGAAGATGTCGCCGTTCATGAGCGCACACAAAATCAAAGAGCCGATCCTGTTGATTCATGGCGAGGCAGACAACAACATGGGCACGTTCCCGATCCAGTCGGAACGCATGTATCAGGCGATCCGCGGCAATGGCGGGCATGTCCGCTACGTAGTCCTGCCTGCGGAATCGCACGGCTATGGTGCGCGCGAATCGGTGGAACATACGCTTTGGGAGATGACAACCTGGTTCGACAAACACGTCAAGAACGCTCCTGCGCGGTTGACGGGCTCGTCGTCGTCAGGCGCGAATTAGTCCGCCACTAAACTGGAACGTACAAAAAAACTGTCTCGACTCTGCGCTGGTATCTCGGGAAGAAACCGAGGTACCAAAGGCGTACCAAGTCTGGAGCGACCGCCAGTTGACACCGCCAACGTTAACTGGCCCTGGATGGTAGACCTTGACGGTCAGAGCCGAGGTATCGATTCCCGCGATCACGACAATGTGGCTCTTGCCATTCACCCACAAGGGACCATAGTTCTTGAGCCAGCCCTCGAGAGTATCCAACGTGGGACTCATCGGCGGCACAGCCTCAAGCCCAAGACGCTTGGCCATCGGAACAATTTGCGGGTTCAGGATTCCCTTGTCTCCATCGCGAATCTTCGCGCATTGCGCATCGAATTCCGGAGGTATCAGACCCGAGATCGATTGCCGGGTCTTCTCCTGGCGCCACTGAATCAACATCTGCGCGCTTGCATACCAGCAGGAATTCTTCATCGTTTGGGGATCAATGCCATCCCCGGCACTTCGTAACGGCCCATGTTTTAAGTCTCCTGACCGTATAAGAGCAAATTGGACACAAACTTGGCGCAGTGGAGAGGTCTTTATCGAAGAATCGCCCGGCGCGCGAAACCGGACTCTTCCGCCTTCACGATCGCGAGCGTTGACTTCCAATCCGCTGCTCCGCTATGCTTCTGTTCGAACGCTCGGGTTTGCATTGTGTTTGTTGGGCTGCCGCTCCCTTACGGTCGCGGCGCCGAAGGATCGTTGCCTGAGATCTCGTCAGGCGTCGAAGGGTTCGATGTCGTCCCTGAAAGCGTTTCCCGTTGCTTCGGGATGGAAGATGTTGTGTCTTGTGTCAATGAAAGTGCATTCGTACTCCTGGGCAAAGCGGCGTTCGCCTAAGCGGATCTTTTGTATTTGCAGGAATTTTGGTTTGATTCTTTCGCACTCCTGGGCGGTGACACGGATTTTTACCCATTGGTCAGCGGAGAGGGGTCCGTCGATGGCACCGTTGGTGGCGTCGGCCCATTCGGCGTGAAAGAAGCCGCGTTGACCTTTTGAGACTCGTCGAAGGTCTCGAAGGTATCGGTGACGAGCGTTGCGGCCATTTTCTTGTTGAGGGACGAGGTTTCCGCAAGCCAAGTGCGGTATTGGTGCCATTTGCCGTGGGCCATTTCGACGACGAGAAGACGTTCGACCGTCGTTTGCGGCTGGAATTCGCCAGTCAGGTCATTGAGCATCGTGTCGAGCATTTCGGGGTCCTCGTTGGCGAGGGTTAGGGCGATGGCGGTGAGTTGGTGACGGAGCGCGTCGGGGGACTGGGATGTTTGGTGGTTGTCCATTGAGTATGGAACTCCTTTCTGGGACTCATCCTGGTGAGCCGGATCGACCCGGTGAAGCGTCCCGCGGCGGCTGGATTGAACCGGAAGGACAGCTTGTCCTCGTCGCCCGGCTGCAGCACGATGGAAAACTCCACCTCGTCGAGCAATTCGAGCGCGGTGCTGGACGGCGTGATTGCCGTGATCACCAGCGGCCCGCTACCTGTGCTGCGGAGTTTCACTTCCCTCGTCTCGGGGCTCCCCACTCGCAACTCGCCAAACGAAATCGCAGCCACGGGCACCTCGAGCTTCGGATTCTGAACGATCTCCACGGGTTCCGAAACACTGCCCGCGGTGTCGAGACCTCCCGCGGCCGTTACGCGAAACAGGTAGCTCCCGGGAGCGGGAAGGGCGCCCGCCTGAACCGAATAGCGGGGTTCGGTGAGGTCGTACGTCATTGGAACCCAGTTGGCGCCCGCGTCGTTCGAGTAGTCGACCTTGTAAAACAGCGGCGTGTTGCCGGGATTGGTACCCGTCCACGCGAGAGTCCCGGTGGATTCCCAACGCGCGCCCGGCAACGGCGAAGTGATCGCAACGGATGGTTTCCCGCCGGCGGTGAGCGTGACGACCGCCCGGTACGCGCGCACCAAAGCCAATTGCTGCAAGCCTGCGGGAGCCGGAATGCGGGTCGCGTAGTAGGCGCGATTCTCGGGTTCGCCGGTCTCGAGATTGGTAAAGTCCACGGTGAAACAGTGCTGCGCCAGCTTGCCTGCCGCGCCCTGCAACTCCAGGCAGTGGTCCCCTTCCGGGCTGGTCTCCTCGCCGGGAATGGAAGATGAGGTTCGATAGACCGGATCGAAGCCGGCGGAAAGACCATCCCGCGCCACCCAGCCGCTGACGAGAAGAAAGTCGCTTGGTTCCGCGAGCCGCCGGATGGGGGCGGCCCCAGGCAGGGGCTCGGCATCCAGCGTTTTTTCGGACGTCTGGCCAGTCGTGGGAGGCGCGGGCGGCAGTTGCACGATGTTGTCAATTCCCTTGAACGTCTGGGTGCGGAAGTACTGCTGGAACTGCCGGATCAGTTGCCAATAGTGGAACGGCGAAATCCACCTCTTGTCCGGGTCGCAATACGTCATGACGTCAAAGCTGCCGCGGCTGACCAGCCGTTGCGCTTTCGTGTCGAAACCGGGGTCGTGGATCGTGCCCACGAGGTCGGTATAGAACGCGTTCCAGTTGGTACTGGGATCGCGCGCCTGACTGGCGCACCCATCGTCGGTATTGGTGTGGCGCAAGCCGAGGCTATGTCCAACCTCGTGCGCCAAAGTCCACTGCGCCTTCACCAGATCGGTGTCCGCCCCGGATTTGACATAGACTACCCGCCCGCTGAGGCCTTGGTGCGGCGGCAGCGAACTGCCGACGATTTCACCATCGCCGTACGGTATCCCGTACGGCAACAGAGCCACATGGATGTCGTCGCGGTAAGGGTCGCCTACATCCTGGTCAGCGGACTCCGCCGCATCGGTTTACAGGGCACTGAGTTCGCCACCGCCCAAGTGTCCACCATCCGGCTCAAACTGCTCA
>CAZCPL010000146.1:0-14598 GCA_964500255.1 uncultured Solibacteraceae bacterium | reverse complement strand
CCCTGGGAATTCAAACGCTACGGGCAATCGGGCCTGCCTGTGTCGTCGACGCACTTCGACAAGTGTGGATACAACGACGACACAGGCAGGCCCGATTGCCCGTAGCGTTTGAATTCCCAGGGCGACGGCAGAATCGGCGTATCCCCGCTCGTGAACTGACTCGAGATCTTGCCAAAGCTCTCCGGCAAGGGCTTCCCCGCGTAGCGCGCGAGACCAGGCTTGGGGTCGAATGTATCCATCTGCCCCGGAGCGCCCACCATGAACAGAAAGATCACGGACTTCGCTTTTGCTGGGAAATGCGGAGCCTTTGCGGCCAAGGGATTCGAGCGCGGCTTGGCACCGAGTTCGCGCTGCAGCATCGATTCGAGCGCGACCGCACCGAATCCCTGGGCAGCCATCCTCAAAACGTTTCTTCTCTGAAGGCCTTTAGGGTACATAGACGAACTCATTTCTATTCAACATCGCGAGACAGTAGTCGCTGAGCTTTTGCTCACCCTTTGAGAACTCAATTACCATCTTCCTCTCGACCGCCGAAGGAAGGCGCCCAAGTGTCAGCCGATACGAAGCATCGATCATACAAGCCTGCTTGCCATTGCATTCACGCTCAAGGCGCTGCGCAAAGAGTTTCGACTGTTCCTGCATGAACGAGCTATTCATCAAAGTCAAAGCCTGCAGGGCATGAGTGCTGGTCGATCGCATCGCACACGATGTGATCGTATCCGGCTGGTCGAAGTTCGCCATCATCGGCAGTCGCACCGAACGCTTATTGAGCAGATAAATACTGCGACGATTGATTTCGGTGCGATCCACAGGTAGTGGCCAAAGATTGTCGGTCTCGCCTTCGGTGAAGATGAGTTCGTAGATCTCGGGCTCAATCGGAATCTTCACTCCACGCCCTCCCATCTTCGAATTCAATGCGCCGGAAACCGCAAGAATCGAATCGCGAATCGCTTCGCCTTCGAGCCGGCGCTTGTTCGCGCGCCAGTAGAATTTATTGTCGCCGTCGATCTTCGCCTTGGCTTCATCGTACGTGGACGACTGACGATAAGCCACGGAAAGCAGCAGCAGTCGATCGATCGAGCGGATATCCCAACCGCGATCCATAAACTCAACGGCAAGCCAATCGATGAGCTTCTGATTCGTCGGCCGAGCGCCGAGAGTCCCAAAATCATTGGCCGTCGCGACAATTCCCGTTCCAAAGCGCAGCTGCCAGATGCGGTTCACCATTACCCGCGCAGTGACTGGATTGTCCTTCGACGTCAGCCACTGGGCCAAGGCAGTGCGCCGTCCGGAAAGCCCCTGTGGAAACTCCGCAGCCGGATCCACAATCACCTGCGGCAAGCCGGCCGGTACGAGGTCAAGCTTCGACTTGTGATCGCCGACTTTGAGGATATGCGTGTCCGCTGGCTTCTTCGCGTTCGCCACCGCATACGCCGCCGCGAACGGTTCGGGCTCATCCAGATCCACTTCATGCATCTGCTTACGGATGGCATAGCGCTTGGCCTTGACATCCGCAGGCAGCGCAGCGACAACGTCATCCCAAGCGGGCGTCATCTGATCCTTCGCTTCTTTGGCGAGGCGCTCTTGTTCTGGCGTGCGCTTCTCGTTCGGGATGTCGAAGGCCGCAAGCAACGCCGGATCGATGCCTTTCTTACGCTCTTCCACCAGCTTCAGCCGGTAGGGTTCGTCGATTTCCTTCACCTGAGCCTTGAAGGGTTGGAGTTTCTTGTCATGCGCCTTTGCCGCGTCCAACGATGTCTGCTGGGCCTGTTTCGGGACAAGAGCGAGCTCATCGCCAACGGTGTTCGCGAACACCGCCTGCAAGCGATAGTGGTCCGACTGCGGAATCGGATCGAACTTGTGATTGTGGCAGCGCGCACACTGAATCGTCATGCCAAGCAGCGCCGAACCGGTGACGGTTGTCATCTCGGTGAGCACTTCCTGCCGGTTCATCTCTTCATCCTGATTGCCGCCTACGATGTGCTCCTGACCCGCACGAAGAAAGCCCGTGGCGATCAAAGCGTCGTTGTCGCCGGGCCACATTTCATCGCCTGCGAGTTGTTCCTGAATGAACCGGTCGTAAGTCTTACCGCTGTTGAACGCATTGATCACGTAGTCGCGATAGCGCCAGGCATGCGTCCGCTCAGCGTCGAGTTCAAAACCATTCGTATCCGCATAGCGCACCAAATCGAGCCAGCGAAGCCCCCAGCGTTCGCCATAGTGCTTGGACGCCATCAGCCGGTCCACCAGCTTTTCATAGGCGTTAGGAGATTTGTCTTTCACGAAGGCTTCGACTTCGGCAGGCGTGGGAGGGAGTCCGGTGACGTCTAGCGTCACTCGGCGAATCAGCTTTTCTTTCGAAATCGGTGCGGAATACGAAAGGCCTTTGGAGTACAACGCTTCGACGAGGAATGCGTCCACTGGATTGGAGAATCCGGCCAGCTTCGGCGGCTCCGGACGCACGGGCTTTTGAAAGGTCCAATACGAACGCCGTTTCCCGATGAATGCGGCGTCGCGCTCGGTCAACGTCGCCGCAATGAGAAGCGGTGCGGCCAAAAGCAATAGATTCCTGCGCATGATTCGTATTTTACAACCTTGGGAACGCAATATGATAAGAGGATGCTTCGGTTCGCCACCTGCCTCGCGGCCTTCGCCTTTGGTGCGTCCGCTCAGGGCTTCGAAAAAGGGCAGACGTTTCTCAACACCTACTGCGCGAAATGCCACACAGGCAAGGCCGGCGCCGGCGGATTCCAACTGCAACGTCTCTCGACGCAAGCCAGCCTTGGATCCGAAGTCGCCAAGTGGACATCCTCTGCAACCCGCGCTCGCAACGGCGAGATGCCGCCCAAAGGATCGCTCAAGCCCTCCATCGAAGAGCGTGAGGAGTTCGCAACCTGGGTGGAGCGCGCCCTTCGCACCGAAGCCTGTTCCGCAGGCATCGTTCCAGGGCCCGCACTCACCCGGCGCCTCAATCGCGACGAATATACGGCGACACTGCGGGATTTGCTGGATATGCATCTCGACGTCGGAAGATCGCTACCCGCCGACGGCGCGGGAGGCGAAGGCTTCGACAACGCCGCGGAGACTCTGTTTCTGTCACCGTTACATGCCGAAAAATACATGGAAGTGGCGAAGTTCGCTATGGATTTCGCTGCAAAAGAGTACAAGTCGCGATCCAAGATCCTGATCGCGACGCCCGGAAAAGGCAAAACGGCCGATCAGGCGGCCCGCGAGATCTTTAAACATTTCTTGCCCCAGGCGTTTCGGCGCCCTGTGGATGCCGCCGAGGTCGAAACGTACTTCGCGCTCTATCATGCAGCCCGCAAACAGAAACTCGACTTCGAGCCCGCGGTCTTCTTCTCACTACGTGGGGCTTTGGTTTCGCCGATGTTCCTGTTTCGCGCCGAGACGCCGAATCCAGGCCCGGAGATGCGGTTGGTCGGCCCGTATGAGATGGCCTCGCGGCTTTCGTATTTCATCTGGGGCAGCAAGCCCGATGAGTTTCTCTTCGATATCGCAGCCTCCGGCAAGCTGCAGGATCCCGCGGTTCTGAAGACCGTCGTCGGCCGCATGCTGCGCAACGATCGATCGCTCAACTTCGTGCAGAGCTTTGTTGAACAGTGGCTGCATACGCGTGAGTTGACCATGGACAAGATGCCCGATGCGGCGCTGTTTCCTTCGTATGCGACGAGTGAGGAGACCCGCTCGGATATTCGCTTGCAGCCAGTCTTCTTCTTCCGCGAACTGTTGCTCAGAGACCTGCCCTTGACCAACGTCATCGAGTCCGAATACACCATCGGAACCGGCAAACTGAACGCACACTACGGCATCCAAATGCCCTTGGACAAGGGACGCACACAGCAGCCACAGTGGGTCAAACTACCTGAAAACAGCCGCCGCGGTGGATTGCTGGGCATGTCCGCGATCCTGACGGTGTCGTCATATCCATACCGCACTAGTCCGGTGCTGCGCGGCACCTGGATCCTCGATTCGATGCTGGGGACTCCCCCGCCACCGCCACCGGAAAACGTTCCACCGCTCGACGATCCCAAGACAACCGTCGCATCCGCGATGACCGTGCGCGAACGGCTCACTCAGCATCGCGCCAACGCCGTCTGCGCCAGTTGTCACAGCCGCATCGACGGACTCGGCTTCGCCCTCGAGAACTACGACGCCATTGGGCGCTGGCGCGATCAGGATTCCGGCAAGCCCGTGGACAATTCCGGCGAACTCGCCGATGGAAGTAAGTTCAAAGGCCCCGATGAATTGAAGACGATGCTGCTGGAACGCAAAGATCTGGTAATCCGCAACCTCGCGAGCCGGATGTTAGGCTATGCGTTAGGACGCGGATTGACGGTGAAGGATTCCTGCACCGTCGATCAGATCGTTGCGCAGGTCAAAGCGCAGGATTATCGGTCGCAGTCATTGATCGAAGCCATCGTATTGAGTGTGCCGTTTCGCTATCAAAGATGAAAGATGCTCTCGCATCCAAGGTGTCAAATGAATCTATCGCGCAGAACATTGCTCAGAGGAGCCGGAGTCACACTTGGCCTGCCGTGGCTCGAGTCGATGGCTTATGGCGGGGCGTCCGCAGCCGCGAAAACAAAGGGTCCGGTGCGCATGGCCGCGCTTTACATGCCGAACGGCGTCAATGTTTCCGCTTGGAAACCCGAAGCGACGGGCCGTGACTTTCAACTCTCGCCAACACTTGAGCCTTTGCGCGCAGTCAAAGACCGGCTCACCGTGCTCAGCAACCTGTGGAATGCCGGATCCAAGGGCGGCGACGGCCACTACGTCAAAGAGGCCGCCATCCTCACCTGCACGACCATCAAGAAGACGCAAGGCGCAGATCTCGGCAACGGCGTTTCGGTCGATCAGATGGCCGCTCAAAGCATTGCAGGGAAGACCCCGCTGCCTTCACTGGAACTTGGCGTCACGCCCGTCGCCATTGGCGTTGACGCGGTGGTCGGATACACGCGCGTCTATGGATCGCACATCGCCTGGGCCAACGCCACCACGCCGCTTGCCCGCGAGATCAATCCCCGATCCGTTTACGAACGCCTCTTTCGCGCGACCACAGGCATGAAGGCCGACGCGGCCAAGATGGACGCACTATTGCTCGATCGCGTACTCGGCGATGCGCGCAAACTGCGCGGGCAAGTCGGTGCTGCGGATAAGCTGCGGTTGGATGAGTACCTATCGGTGATGCGCTCGCTCGAAGAGCGTGTGCAGCGGGCCTCGTCGACTGCCAAGAACACCTGGAAACCGCGCGCAGTGATCGATCCCAAAACCGCGCCTACTGAGCGCCCCAACGATCATGCGGAACATGTCCGCCTCATGATGGACATGATGGCGCTCGCCTTCCAAACCGACACCACGCGCGTCAGCACCTTCATGTTCGGCAACGCGGTGAGCAACGTCAGCTTCCGCTTTCTCGAAGGCGTGAGCGCCGGGCATCACGATGTTTCGCATCATGCCAACGATGCCGACAAGTTGCGCCAATACGCCATCATCAGCCGCTGGCATGTGGAACAGTACGCATACTTGCTGAGCAAGCTCGCGGCAATGCAAGAGGGCGATTCGACCGTGCTCGACAACTCGATGGTGCTGTTCGCTTCGGCGTTGAGCGATGGCAACAAGCATGATCCGCACCGGCTGCCGCTGCTGCTCGCGGGGCGCGGCGGCGGACGCATCGATAGCGGCCAGCATCTCAGCTATTCAGAAGACAGCCCGCTGGCGAATTTGTATGTCTCGATGCTCGACGCGTTCGGTGCGCCGGTGGAACGCTTCGCGGACAGCACGGGTAATTTGACAGGGTTGTTGCGGTCATGATCGTTCTTGCCTTGGCGATCGCCGCCGACCTCAATGGCATTTGGGTCGGGCAAGTTCCTGCGCGAAACAACGACAAGCTCGACATTGCGTTTCAACTGAAACAGACCGGCGCGGTTCTCACCGGCAAGCTGTATGGCGACTATCGCAGCACGCAGATCTTAGAAGGGCGCATCGACGGCGATACGGTGACGTTCATCGTGCTTGCCGAAGAACAGGCCGGCAATCAGATCAACGATTCGCGATTGAAATTCACGGGTGTGATGAAAGACGGCGAGATGGAACTGACACGTCGCCGCGAGAGTTCGACGACAGCGGGCAGTGGCGCTGCGGCACCGTCGCGCAATGCGGATCCTGGCGTGACGTTCCGTTTGAAGAAACTCATCTGATCAGCGATTTCGCCGTCGCGAAGACTTCGCGTAGCATCTGCGCAGTCAAACGCCCGGTCGAAGTATT
This sequence comes from uncultured Solibacteraceae bacterium, assembly GCA_964500255.1. Lineage (GTDB taxonomy): Bacteria > Acidobacteriota > Terriglobia > Bryobacterales > Bryobacteraceae > F-183. The sequence continues at coordinate 8,313 of CAZCPL010000146.1, read as the reverse complement.
TTGCTGGCTCGGATGATAGCTACCCATCAGCACGGGCTTGCGTTGAGCGTGCACAACCCCGTGCCCGAAGGTGAGATCCGATGTCTTGATCCCTTCCGTGTCGCGAACGATGCTCAGATACGTATCGAACGCCAGCCGCCCAAGGCACACAATCACCTTCACGTTCGGAAGCAACTTCAGTTCCCGTTCCAGATAAGGACGGCACCGCCGGAACTCTTCCGGCAGCGGCTTGTTGTCAGGAGGCGCGCAGTGAACCGGGCAGGTGATCCAACAGTCTTTCAGTTGCAATCCGTCGTCGACGGATGTGGCGGTCGGCTGATTCGCGAACCCGGTCTCGTGCAGTGCGCGATAGAGAAAGTCCCCTGACTTGTCGCCCGTGAAAACACGCCCTGTGCGGTTCGCGCCATGCGCCCCGGGCGCAAGCCCGATGATCAGCAACTGCGCAGACTGATCTCCAAACGGTGGAACCGGCTTGCCCCAATACTCTTGATCGAGATAGGCGCGCCGCTTCACACGCGCGACTTCCTGACAGTGCCTCCGAAGCCGCTTGCACTTGTTGCAGGCAACGATTTCCTCGTGCAAAACCTGGAGGGACATCAGCCCTTCATCGTATCGGCAAGCGAGAAGATCGGCAGATACAGTGAGATCAGGACGAAGGCCACAAAGATGCCCATGAAGATCATGATCGCCGGCTCGATGAGTGCCAGAACAGCCGTCATGCGTGTCGCCACGTCTTCTTCATAGAACTCGGCAACGGAATTCAGCATCTGGGACAACGCGCCAGTGGACTCGCCCACTTCGATCATGTCGATCGCGAGACCAGGGAACACGCCCGTGGACTTCAACGAGCCAGACAGCGGCTGCCCCTCGCGAACGCTCTGCCGTACCCTGGTCAACATCACGCGCAACAGCCGCGAGCCCAGCGAGTCTCCGGCAGTCTCTAGAGCCTGCACCAAGGGGATGCCGCCGACCAGCAGCGTACTCAAAACACGCGAAAACTGCGCGACTTGGTACTTCGTCCAGATCTCCCCAAACAGCGGCGTCTTCATCTTGATTCGATCGCCGATCTCCTGCCCTCTGTCTGTTCGCAGCCAGAAGCGCAGCGCGAACACGATGCCAACGATGGCGGCGACGCCGAGAAATACATAATTGCGAGCCGTGGTTCCAACCGCGATCAAGATCTGCGTCATCGCAGGCAACTGCGCCTGCATGCCGGAATAGAGTTCCGCAAAGCTCGGCACCACATAGGTGATGAGAAAGATGATGAGGCAGAAGACGAGAAAGATCAGCACGGCCGGATACATCAACGACACCAGTACTTTCTTCTTCACCGAAAGCGCAAGCTTCGTGTAGGTGATGTAGCGTTCGAGGGTCTCCGCAAGCGATCCCGATTTTTCACCGGCAAGCACCGAACTCACATAGATTGGCGGAAACACCCCCTGCCGTTGAAAAGCATCCGAGAGCAGCGTGCCGTTCTTCACTTCGTCGCGCACGGCGAGGATGTGGGGGCCGAGTTTAGGATCCGTCAGTCGATCGGCAAGCAGATCGAGCCCTTTGAGAATCGGCAAGCCTGCTTTGATCAGCGTCACGAACTGCTGGTTGAAGATCAGAAACTTCTCCATGTCGATCTTCTTCTTGCGGCCGGACCCCATACGCAGCGCCTGCACCGCTCCCGCCGGCTTGATCGAGTAGATGAGAAAGCCTTGTTGCGAGAACCGCTCGCGCAACTCCCGTTCGGACGCAGCTTCGGCGACCTGTTGTTTGATTTCGCCGCGGGCGTCCGCGAACTTGAGTACCCACTCCGGCATCTTTATAGTTTGACGCGTTCCGCGTGCGGAACGTGCAAGCCGCTTCGAAATCAGACAAACTATGAAGTTGCGCATGCACGCCAGCCATCTTCAGGCCATCCGTCTTTCCGTCGCCAATCTCGCCGCCGCGCGGCACTTCTGGGAATCCGCACTGGGCTTTCGATGCGTGGGCGAAACAGAAGTAAACGACCCGATTTTGCGAAGGATTTGGGGCACCGAGGGCGGCGAAATGAGGGCAGCGCGGCTAGAACGTGCAGGCTCTTCTCGAATCGAACTGTTTCACTGGGAAGGCTGCACCGGCCAGCCAATTCGCGATCCACGCCGCCCTTGGGATCACGGAGTCATCGAGTTGCAACTGCAATGCGCGATGCCAGATCGGCTCATTGTCACACTGCAACACCACTGCGAAATGCTTGGCGAAGGAGCTTTCCTCACACCCTTCGGAGAACGCTGCAAACTATTGCCAGACACCGGTGAATCCGTCGTATTGAGCGTACCGTCGAGCGAAGAGTGCGACCTGTTCTTCAGCGGATTTCTGGGCTGGCATCTGCGCGACCGCCTCGCCATTACGAATGGATTCACCGGTACGGCTTCGATATCACTGTGCGAGACGACGATCTACAGTTCTAACGGCGGCGGTGCCGGATCGGTGGAAGCGAACCGTTTCGTTCGACGCGCTGATCCTCGCATCGCGCAGTCCACCGCCGAGCGGATGTCCCCTGCTTACACCGGCGTGTGGATGCTCACCGCGTGCGTAGAGAGCGTCATCGCTCCCGAGGCTTCTGTCGTAGAAGTACCCTTTGTGGGTCGGCGAAGAGCAGTGGTTACGCGAGCGCCGGGCGGGGTCCGGTTCGGGGTGTTCGAGAGGGATGCGCGTTAGTTTCTTCCGCGCTTCTCATGCCCTCGGGTCGCCGATGCGACGAGAAGGGACGACCTCGTTATGCCAGCTACGCGAGCAAATCGACTGAAGAGGCGGTCTCGGCCTCATCGAACTCGAAGTCGATCCTCGGCATCCTGCCGACGCCTGCTGGACGGGGCAGGACATTTTCCGGTAGCATCACTCGATGGAGCAGCAGCAACGTCTCACCGCCCTCGATATTTTCAGAGGCGTCACAATGTCCTTCATGGTGCTCGTCAACACCCCTGGAACCGGCGATGCCGTGTACCCTCCGTTGCAGCACGCGCACTGGCACGGCTGGACCCCAACCGACGTCGTTTTTCCGTCGTTCGTTTGGATCGTCGGCATCGCCATCACGCTGTCTCTCGGCAAACGGCTCGCGCAGGGCGTTTCGAAGGCAGACCTCTTCAAACAAGCCATGCGACGCAGCACCATCCTCTTTCTGCTGGGCATGATCGGTTACTCGTTCCCCATCCCAGACCCCGATACATTCCGGATCCTCGGCGTTTTGCAACGCATCGCCATCTGCTATCTCTGCGCCACCGCCATCTACCTCAGCACCGGTATTCGCGGCCAAATCGCCTGGGTTATTGGACTCCTCGGCAGTTTCTGGCTGCTGATGGCATTTGCGCCCGTCCCCGGCCACGGCGCGGGACGCCTCGACATCGAGGGCAACTTCGCCCACTACGTCGACAGCATCGTGCTCGGCGCGCACAACTACGTCAACACCAAAACCTGGGATCCCGAAGGCATCGTCAGCACGATCCCTTCCATTGCGACTTGCCTCATGGGGATTCTCGCGGGGCACCTGCTTTCGCAGCCTTGGCAACTCATGCGCCGTATCCAGTGGTTCCTCGTTGCAGGCGTGGTTTCGATAGCTCTCGCTTATGCGGGCAACCCGTGGTTGCCCATCAACAAAAGCATCTGGACCTCGACCTTCGCGCTACTCATGTCGGGCATTGACTGCCTGCTGTTCGGATTCTTCCTGTGGATCTGTGACGTGCAAGGGCTGTCGCGCTGGTTCAAGCCTTTTTTGATCATGGGCATGAACGCCATCGTGGTTTACATGGCATCCGAATTGACGGACATGGTCTTTCAAAAGATCCCGATGGGGACGACCACGTTGCGCGTCTGGCTTTATCAGACGATCTTCGCGCCACTGGCCTCGCCGATGAACGCATCGCTTTTGTACGCGATCGTGTACACGCTTCTGATGTATTTTCTGGCGCTGCTTCTATGGCGTCGCAAGTGGTTTGTGCGCGTTTGAATTTAGGATTGCCTCTCGAACCGTATTGCAGTGGATCGAGACCGTATCGCCAGTGCGATGCGCGTAGCCGCCGGCGAGTACGACCGCAACGGGCTTACCGTTGGCTTTGCGAAAGACCGCACGATCGCGCTTGGCGAGGCCATCCTGCGTCATCAGCAGCCCGCCGAGTTGGTCTTCCGCATACGGATCCGCACCTGCGAGAAAGAACACCAGATCCGGATCGAAGGCAGTAAACGCGCGGTCTAGCGCCGCTTCGAGCCGTCGCAAATACTCGCGATCGCAGGTGAGATCGTCTAAGTCCACATCCAAAGTCGAGGGTGGTTTCTCGAACGGATAATTGTTCTTCTGATGAATCGAGAAAGTGTATACACTCGCGTCGGCCGCGAAGATCGACGCAGTGCCGTTGCCCTGATGGACATCGCAATCGACGATCAGCGCTCTGCGGATCGCCCCTTCCTTTTGCAGCCTGCGCACCGCGACCGCGACGTCATGGATGGCACAAAAACCTTCCCCATGCGACCGGAACGCGTGATGAAATCCGCCGCCAATATTGAAGCCAGTGCCGTGTTGCAGTGCGTGACGCGCCGCGAGTATCGTGCCCCCTGTCATCTTCCAGAGCCCGTCAATCATGCTCTGCGATACCGGAATCTCAAGGCGCATCGCCTCCGCAAGCGAGAGCTTGCCAAAGCGTAGTTTGTCCACCCAGGCTGCGTCGTGAACAAGCAGCAGGTCTAGTAGATCGGCGTTGGGGGGATCCACAAAGTCATCCACCGTGGCAACTCCATCGGCCAGCAACTTCTCGCGAATCAGTCTATACTTTCGCGCCGGAAAGACGTGCGCGCCGAGTTCCAGATTGTACTTTTCGGAGTAGACCAAGGGAAAAGGCAACATCCGCTTTTACTTTACCTTCTCATGTTGATACATTCTAGGGATCATGAAATGTCAGCTTCGTTGTCTGATAGTGGCCGCCCTTGCCGGACTAGTTCTCGTCTCAGCGCAGGAGACCCGCTCGATGCTCTTCGGGCGCGTGTTGGATCCGCAAGGGGCATCCGTCCCGGGCACCGCGGTGATCGTTCGCAACGCGGATACTGGTGCAACCACAACACTCACAACCAGCGATTCGGGATACTTCGAAGCGAACCTGCTGATGCCGGGCCAATACGAACTGACTGCGCAGAAAGCAGGCTTCAAAAAGCTGTTGCGCAAGGGCGTGACTCTGCCCGTATCCTGGCGTCTGGAAGTCAATCTGCCGCTGGAAATCGGCGGGACAACGGACACTGTTTCGGTAACCGCGGAGGCTTCGCTGCTTGAGACTAACGCTGTCAGTTCAGGACGCGTGATCGACAACAAGTCCCTGATGGAACTGCCTGTGATGGGCAATTCCGCGATGCTGTTGGTGAAACTCGCACCGGGCATACAGACTGGCGGCGTGAACAACTACTTGGCGCTGCATTCGAACGCGGGCGGATCGGATTACTCGGTCGGCGGCAATGTCGGCGGTAATGCGTGGACGCTCGATGGGTCGCCCAATCAGGGACCTGGCCGACGCACCGCTTACCTTCCTTACACGGACGCGGTCGCTGAGTTCAAAGTGGAGACCAACAATTTCGACGCGGGCATCGGGCAATCATCGGGATCGGCGATCACCATGATTTCGAAATCCGGGACCAATGACTTTCACGGTACGGCGACATGGCAACACTGGCAACAGCGCTGGCAGGGAACTCCCTTTTTCGTAAAACAGGCCTATTTTCGCAGGATCGCGGCCGCCGACGCGGTGGGCAACACCGCGCTCGCGAATCAGATCCGCTCGACCGACAAGCAGCCCACTGGGCGTTCGAACAACTGGGGAGCATCGGGCGGCGGGCCGCTAGTGATTCCGAAGATCCTCAACGGGCGCAACAAGCTGTTCTGGTTCTTCACCTACAACGCGTTCAAGGACGTAAAGGTAGAAGATGCTTCGACCTTCAATCGCACGGTTCCGACTTTGAAGGCTCGCGAAGGCGATTTCAGCGAGATGCTGCTGTTGCCGACGGCGTCCCGGTATGTGATTCACGATCCCCTGTCGATCACGCGCGACCCTGCGAGGGCCAACAATTTCATCCGCACGCCATTTGCAGGCAATGTCATCCCGAAGAGCCGATTTGCGAATCCCTCGTATGCGGCGATTATGAAGTTGTATCCGAATCCGAACGTGCCGATCGAACCGGGGCAAGATCCGGTCAACAACTATCTCGCTTCGCAGACGCCCTACAACTGGGACTATTACGCTTACTCGAATCGAGTCGACTATAACATTTCCAGCAAATGGCGCATGTTCGGACGTTGGTCGATCAACAACTTCGGGCCTGAAGATCGCGGGGACTGGACGTACGAATCGGCCCGCGGATTGAATCTCAACGGGCTGGTTCGCAACAACAAGGGCGGCAATGTCGATCTGGTCTATACGCAGTCCGCGACGACTTTGTGGAACTTCAATGTGGCAATGAATCAGTTCCGGGAACTCAGTATTCAGCCGAAGATTTTGGAATTCAAGCCGTCGGATCTGGGCTTGCCAGCTTATATGGACGCCCGTGCGGGAAATCTGGCGATTCTGCCGCGCATGGAGATCGCGGGATACACTGCGATCAGTCCCTCAGGGTTGAGCACGGCGACGCGGACGCGCCAGAATACGGCGAAGATCGAAGGCACCTTCATCCGCGGTTCGCATTCGATTCGCGCGGCCTTTGACAATCGCAACCAATACCGCTCGGGCGGCGGCGGCGGGAATACTTCCGGCAATTTCACATTCAATCAGAATTGGGTGCGGCGCAACGACGATGGATTTACGCCAGCTACCGATTTGGGCTTGGGCATGGCGGCCTTTATTCTGGGAATCCCGTCAAGCGGCAGCATCGCGCTGAACGACACCTACGCAACGCACACGCCCTATTACGCAACGTTCGTGCAAGACACTTGGCGCGTGACTTCGAAGCTGACGCTGAGTTTGGGTTTGCGCATCGAGTATGAGAAAGGCGCGACGGAACGCTACAACCGAATGATCGGCAACTTCGATCCGAACTATGTGCCAGTGTTTGCCAAGGCCGCTGAAGCTACGTATGCGGCCAATCCGATTCCCGAGCTTCCGGCGAGCCAGTTTAAAGTGGTTGGCGGCAACAACTATGCAGGAGTCGGTGGCGCGCCGCGGCAACTGTATAAGAACGAAGTAATGTGGATGCCCAGAGTCGGCGTGGCTTACCAACTAGGAACGAAGACAGTGCTGCGCGCGGGCTATGGCAGCTTCTTCGACACGATCAACGTGATGAATTTCGGGCCGAACCAGTTTGGCTATTCGCGAGGCACGAATATGATTGTCACGAATGACTTTGGCCAAAGCTGGACTTATTCCGGCAATGCGAATCCGGCGAATGGCGGGAGTCCGCTGCGGGATCCGTTTCCGGTGCGTGCGGATGGAACCCGGTTCGATACGCCGACGCGCGATGCGCTGGGCGGATTTGCGCGACAGGGGCGCGGCTTCGATTATGTCGATTTCAACCAGCCGCACGCTCGGCAACAGCGCTGGATGGTGGGCATGCAGCGTGCGATCGGTTCGCGGATGGTGTTAAGTGCGACCTATCAAGGTTCGTATTCTGACCGGGTGTCGTTGTGCACTACGGGGACGATCAATACGTGTTTGTTCGACACGCCTTTGGCGGCGCAGTATCACGGCACTGGGCTAACGCGAAACGACGCAAACGCGAACAACATGAACGCCAACGTCCAAAATCCATTCTGGGTAGGCAATTTCAAGCAAGGGGATTACAGCCCCGCAGTTTGGGCTGATATGAATTCGAATGGATTCTTCACCTCGAACACGATCCGCAAAAATCAGTTACTGCGAGCTTTCCCACAGATGGCGCGCGTGCTCAACACGACCGACGCGCGTGCTTTCGCCAAGGCGCACGAGATGCAGATTTCGTTTGAGAAACGCTTTTCCGCCGGATGGAATTTGAATTTCGCGTATACGCGGCTCAAATTGACCGAGGCGGATTTCTACGACAATGAATTCGACAGGGAACGTACGGAGCGGACTTCGAATGACGGGCGTCCACACCGGCTGACGATGACAACGATTTACGAATTGCCTTTTGGTAAGGGCAAGAAGTTCATGGCGTCAGCTCCGAGAGCTGTGAACGCGATGTTGGGTGGCTGGCAGTTGGCGGCGACGTATGAGTATCAGCCAGGTCCGCTGCTGACTTTCGGCAATCCGTTTTTCTACGGGGCGGATCCGAGTGCGATCCAGGTCGAGAACAAGACCTGGGATCGCTGGTTCAACACTGACGGGGTGGGATGCAATGGGT
>CAZCPL010000145.1:7417-14609 GCA_964500255.1 uncultured Solibacteraceae bacterium | reverse complement strand
GCACGCCAGGGCTTATCTCCGTCATCCAAGCCTCCACTTGTGACTGGAGGGAGTTCGCAGTCGCCGCAGGATGTCGGAGCAGCTGCGCTTCCACTGTTTCCGAACCGAAGAGAGAGAGAAAATGCGCGGCAAACTCACCGCTGGAACCGATTTGGCGATGATGCCGGACCTCATAGTCTGACATCCCGAAAGAGGTTCGAGGCCCAATCCGTTCGGCGCGCAGGTATTGAAACTCGTCCCGGAACAGGCTCGTTTTCCATACTTCACCCGCAGGGTCAATTCCGCTGAGGGCCAATACGTCGCTCTCTTCGCGGTAAGCCAAACGCAGTTTCAGGCTTGCAGGCAGGTCGTCCTTGAGCTCGAACCCAATTTCGTCCATGTCGGCTTCTTCGAACAAGACGTCTTTGGCGGTTCCGAGCTGTGCGAGCTTTCCATTCAGAGCCAGGCCGGTACTTGGCAAGAGACTCTCAAGATAGGATTGCCTCAGCAGAAGCAGAGCCTGGATGATGGTGGACTTTCCGGAACTATTGAGGCCGGCGAGCAAAGTGAGTGGGCGCAGCACGACCTCTTGACGCTCGAAACACTTGAAGTTCGTCAATTCGATCGACTGGATCATTGAAGTGTCTCCCCAATGATTTCGTTGATCTTTGAGAACCGCACCCGCACTTTTTGAGGATCACCGGTTCCGTAAGAGATGGCCGCTGCGAAGTCGGTATCATCGAGTAGCTCAAGAAAGCGTTTTTGCAAGTCCGAGGCCTTATCTTGAAGTCGATCAACCTTCTCCGGCGGCAATGCTTCAACATTAGCCGCCCACACCTCAAACAGCGCTCTATTGATCGGATACCGCCTGGGGCTCCCTCGCTTTCGTTTGCGGAAGGCTCGGTCGGCGAAAATGCGGTAACAATCGACCATGGCTCTCTTAAACCGCTGGCTCAAGCCTTGCAACGCGTCGTCCGGGAGACGGTTGAGATCGATCATGCATTGGTTCAGAAACGCGTCGATATTATTGGCTCGGTAATCGCGATAGGAGGTGGTCATGAACGCCAGCAACCGCAGTATGCATTCTCTGTCGCCCATGCGGTCGTCACGAATTCCGTTGTGCGTCGCCATTTGAAACTCCTGGGATTTCGAAAGATCTTGCAGAAGGGTGCAAGCCTTCCCCTGATTCAGGGCATGGCGAATCTCCTGGCTCGATAGGGGCAACCCGCCGGTATTGATTCTCTTGAAGATGTTGAATTTGACTTCGGGCGGCGTGTTCTCCTGGATCAGAAACACCGTGACCTGAGTCTCTAAGATCCGACGCTGGAGATTTCTGGGCAACTGGTCGAATTTCTTGAAATTGCATTCTTTGCCTAGGAACTCGAGTCCGGTGAGTTGCAACGTCTTGTCGATCACAAAACTCTTCAGCGTGGAGAGGCGTTGGAGTCCATCGACTACGAGCCATTTGCTCTCATCGCTGCCGTCCATATAAAAGGCGGGCAGGGGGATGCGAATCAACAAGGATTCGATCAACTGACTCTTCGCCTTTGGGCTCCAGATCCCACCCTTGCGCTGGAAGCCAGGAGTGAGATCGATTTCCTTGTTCCTAACTCGGTCCATCAAGAGCGAGATGACCATCGGCTTGGTGTCGACTCGAATTCGCGCCGGGTCGAACGGTTGCGTTATTTCGAAGCCGCTTCCGGGATCCTCCTCTTCTTCTTCGATGCCGGTACCGCCGACCTCCCCAAGTTCCTCCTCTCCATCAGAGTCTTCTGTAACCGTCTCGGCCGGTTGATCAGCGTCGGCTTGATCGACGTCGCTGTCGCCTCGGTCGAGGGTATTCTCCTCGGTGGAAATGCGTGCGATCAGCTGGGATTCCCCTGCAGCGGCCCGCCCAAGGCTTGTCAGGCCCGCACTCCACACAAATCGCGACGCCCAGCCACGTCGACCCTCGACGAACTGGCCGCACCCCTCAGCCTCAAGCTTTCTGAATAGGGCTATGATGTCGCGCCGAGGGAATGCATGGCCTCCGGCCCGAAGCAGGACCAGTATACGGTCGACCTTTGTCTCCGACTGATCGCGCTCGCGCCGTGCTGCATGGTCGAAAAATGCCCTTGCAACCGGGTTCTGTTGATAGAGTTGCCGAAGCAAGTCAATATTCGGCGTTGTGGATTCCATTCGCGGCTCTCCGGCCAAACGCTCATCCTAACAGGAATGGGTGGTGCTGGGCACTACGGTTCGTGAAATGGCAACCGCGTCGTCCACCGCAATAAGGATGCAGCCGACCTGGCCTCAGCCTCGCTTCAGCGGAGAGTCTTCGCGACCCTGGGTCTCACACCGTGAAGGCCCGTTACGGTTCTGCCGATTAAGTCCTCGCAAAAGCCATAGAATTAGGAAAGTCGAAATCAGCAGCCAAATCCGAAGGGGCTAATGGGTCACATCCGCCTCGGCAACCTGCCACGAACGCGAAAATTCCAGCAAGTCGTTGAACTGCTGGACGCTGGGGCGGGCGCGCCCCAAAATCGCCGCAAAAACGCTAGACGCCGCGAAACTCGGTCTTGAGGAGGCAGCCAGCGACCCCGCCCTCGTTCATTCCTTCTGGCTCCTCACCCAACTACCTCTTTGCGCACGAGCAGATGATTTCGTCGCAGCACTGAACAAAGCCGGTATCACCGTCACTTCGACGCCGACACTGCTCGAATTGATTGGCGGCTTCGCGGACGCCGTCGACGATCACGTTCGGAGGACTGGCGGCCGAACGGACCTCGGCGAGATGGCTCAAATGGGGGCGGCGGAAAGCCTCTCGTCGCTACTGCGCGACCGGACTGCCAGCATGTTTGGAACTACTCCGGACATGGTCCGCAGCGAACTGGCTGCGCTCGCTACAAAGAAGCAATTTTCGACCCTGGCCCGTGATTTCTTTGGCACGCTCACGGAACGGTATCTCGCCTATTTCTTGAGCCGCCGAACGTCGAGCCAGTTCAAGAGCGTTCCCGACAATCGTGAATTTCGTGAAGCCCTTTCATCGCATTGCCGCCAGGCATCGAAGATTGTCGAAGAATTCGCGGGTAGCTGGTACTCCAAGGCGAACTACGAAGGCGGGATCACGCCAAGAAAAGCGGCGAACTTCGTACACGTCGCGCTAACCAAGCTCAGGAAGGAATTGGAGAAGGGAGCAGGGGATGCCAGCCGTTGAGCGCATCATCCTCTGCGGCGGTGTCTCGCCTCCCCCACGGGTCAAGCGCGAAAAGCTCCTGTCCCTTCGCCTCGGGGAGGGTGACGATGAAGTCAAGCTCAAGATCACGGATATCACCAACCGTCTGGCATCCGAGTTGCCGCCGATCTTGACCGACCTTGTCGAGTTGGCGAGCTACGTTTACTGCCCGGACCAGGCGCTTACGAGGGGAGGAAATGGAGTGACCGCCTTCGGGGAGCGTTGGCGACGCCGTTTCTCATTCCACATACCCGTCAGGAAACCGGACGTGTGGTCTTCTGCTCCGGTTCTGACTGCTTTGCGCGATACGCTTGGCTTCCTCTCAGACGACGAGTACGAGTTCCATTTCTCGAAGCATAAGAATCCCGCGCCGCTGCAGACCTACCTGGAACTCCAGCCGGGGAAAGAGGGAGCCAAGGAACTCGACGAAGTGCTTCTTTTCTCGGGCGGGCTCGATTCCCTCGGCGGCGCAGTGATCGAGGCCGTTCGCGAAAAACGCCGCGTTGCGTTAGTCAGCCATCGCGCAAACCCCAAGATCAACAGCAAACAGAAACTGCTGGTCGACGACCTCCTGCCTCGCTGCAAGGAAAAGCCTTTCCACATTCCCGTTTGGGTTCAGAAGGGAGAAGATCTCGACCGCGAGCACACTCAGCGCACTCGCTCTTTCCTGTTCGCGGCACTGGCCGCGGTGGTGGCACGAGCATTTGGTCTGCGGCGCATCCGTTTCTATGAGAACGGAGTCGTGAGTCTAAACCTCCCAATCAGTGAGCAGGTGGTTGGTGGACGGGCCACGCGCACCACCCACCCCCAGGTTCTGAACGGATTTGCATCGCTGTTTCGACTGCTTACTGAAGGCGCGTTCGAGGTCGAGAACCCCTTCCTCTGGTTGACTAAGGGCGAGGTTGTGAATGTTATAGGGGACAACGGCTGCGCCGAATTGATCAAGCATAGTGTAAGTTGCACCCACACCCGCGACATGACGCGCCTGTTCACTCATTGCGGAAAATGCTCACAGTGCATCAGTCGCCGTTTTGCGACGCTGGGGAGCAAGTACGCTGATCACGACCCGTGGGAGATGTACAAGGTGGATCTGTTGGTCGGAGACCGCGAGAAGGACAACAAGAACGCAAACGTGGATATCACGATGCTTGAGAGCTTCATCCGGATCGCCCAAGACATGCGGACAAAGAACGTATACCAGTTGGTGGCGATGTTCCCGGAAATGAGCCGAGTTCTGCGGCACGTTCATCCGCTGAGCGCCGATGAGGTTGCCGGGAGAATTGCGCGCCTGCACCAGAAACACGCCGAAGAGGTCAATGATGTCCTCTGCAAGGGATTGGAAGGCCACGCTGCGGAGGTACTGCACCAGGAGTTGCCGCAATCGTGTGCGATCATCCTGGCGTTCCCAGAGCAGTACAAGACGGCACTTGCAGCCAATGCAGGCGGCCACGAAGCAGAGGCAAAGGGTGCGCGCAAAGGGCAGCAGCAACCCTATCGCTTCGATACTGCGGCAGGGACCAAGTGGCCTGAGATCTTGATCCGATTCCTGGATGGCCACACGGTGACCATAGCCGCCGATTCCAGGACAGAGCGGCGCAGCTTCGCCGACCCTCAGCCTCAAGCTTTCTGAATAGGGCTATGATGTCGCGCCGAGGGAATGCATGGCCTCCGGCCCGAAGCAGGACCAGTATACGGTCGACCTTTGTCTCCGACTCGTGCGCCTTGTCGATGCGATAGGAGTATTCGACGCCGGGGCCGGAAGGGCGTTCGCGGTTGGTCTTTGCTTTGCGCTGTTGGGGGGCGTCATCCGCGCTGGTTTGGTCTAGCCACGTTCTTTCCTCGGCGGAGACGGTGCGGTCATAGATCCAGCGGAGTGCGTGGTGGCCGTTGGCGATGGAGCGGAAGATTGCCGATCCGGCGAAGGCGGGTCCGTTATAGCGGAGGTATTGCTTGGCTGGTTGATCGCGGTCGACGGCAGAGACGAAAAACGAGGTTTCGTCGAGCATTTCTTTGCGGTACTCGTCGTTGAGGAACTGCTCGTGGAGTTTGATCAGTTCGCGATAGGCGTCGGGATCTTGCGGGTGGGCAGCGGCGCGGGTTTTGAAGGATTCGCCGCAGTCCCAGCCCCAACCCCTCTGGGGCGATCTGCTCGACTTCGTCTACCATCTCTCACACATCAAGCGCCGCGCGTCAGTCAACTGGCTCGCCGCCGAACCGGGCTTCCATATCACTGGGGATATTCGTCAAGTGGAGGTCTTCCCGAAAGGGATCGAAAGCACCCACGCCGCGACCGGGCACTTCGACACTCACGGGCTCTTGCCGGGTGCGCTGACCGACGCTCTCACTACCGCTGCGATCTTCGGCGAGCCTTTCGCCTGGTCCGCCATTTTCCGCCAGTTGATCGCCCCAATCCGAGGCCACATTGGGGGCGAGCAAGGCCAGTTCATGATGTACTCCGTGGTGGAATTTTCAGCGCAGGGCGCGGACTTCAGCGTCGATTCCTCCTACGAGGGCGCGCTGGTTTCCATGTCTGAATTGGAGGAAGGTTCCCATACCCCCCAATCGCCCGCGCAGGCCGCCCGGCGTGTCGAAAAACTCAGTAATCGCCACATCGCCGCCACCCCAATGGGTGTTGCACACTTCGTGTCCCGTCAGTCCGATGAGGATCGTCACACCGGGCAGCCCGGATACGAAGGCGAACGCGCCGCACGCCTCATGGTGAACTTCTTTGCCTCCATTCTCGCCGCCTATTTCCAGTGGATCGGCCTTCGCCACTACGAACGCCTCGCCGCCCGCTGCCTCGCCCCGCTCGGCTCGCTGGACCGTTTGAAACTTCTCGCCCGCGAATTCACCTGGTTCTCCGCCTCCGCCAACCTCACCCAAATCAATCGCCGAGACAGCCACAACCGCTACTACGAGCGCCTTCGCATATCCTTCCGCACCGAGTCCGCTATGGTCGCAATGCAGCGGACTCTTCGCGATATCGGTCGCTCTATCGAAATCGACCAGGAATCGGCACAGCTTGCACTTTCCCGCCAGACCCAGAGTGCCATCCTCGATAGCCAGAAGGCGCTGCATCACGCTGAACAACGCCAAGGCAACCTCGAACTGTTCATTGTCCTCGTTTATGTCGTGGAACTCGCCCATATCTTCGGCGGGATGGCCCACGCGAAACATGGCTACAGCACGATTGCCGCGCTTATCGGAATGGCGGTGGCCCTCTTACTCGTTTTGTTAATCGCGAAAAAGCGTCCTGAAGCGATCTATTCCCGGTGGATCAAGTCCACGGACGAGAAAATTCAGAAACGCCGGGAATCCAACCTCATCCAGCTTGCCCTCTGGTGCCTGTTCCTCTATGTCGGGGCACTCATGCTGCCCTGGTTGCTGGAAAGCCTGCGGCAGCAACCGGTTCCAGCCGAGCATGTTGCCGTGGAGATGCCCAAGGTCGTCCTACCACCGCAGCAGCAGTCCGCGCCTCACTGACCGTTCGATCCGTTCACAACCTACTTCTCGTTTCTCGACATCAACTTACAGGGAACCGTTTTTACACGGCAATCATAGAGGATAGGATAAACATGGGTGAGGCCCTTCTTGGACCAGGATCCCTCAGTTCTTTGACCTTTGAATATCCGACGAACACAGCCGACCCCAAATTCGACACGGGGTCGGCGGCGAATTGCGCAACAGAAAATGCACAAACGAACCCGGGCAAATCGTTGAAGACAATCGCAAATCGCCCCAACGGCCTCTCCGATTGCAGGCAACTTTCGGCCCTATCCCGACGAGGGTCCCGACTCACCATCACGCCACAGTTGACCACAACGAAAAATGCACAAACAAACCCGGGCAGAACGTTGAAAACAATAGCAACTCGCCCCAGACGGCCTCAGATTTCAGACAACTTTCAACCCTATCCCGAGGGTCCCGATCCACAAAGAGGATCGATCCGGGACGGACGCAAATCGCACAACAGAAAATGCACAAACAAACCCGGGCAGA
>CAZCPL010000145.1:5131-7317 GCA_964500255.1 uncultured Solibacteraceae bacterium | reverse complement strand
ACGTTGAAACAAATAGCAACTCGCCCCAACGGGCTCTCAGATTTCAGCCAACTTTCGACCCTATCCCGAGGGTCCCGATCCACAAAGGGGATCGATCCGGGACAGCCGCAAATCGCACAACAGAAAATGCACAAACAAACCCGGGCAGAACGTTGAAACAAATAGCAACTCGCCCCAACGGGCTCTCAGATTTCAGCCAACTTTGCGCACCATCCCGACGGGGTCCCGACTCATCATCACGCCAAGATTCACAACAGGCAATGGATTCCGCGACGGCGCAAATCGCACAACAGACAATGCAAAACGTCAGCCTTGCGTTGGCCCGCTTATTTCGCGTTCCACGACACACCCGCATACGCCGAGATCAATACAATCAAACCGAACGCGATGCGATACCAGGCGAATAAGCTGAAGTCGTGCGACATCACATATCGCAGGAACCAGCGGACACAAGCGAATGCCGACAGAAACGCCGCAATCATGCCCGCAGCGAACCAATCCAGATCTTGCATGGAGAGCAGCCCGCGTTCCTTATACAACTGATATGCGCCCGCGGCGATCAGCGTTGGAACCGCGAGAAAAAATGAGAACTCCGTCGCGGCCTTTCGCGAGAGTCCAAAGAACAAGCCGCCGATGATCGTCGCGCCAGATCGCGAAACGCCCGGAAACAGCAGTGCCAGGCATTGCGCACAGCCCATCTTGAAAGCGTCCATGCCGCTCATGTCATCCACTTCGACAACCGTAACTCGATGTTTGCGCTTCTCGGCGAACAGAATGATCACGCCGCCGACGATGAACGCCAACGCCACCGGAATCGCGTGAAACAGATAAGCCTTCACCAATTTGCCGACAAGCAAGCCGACAACCGCTCCAGGCAGAAAGGCGATGCCCAGATTCACCATGAATTTCTGCGAACGTTGCGAGGTGAAGATCTCCGCGAGTACGTTATAGAAACGCATCCGGTATTCCCAAATCACCGCGAGAATCGCGCCTGTTTGGATAACGATGTCGAAGACGGCGCCCTTGTCGTTATCGAAGCCCAGAAGTTGCCCGGCCAGGATCAGGTGACCGGTGGAAGAGATCGGCAGGAACTCAGTGAGCCCTTCCACGATGCCCATCGCCACGGCCTTGAGAAGAAGAAAAGAATCCACTCGTTGCATGGTAACGGAACACGTAGTTGACGCGCCCAACAGAAGCTTGGGACACTGACCCTAAGCATGCCCGAAACCCGCGAAAAATCACAGCTCATGAGTGCGTCCGAAATCGACCGGACGTTGGTGCGTCTCGCACACGAAATCCTCGAACGCACCGATGACCTCGGTAAGCTGGCGTTCATCGGCATCAAGCGCCGCGGCGCACCGCTGGCCACTCGTCTGGCAAAGAAGATTAAGGATCTGGAACGGCGCGAAATCCCCGTCGGATCGCTCGATATCAATCTCTATCGCGACGATCTCACCACCGTCGGCGACCAACCGTTGGTCAAGAGCAAGCAGATCGATTTCGATATCGCAGGCATGGACGTGATCCTCATGGACGACGTTCTCTACACCGGTCGCACGATCCGCGCCGCGCTCGACGCGCTGTTCGATCATGGCCGCCCTGCGCGTGTGCAACTGCTGGTGTTGATCGATCGCGGATGGCGTGAACTGCCCATCGAAGCCCGCTATGTCGGTCGCATGGTGCAGACTTCCGCCAATGAGATCATCGAAGTCAAGTTCCAGGAAATCGACCAGCTTGAAAAGGTCCTGCTCGTGGAAAAGGTGTAATGGGACATCGCGGACTTCTAGGCATCGACGAACTCGATCGCGCGGAGATTCAAGCGATTCTCGATCGGGCGGGCGACTTTCAGCCCAAATGTGGCCAGACAACGTTTCAGAAGTTGACAACGCTGCAAGGTAAAACTTTGGTGAATCTGTTCTTCGAAGCCTCGACCCGCACCCGCACGAGCTTCGAGATCGCAGCCAAACGCCTCGGTTGCGACACCATCTCCATCACCGCTTCCGGATCCAGTGTTTCGAAAGGCGAAAGCCTTGTGGATACGCTGGCTACACTCGCGGCAATGCGTCCCAATGCGATCGTGATGCGCCATGCAGCATCCGGTGCGCCGCACTTTCTGCAGCGCCATTTGGATATGCCGATCGTCAACGCCGGCGATGGTTTGCATGAGCATCCAACCCAGGCTTTGC
>CAZCPL010000145.1:0-5121 GCA_964500255.1 uncultured Solibacteraceae bacterium | reverse complement strand
TGCGCGTACGATTCTCGACCGCCGCAAATCGCTTTCCGGCTTGCGCGTGGCGATCATCGGCGACATCGCGCACAGCAGAGTCGCTCGGTCGAACATTCATTTGCTTTCGAAGTTCGGCGCGCACGTGATCCTCTGCGGACCCGCTCCGTTGCTGCCAGCGGAACTTACGCGGATCGCACCGGGCGTCGTTCTGACCACGGACATGCGCGAAGCGATCCGCCTCGCGGACGTCATCATGATGTTGCGCGTGCAACTCGAACGCATCACAGAAGCCGCGTTCCCCGCCGGCGAATACTTCAAGTTCTACGGACTCAGGGCCGAACACTTGCATCTGGCCAATCCCGACGCGTTGGTGATGCATCCCGGGCCGATCAATCGCGGCCGCGAGATCTCATCCGAGGTCGCGGATTCGAAAGCATCGATGATTCTCAATCAAGTGGAAAACGGCATCGCCGTGCGCATGGCGGTTTTGGAAAGGGTCATGGCATGAGACTCGTGATCCGCAATGGCCGCGTGATGGATCCGGCGTCGAAGTTCGATGCCATTGCCGATGTGGCCATCGAAGACGAGGTGGTCAAGCAGATCGGTGGAGACATCGATCCCACCGGCGCGGAAGTGATCGATGCGACGGGTATGATCGTCGCTCCGGGATTCATCGACATGCACGTGCATCTGCGTGAGCCTGGCTTTGAACATTCTGAAACTATCGAAACCGGTTGTAACGCTGCCGCTGCCGGCGGATTCACGACCATTTGCTGCATGCCCAATACGAATCCCGTGAACGATTCGGCGATGGTGACCAATTACATCGTCGAGAAGGCCCGCCGGCTCAATGGAGTGAACGTCTATCCGATTGGCTGCATCACCAAGGGCAGTCTCGGTGAGGAACTCGCCAGTATCGGATCGATGAAACAGGCCGGAATCGTTGCGATTTCCGACGATGGCAAGCCTGTCATGAATGCGCGCGTGATGCGCCGCGCAATGGAGTACGCGAAGGCGTTTCACATTCCGGTGATCCAGCATTGTGAGGATCTGCATCTGAGCCACGGCGGCGACATGCATGAAGGCTTGCAGAGCGTGCGCCTCGGATTGCGCGGGATTCCCGCGTGTTCCGAAGATGTGATGGTGGCTCGCGACATTCTACTGACCGAAGTCACCGGCGCGCGCTACCACGTGGCCCATATCTCGACGAAGAATTCCGTTGCGATGGTCGCGTTCGCAAAAGCCAAGGGGTTGCCGATCACTTGCGAAGTCACGCCGCATCACTTCGCACTTGCCGATTCGGATGTGATTCCGTACGATTCGAACTACAAGATGAAGCCTCCACTGCGCGGCAACGAGCACGTGGACGCTTGTATCGACGGCATCGCCAACGGTACGATCGATGCTCTTGCCACCGATCACGCGCCGCATTCCGGCGCGGATAAGATGCAGGAGTTTGAGCGCTGTCCGTTCGGGATTTTGGGGCTGGAAACCGCGATTCCGTTGAGTCTGGACCGGCTCGTGCACTCAGGCAAGATCTCACTGATGAAGATGATCGAGCTGTATACAACGGGTCCTGCGGGCTTGTTGCGATTGAGTCATGGGCGACTGTCTGTCGGAGGACGCGCGGACATCACGATCTTCTCGGACAAACAGGAGTGGGTCTGCGACGTGAATAAGTCTATGTCCAAGAGTCGCAATTCGCCGTTTCACGGAGTGGCGTTTACGGGCTGTCAAATGGCCACCATCGTGAGCGGGCGCCTACTCTGGTCCCAAATCTATTGATTGGACGCCAGGATGGCCGATGACGATGATTTCGACCCGCGACGGTCTCCTCACCGTCAAGGAACCTCGATCTCGATCAGGCCCACGCCCACGCAAGTTACGCAGCGCACCGCGCCCTTCCCATTGCAACTCCGGCAGGGATCGGAAGGATCCTTGCGCCCCAATCCAAGCCCGGCGCAGGGTTTGCAGCGGACCTCGCCCGCGCCGTCGCAGTCTTTGCAAGTGACCTTCTTCTTCATTCATCCAGAATAACTACGCGCCCGTCGGATAAGTGACGAACACGCCTTCATCGCGCGGACGCGATTCCGCCGTGAAGCCCAGCTTCTCGCAAACGTGCAGCATGGCGCGATTCGCCGGCAATACAACGCCCTCGACATTGGCGACGCCTTCGGACCGCGCGACGCCGATGATGCGCTGCATCAACTCACGCCCGAGTCCGTGGCCTTGCATCGTGTCACTGATCACGATTGCGAATTCTGCGCTGTCGGAATCACGCTCTCGGACCAGTCGCACGACGCCGAAAACTTCGCCGTCGCGTTCCGCGACCAAAGCGATCTCGCGATCGTAGTCCACAAAGCAAACGCGCGTGAGCCGCTCGTGTGAGATGCGATCGCTGAGCTTCATGAATCCGAAGTAGCGTGAATAGACCGTTCGATCCGAGAGCGTCGTGTGGAACCGCGCGATCGATGGTTCGTCTTCTGGGCGAATTGGACGTATGTTGTAGTTCGATCCATCGCGCAATTGTGCCTGCCAAGAGTACTGAGCCGGATAGGGGCGGATCGCCGACCGAGGGAACTTCGCTCCAGCTTCATGCAACAGGATTCGGGCATCCAAGGCGAGCACGCCCTTCGATGACACCAGTAGCGGATTGATGTCGACCTCCTTGATTTCCGGGATGTCGAGCACCAGCGTGCTGAAGTGGACCATTGTCTGTTCCAGCGCGTCGAGGTCCGCCGGCGCGCGTCCTCGGAAGCCTTTCAATGCCTTGTGGATCTTGGTCCGTTCCATCATCCGTCTTGCGAGCGTTGTGTTCAAAGGAGGCAGCGCGAGGGCGGAATCCTGGTAAACTTCCACGAACTCGCCGCCGGAGCCGAACATCAACACAGGCCCGAACTGCGGGTCTGTTGTGGATCCGAGGATGATCTCGTATCCGCTCCCCTTATCGGCCATGTTCTGCACCGTCACGCCGCCGAATCCTTCAATGGCTGACATCCCTTGGAAGGCCGCCCGCACCTCCTCTTCGGTTCGCAGATTCAGTTTCACGCCGCCGACGTCGGATTTGTGAGTGACCGTCACCGAATTGAGTTTGAGAACCACCGGATAGCCGATTGCCGCAGCCTGCTCGACGGTTTCATCCGCAGAAGCCGCGAGGCGGGTCTGGACAGAAGGGACACCGTAGAGTTCGAGGATCCGCTTCGACTCGAACTCCGTGAGAAGCAGTCGTCCGCTGTTGCGGACGTCCAGAACGATGCGCCGGGCCTGGTCTTTACTTTCGGGCAAAGGATCCACCTGGGCGGGTGTTTCATACAACGCTGTGAGGTTCTCGGTGTAGCGCCACATCGCAGCGAACGCGCGCGCGGCCGTGTCCGCAAAGGGGAAATTCGGAATGCCTTTCCGCTCGAGAACATCGATCGCTCCGGCAACGCTTGCGCCGCCCATGAAACTCGCGAGCACGGGCTTCGACGAAGGCAGTTTCACGCTTGTCAGCGCCTCTGCCAGCTTGGTGCACGATGTCATGCCCTGCGGCGTTACGACGACGATCACACCATCGGCGTTAGGATCCCGAACCACTGTTTCCAGTGCCTTCTGCATGCGTTCCGGGCCAGCGTCGCCGAGGACATCGACAGGATTGCCGTGGCTCCAATGCGCGGGTAGAAAGCTGCTGAGCTGGTCGATCGTGGCGGGATCGAGGGTGGCGAGTTCGCCGCCGCTTTCCATGAGCGCGTCTGCCGCGAGCACGGCTGGACCGCCGGCATTGGTGAGAATCGCGAGGCGCGGTCCGCGGGGGCGCGGCTGTTTCGACAATGTGTTGGCGATGTAGAAAAGGTCGGCGATGCGATTCACGCGAAGCACGCCACAGCGGCGGAACACGGCATCGATCACCTTGTCGCTGGACGCCATCGCGCCAGTGTGAGAAGCTGCGGCTTTGGCTGCGGCTTCGCTGCGTCCGGCTTTGACGACGATCACGGGCTTGGTCATGGCGACCGCGCGGGCAGCGGATACGAAGCTGCGGGCGTCGTCGATGGATTCGATATAAAGCAGGATGCTGCGCGTATGAGGATCGCTTCCCAAGTAGTCAATCAGATCGCCCCAGCCGACATCGATCATCGATCCCGCGGAAACGAAGGCACTGAAGCCGAGTCCGTTGCGATGGCTCCAATCGAGAACAGACGTGCAGAGTGCGCCGCTTTGGCTGATGAACGCCACGTTGCCGGGAGTGGCGTTGCCTGCGGCAAAAGTCGCATTGAAGCCCGCGAATGGGCTCATCACACCCAAACAGTTGGGCCCGATGATGCGGAGTCCAGTCTTGGCAGCCTCTTCGAGTACGGCCCGTTCGAGGCGTTTGCCTTCAACTCCGGCCTCACGGAAGCCAGCGGAGATGATGATTGCGCCGCGCACCCCGGCGGCTGCGCATTGGCGGACCAGTTCT
Organism: uncultured Solibacteraceae bacterium; assembly: GCA_964500255.1. Classification (GTDB taxonomy): domain Bacteria; phylum Acidobacteriota; class Terriglobia; order Bryobacterales; family Bryobacteraceae; genus F-183. The sequence goes on along the minus strand of CAZCPL010000145.1, from coordinate 704 downwards.
GGAACACCCTGTGCAGGCGTAGCAATCACGGCGAGATCGACTTGTGCGGGAATCGCTGCAATGTTTGCAAATGCCCTCATTCCGAGTACTTCGGTGCGCTTTGAGTTCACCGGAAAAACTCTGCCGCGGAACGAAGCACTGAGTAAATTCGTCAACAAAGACCGGCCGACGCTCGATTCCGTCTCGGTCGCGCCAATGAGTGCGACGTTCTGCGGATGAAAGAAGACGTCGAGTGAATTTTGTGCCATCTGGTTATCTCAGTAGCATGTTCCGTGCCGCGCGTTCACTGGTCTCGATCATGCTGTAGGGAGAGACGACGACCGCGACTGGTGGATTGACCTGTGAATGACGCTTTCTACCGGCGGCCGGACATTCCGTTTTGTGAAATGATCTGTAGTGGAAAGTTGATCGAACCACTATGACCTTCACAAGACGGGATCTGGTAAAACTCGCTGCGGCAGCACTGCCCGGCGCAGCGGGTTTGCTGGCCAAACCCAATTCTCAATTTCATGGCGTGCAGATTGGCGTCATCACTTACAGCTTCCGTTCGTTGAAGAGCGGTGCGGAAGAGACGCTGAAGTATTGCGTCGATTGCGGCATCAGCGGGATTGAGTTGATGAGCAATGTTGCCGAGGGCTTTGCAGGAGTGCCAGCAGCGGCGGGCGGCGGTGCCGGGCGCGGCAAGATGCAGCCGACTCCAGAGA
>CAZCPL010000144.1:0-14653 GCA_964500255.1 uncultured Solibacteraceae bacterium | reverse complement strand
CGCCCTGCGAGAGCAGCAAAATTGCGGTTCTCGAATCGAACAGAGTCAACCCGCTGCCGCTGCGTCCCAAAAATTGAATTCCTGCATGCGCTTGCCCAAGGTTCGGCTCGAAGTACCCTTCCGGCTCAAGGGGTTCGGCGGACTTCGCAATGGCAGCGAACAGCAGTAGAAAAAGCACCGCCATGATCCAAGTATGGTGCCAAATCACCCAAAAGGATCGTCTATGATGCGGGTGCCGGGACCCGATCTTCCTGAGGCCAAGCTACCACCACAACCGGCTAGGAAAGCAAAAACGGCCCGGATTCCCAAAAGGGGAACCAGGCCGTCAGTGTAGGAGGAAAATCCGTTGAAGCTGCTTAGGCTGCTTTCTGTAGCGCCTTCAAGCGAGCGGTGACGCGGCTCTTGTAGCGGGCTGCGGTATTCTTCTTGATGATGCCAAACTTCGCTGAGCGATCGATGACCGAATAGGTCGTCGACAACTGGGCTTCCGCACCCTTCACGTCCTTCTTATCGAGCAGACGACGCAAGGATCGAATCGAGTGACGCAGCTTGGTGGTGCGCATCTGGTTGACTGCGGTGCGCCGTTCCGTGCTACGGATGCGCTTGATCGAGGTTACTGTATTTGCCATCTTGAACTACGAACGCCTTTGAATACTCAGCTATCAGGATACCGCAAGCGGAGGGCCTGCGCAAGCTCGGATTGTTTGGAAACTTTGGAGCACCGATCAACAGCGCAACCACTCCCACCAGGATAACAGTTGTAGAATCGGTTATCTATGAACCGCCGTTTCCTGCTGCTGGCAGTCGCCATATCGCTCGTTCAAGCGCAGCCCACAACCAAAGCCCAACTCGCACCCGCCGCACCCGAATCCGTTGGGATGTCCAGCGAGCGACTCACGCGGCTCAATGCCGCCATGAAACGGCTCGTCGACGACAAACAGGTCGCAGGTCTCGTCACCCTGGTCGCCCGCCACGGCAAAATCGTCCACTACAATGCCATTGGCCAACTCGACGTTCGCAAAGCCGACGCCATGCAGAAAGACTCCATTTTTCGCATCTATTCGATGACCAAACCGGTCACCGGCGTCGCTATGATGATGCTTTACGAAGAGGGCAAGTGGCAGCTCAACGATCCCGTATCGCGCTACATTCCGGAGTTCGCGCGCCTGAAGGTCCACGTCGGGAAGAACGAGGACGGTACGCCCAAACTCGAAGACGCAAAACGCGCGATGACCATGCGCGAATTAATGACCCACACCGCCGGACTCGGCTACGTCCTCAACCCCATCAGCCCAGTCGATCGAATGATCATCGAAGGCAAAATGCTCGACGCCAATGCCCCCTTGCAAAACATGATCGACGGTCTCGCCAAAGTCCCGCTGCTCGCGCAACCGGGCACCCGCTGGTCCTATAGCATCGCGGTGGATGTCCAGGGATATCTCGTCGAAAAGCTCTCCGGTCAGCCTTTCGCCGAATTCGCGCGCAAGCGGATCTTCGAACCGCTAGGCATGAAGGACACTGCGTTCCACGTGCCCGCTGAGAAGCTGACGCGATTGGCGCTAGTCCATATGGGTGCGGGTGAGAACCTCAAGGTGGACGCCAACCGTCCGGATCCCTCGGTGGTTCCGCTGGGACCTTCCGGCGGTGGCGGACTCTTTTCCACGGCAATGGATTACGCGCGCTTTTGCGAGATGCTGCTGCGCGGTGGCCAGTTCAAAGGTGTTCGGCTACTCGCTCCGCGCACGGTGGAGATGATGCGCACGAATCACGTGAATCCAGATCCGCTCAAGACGATGCCTCCGGGCACGGGATGGGGCTTGGACTTTCAGATCGTCACCGATGCCGCAGCCGCGGGCGAGCCAGTCCCGAACGGTACCTACAGTTGGTGGGGCATTGCGGGCACGTGGTTCTGGATCGATCCGGTGAACGATCTGACTTTCGTCGGGATGGTTCAGCATCAGAATCTGGCGACTTCGCGGGCCATCCATGCCTTGTCGCGGAATCTGGTGTATCAGGCGATTATGGAATGAGAAGGTGCTCCGGGTCGGATTCGAACCGGTGTAAAATCAAAGTTGTTCCCCGCAATTGCCATTCTCGCGTTCGCCGCTGCCGATCCCGCAACGATCGCGCCCTACGTTAAGAAGAACTGCGTCGCTTGCCATAACAAAACCGGGGCATCCGGCGACGTCGATCTCTTCACGCTGTTGAACACCGCCAACACCTTCGACGCCGAGCGCGACCGTTGGCAACGCGCGGCGGAAAAGATCAAGCACAACGAGATGCCGCCTCCTTCGGTCGCAACGCGCCCGGCCGCCGGGGATTCTGCCGCCTTCGTCAAGTTCCTCGAAGACGAGTTCGCGCATCAGGATCTCACCGCCCCGCGCGACCCTGGCCGCGTCACCGCGCGACGCCTCAATCGCACGGAATACAACAATACAATGCGCGATCTGCTGGGCGTGGACATCAAGCCCGCCGACGCGTTTCCCAACGATGAGACCGCCTACGGCTTCGACAATATCGGCGACGCACTGACGCTCTCATCGGTCCTGCTGGAACGTTATCTTTACGGGGCTGAGCGCGTCGTCCGCACCGCCATCTTCGGACCCGAAAAGCTGAAGCCCGCAATGGTCCACTATCCGACGCCGGTGCGCATCAACGACGTCGTGGAAAAGCCGACGATCCCCAAAGATCTCTTCCATTACGACGAGTCGGGATTGAGCTCACGCCACGCCGCGCATATCTCGCATCGTTTTCCCGTGGATGGGGAGTACAACCTCCGGCTGGTTCTCAATGGCCATCGGCCCAATGGTTCGGAACCGGCCAAGCCGGCGCTCTATATCGATGGCAAATTCATCCGCCAGTGGGAATTCGAAGGGACCGATCTCGAAGGCCAATCGGTCGAGGTCCGGACGTTTGTGAAAGCCGGCGATCACATGCTTTCGGCGACCTATCTGCAAAACTTGCATGGACTGCCTGCCTCGTACAAAGGCCCCGTCCCGTCGAAGATCACCGATGCCCCGAGGCTCGACAATGTAAGCGGTAGGCTCAGTGAAAAGGATATCGAAACACTGCGCAAATACGGCACCAAGATCAAGACAGACCGCCACGAGACGCGCATCGACAACCGCTTCGAGGCGATCGATATCGGAGGTCCCTTCACGCAGACGGCAGGTGCTTCGTCTGAAAGCTTGAAGCGTGTGTTTGTGTGCGCGCAACAGACGGATGCCTGTGCGCAGATCATCGTTCGAGACTTTGCCCGTCGGGCGTTTCGCAGGCCGGTGACTGCCAAGGATACGGCGGCGTTTGTGAAGCTGTATGCGCTCGCGCGCAAGCAGGGCGATCGTTTTGAAGAAGGCATTGCGACGGCATTGCAGGGCGTGCTGGTATCGCCGCACTTCCTGTTCCGCATCGAGCGCGACTCCGGAACCACAGCGTTCGCGCCGGTCACAGAGTTCGAACTGGCGTCGCGCTTGTCGTATTTTCTGTGGAGCAGCATGCCCGATGCGGACCTGCTGGCAGCGGCGGAAAAGCGGTCGCTAAGGCAGCCCGCTGTGCTGCGGGCGCAAGTGCGGCGCCTGTTGCGCGATCCTAAGTCGCGTGCATTGGTGGATAACTTCGCGGGCCAGTGGCTGCAGTTCAAGAACATCGATGTATCGAAGCCCGACGTCGGCAAGTTTCCGTATTTTGAGGATTCGTTGCGTGACTCGATGCGTCGCGAAACCGAGCTTTTCCTGGAGAACCTCATCCGTTCCGATGCCAGCGTGCTGGAAATTCTGGATGCGAATCATACGTACATCAACGAGCGCTTGGCGCGCTTTTATGGGATTCCGGGGATTGTTGGCCCTGAGTTCCGCCGCGTGGATATGAGCAAGACACAACGCGGCGGTGGCGTCCTCGCGCAGGCCAGCCTCTTAACGATTTCGTCGTATTCGACGCGGACGTCGCCGGTGTTGCGCGGCAAATGGATCCTGGAGAATCTACTGAATGCGCCGCCTCCACCGCCCCCTCCAGCCGTGCCGTCTTTGGATGAAGGCAAGATTGGGCAAACGATGACGCTGCGGCAACAGATGGAAGCGCATCGCGCGAATCCGGCGTGCGCGTCGTGTCATTCGCGAATGGATCCGCTGGGGTTTGGGCTGGAGAATTTGAATGCGATCGGCGAATGGCGCGACAAGGATGGTGCGTTTCCGATCGATGCTTCAGGTGTGATGCCCGGCGGGCGGAAGTTCTCGGGTCCCGCGGAGTTGAAGGTGCTGCTCAAAGAGAATCGCGAGGCGTACATCAAGGGATTGACCGACAAGTTGCTGACCTACGCGCTGGGTCGCGGACTCGAACGCTTCGACAGGCCCGTTGTCAGTGAGATTTCCGCGAAGCTTCCCGCGAACGGCTATCGGTTCTCGGCGTTGGTGTTGGACATCGTGAATTCTCTTCCATTTCAGCAAAGGCGCGCGGCTGTTGCGCCGGTGAGCGGAGAGTAAGCCTTACCGGAGCAGAGTCAGGCCCTCGCCTCGACAGCGAACCGCAAACACACCGCACCGCGCCGGATCGTCGTAAGCTGTAAGAAGACCATGAACATCGTCACCGGAAAACAGCTATCCCGCCGCGCATTGCTGCGTGGGGCAGGCAACGTCGCCCTTGCCATTCCCTTTCTGGATGCGATGTCCCCGGCTCTTGCTGCATCCTCCGCAGCGGCCCACCGCATCGGGGTCGTCTATGTCCCCAACGGCATGATTATGAACCAGTGGATGCCCGTGTCCACTGGCACCGACTACGCGTTCACCCGCATTTTGAAGCCGCTCGAGCGCTTCCGCAACGACTTCACGCTCATCTCCGGACTTTCCAACGACGCCGCGAAAAAGGCCCAGGGCGGCGGACACGCGAAAGCCTCCGGCAGCTTTTTGTCGGCTTCTCTGCCCAAGTACACCGCTGGTGCGGACGTCCGTGCCGGAATCACGTTCGATCAAGTGGTCGCGCAGAAATTCGCCGCCGATACGCGCGTACCTTCACTGCAGTTGGGCTGCGAAGATTCGCGCATGATCGGCAATTGCGACACGGGATCCAGTTGCGCTTACACCAACACTTTGTCGTGGAAGAATCCCGAGACGCCGCTGGCGGTGGAAGTGAATCCGCGGTCGGTCTTTGAGCGCCTGTTCGGAACCATGGATCCGAGCCTCGACGCAGCCACCCGCGCCCGCCGGGCGCTGTATAAAAAGAGCATTCTCGATGTCACTCGCGAGGACACACAGGCCCTCACAGGCACGCTCGGCGCGTCGGACAAGCGCAAACTCGACGAATATCTGACGTCGATCCGCGAGGTGGAAACGCGCATCGCGAAGTCGGAGATCGATCCTGAAAAGACACCCACTGGCGAGAAGCCTTCTGGCATACCTTTCGAGTTCCGCGACTATGTGAAGCTGATGTTCGACTTGCAGGCGATTGCCTGGCAGGCCGATATTTCCAGGGTTTCGACGATGATGATCGGCCGTGAAGGCAGCGTCCGCACGTATCCCGAAATCGGGGTGCCGGATCCGCATCACCCGCTGACGCACCATCGCAATCATCCGGACTTCATCGAAAAAGTGACACGCATCAACTGCCTGCACGTGGAAATGTTCGCGTATTTTGTGGAGAAATTGAAGTCCACGCCAGACGGCGACGGATCGCTACTCGATCATTCGACCATCCTATACGGAGGTGCGTTGAGCGATGGCAACGGACATTCGAACGACAACCTGCCATTGCTGGTTGCGGGTGGTCATCGAGGTGGACGCCATCTGGCCGCCCCAGCACAGACTCCCGTCGCGAATCTGTTTGTGGCGATGATGAATCGCGCTGGCGTCGCGGTCGATCGATTCGGCGATAGCACAGGCAAACTCGATCTTTAGCCAGGCCTTCGATCCATACATACAATTCGATTTACACGTACAGGATGTGATGATCGACACAATCGAGGCAACTGTGGTCGACGAGTTGTCCGATCAGGTCCGGACCGTATTGCGCGATAAACGGCAGGATCGAAAAGAAGCGTTCTTGCGGATGCTCTTGCGGGAAGAGTTGATTCGAGAGATACTGCGCTTCGGCGGATGCGCGCTCATCGCGCCGCAGAGCCTCGCGGGCGGCCTTTTTGCCCATCTTCGATAGCTGATAGAGCATCTTCGCGCGGCTTTTGCCCAGGGCTTTTGCGAGTGAGGGATCGAAGGTCCGCAGGGCCGTATCCAAGCGGTCGAGAATCGCGCGGGTTTGCGTTTCCGATTCAGCGAACAGGTCATGGATGGTATCCGGAACCAGTTTGGCGGAAACCGCATCGCGCAGCTTTTCAGAGCGAACCAGCGCTTGCGGCAGCGTCAATTCGTAGCGCGCCAACAGCTTTTGCGAACGCTTACTCACCAACGAATAGCTGTTGCGCGGCAACATCACGGGCATGCGTCCCAGGAGGCCGGTGTACAGCACTTCGGATTGGGCGAAGTAGGCAAGTTCGGCGGGTCCGCCGACGTAGGCGATTGAGGGAAGCAGGTAATCCTGCAGCACAGGACGCAAGAGTGCGTTGGGCGAGATCGAGGCGGCGCGGGCGGCGAGGTCCCGGGTGGTGAGGCGGATGTCTTTGCCCGCGGCGTAAGTGCCATCCGGCTGGCGTTTGAGGGCGATGCGACGACCGTCATCGTTTGGGGATCCACCGCCCAAACCTTTGTCGGCGAGCAGGAAAAACAGCGACGTATCCGGCTCGATATGGACCTGCGCGTGATAGCCTGCGGCGGTAAGTTCGCTGTTGCGTTCCAGCAATTTCGGATAGAGTTCACCGGCGTTCAGGACGGCGTCGCGCAGGAAAGGCGCACCGATGGCGCGGACTTCCGGTTTCAGCGGATCGAGAAAGATGAGATCGAGAGGTGCCAGCAAGCTTCGTACAGACTCGCGGAACGCTGAGCCCATCGTTACATTGCCGTCATGCGCTTTGCGCACCAGCGTCATCACTTCCCCGCCGAAGGGAAGGCCCTGCAGCGCGGTTTCGAGAGCATCGAGCGGGAATCCGCCATCTGGCATAATGGTGCCGACTGGGCGGTCCGGTGCGCCTATGGTGGTGACTCTCAGCGTCTGGACGTTCGAGGAAGAATCGAAAACATGGGCGGCGGCGATTTCCGCAAAATCATGATCCTCGGTAGCGAGCCAGAAGACCGGAACAGTGGGGGTGCCGTTCGCTGTGAGTTCGCGCGCTGCCGTGGCTGCTGTAATGGCTTTAAAAATCGTGTAAGCGGGCCCGGTGAAGAGGCCGACCTGTTGCCCGGTGACGATGCAAACTGTACCAGGCTGGGCGAGCTTTTTGAGGTTGGGACTATCGGGGCTGTTGATCTTCGAAAGTGCGCTGACCAGGGCGGAGCGGCGGGAAGCCGGATACTGGATTTCGTCCCGCGAGGCCGCGAAACTAGACGCTTCGCGGGGTGCGTGACGGTAAAATCGGGCGACTTTGCCGAAGTCGTAAAGATAGTCCGCAAACAAGCGAGACGTACCGGGCAGTTCGGTGTATCTGAGACAAACGCCATCCATGCAATAAAAGATCCCCTTACGGCCCAACGACGAGGCTCGAACCCTAAGGCTAGCAGATGATCCTCAAACCGCAAAAGTCGCAAGAAAGTATGCGACGAATCCGCTAACCTGGAGGTTCACATACTGACTTATGGACGATCAGAAGTTTCAAACGTTGGCGAATCAGGCTCTTGAAAGTCTCAACGATAAATTGGGTGAGGCCGGCGAACGCTTTGGCTTCGACGCCGATTTGCAGGAGGGTGCGCTCAAGATTGAGTTTGAGGATCCGCCTGCGCGGTTTGTGGTGAGCCCGAACTCGCCAGTGCAGCAGATCTGGGTATCGGCGCTGGTACGCAGCTTTAAGCTCGATTGGAGCGATGCCGCGCAGGCATTTGTACTGGCGTCGACCGGCGAAACGTTGGATCAATTGCTGGCGAATGTGGTGGGCCAGCAGCTCGGCGAAACGGTCACGCTGTAGATGCCGGGCGTATACATTTCCTTCCCTTTTTGTTCGCAAAAATGCACATACTGCAACTTCGCATCGGGCGTGATGCCGCGATCGCTGGAAGCACAGTATATGGAAGGGCTGCGGGCGGAGATCGCGCGGCATGCCTGGCGTTGGACTCCCGAAACTGTGTTTCTAGGAGGCGGCACACCGAGCCAAATGGATGCGGAAGCGCTGGAATCGGTGCTATCGCTGATCCCGTGGAAGCCTTGGCGCGAGGCGACGATTGAGGCGGCTCCGGGGTCGATCGATGCGGAGAAATCGGCGGCTTGGCTGCGCAGCGGTATCAATCGCGTGAGCCTGGGTGTGCAGTCGTTTTCGACACGGGAGTTGGCGCGTACGGGGCGTCGGCACACGGCGGAAACGGTAGCGAAAGATGTGGCGACGTTGCGTGCGGCGGGTATCGATCGGATTAATATTGACCTGATTGCGGGCTTGCCAGGGCAGACGCACGAGAGCTGGGTGGAGTCTTTGGATTGGGTGGAGCGGCTTGCACCCGATCATGTTTCGGTGTACATGCTTGAGGTGGATGAGGACAGCCGGTTGGGTCGCGAGTTGCTGGCCGGCGGGTCGAAGTACAGTGCTAGCGAGGTTCCGTCGGACGATCTGATTGTCGAGTTCTATGAACTGGCTTGCGATCGTTTGGAGGCCATGGGCATTGCGCGATATGAGATTTCGAACTTCGCGCGGCCGGGGCATGAATCGCTGCACAACATGAAGTACTGGAAGCTGGAGCCCTATGTGGGCTTCGGTTCCGATGCGCATTCGTTCGATGGCGATCTGCGCGGGCAGAATGTGGAATCCGCTGCGGATTATGTGCGGGGCATGAGCGAGAATGGTACGGCTCTGGCGGATTCGGTGAAGGCGGATTTGTTCAGCGAGCGCTTTTTTGTGGGATTACGGATGACGGAAGGGATCCGGCCGGAACCCGCGGAGTGGCAGCGGTTCGAGGAACCGATCCAGCGGTTCGTTGGAGAGGGGCTGTTGGAGCAGCACGATGGGTTCCTGCGGTTGACGCGGCAGGGGGTGCTGTTGTCGAACGAGGTGTTCGCGGAATTTGTTTTGTAATTCTTGGCCTTCTTGCGTTGGTGTCTGCGCTAGACAGGTTGCCCGAGAGAGAAAACGGGCAGAAAAGAGAGACACCATGAACACCTTTACACTGAAAGTCGCCGCACTGAGTTTGGCGACCGTCCTGAATGCACAAGCCGCCGAGTTGATTGGCAAGGTCCCTATGGATTTCAAAGCTGCTGGCGTGTCCGCCCCGGCGGGCAGCTATGTTGTCGCCGTGCAGCGTCCCGGGATTGTCATCGTTCGGGACGAGGCGCACAAGAATATCGCTGTTGCGATGTTGCCTGTGCAGACTGCGAGTAATCCCTCGAAGAGCACGCTGACATTCTCGCGCCGCGATGGGGGATATCGATTGAGTGGATATTGCGTTGCCGGTTCCGGGTGCTGGAGTTCAGCCGAGGCGCTGAGCGCGGAAGAGAAGATTGAGATTGCCCTCATGCTTCCCCGCTAGGGAATCGCATGCGTATTCAGCCGGCCACTTTGCTTTGACGCTTAGGACGCCACGGACTTTTGCCGACTTGTTAACGATCGTCGTCGTCGATATCCAGTGAATATGGCGCGAAGACGGCCTGCCGCACTTTGGGATAGGGCGTGGATGCGCCTTTGATGGAGTGCCACAGAATGCGGTTCAGCTTCTCTGTGGGCACCGCATCCGGGATATCCCAGCGCATTTTGGCCGAATCCAGCGCGCCTTTGCGATCCGCACCTTTCAACGCCGAAGCCTTGGGATTCGCGGCAAACAGATCCTGCTGCGGAACCACATGTTCGTACGTCCGCAGATCGGCGACATCCTGAAAGCTGGCGCGCATGTCATTCGCGATCAGATCGAAGAGCGCCAGTGGGGGCAGGCCGAGCTGATGTTCCATTGTCTTGAGCATGCTCTGATTCGAGTAAAAGGTCGAATCCACATGCCCGCGGCGGATGAACGGACCGATGGCCAACGCGACGGTGCGATGTCCGTCGACATGATCGACGCCGTTCTGCGCATCGTCTTCCACAATGTAGATCGCCATTTTGGGCCAGAACTTGGACTTCGACAAAGCCTCAACGATCAGACCGACGGCGAGGTCGTTGTCAGCCACCATGGCCTTCGGGGTGGATGCGCCCGGAGAGGTTCCGTAAGTGTGGTCGCAGGGCAATTGCAAAATGGTGAGGTTCGGCATCTTGCCATCTTTTTCGAATTGGGCGAGATCTTTCTTGAAGATCTGTGCGCGCACGACGTCCGGCACGGCGTTCGAATAGGCGGGATAGTTGTGCGCAAGAAAGGCGTTCATGTGCGCGATGGGGGCGGTGGTGTTGAAGCTGAATTCGCCACCGTCTTTCCACTTCTGTAAATTCGGGATTCGCTGCGCGGCGGGTTCGGCTTGGCGTCCGGCATATTCGCCATAAATCTTCACTGTTTTGCCGCGTTTCAGAGCGGCGTCCCAGATGGTGCCGCCTTGAGCGATGCCGATGGGATCGGTGCCGTCGAAGGGATAGCTGCGGCCCTGGTATCCGGGCCACATCGTATAAGCGACTTCGTTGGCTTGGGTGAGCCACTGATGGCCGTCGGCGGAGTTGCCTCCTGAGGCGTAGAAGTTGTCGAGCAGGACGAATTCGCGGGCGAGTTTGCGCTGGTTGGGGGTGACGTCCTCGCCGAACATGACGAACGAGGGTTCGCCGTTGCCTTTGCCGAGATCGCCGAAGAGCTGATCGTACGTGCGATTTTCCTTGACGATGTAAACGATGTGCTCAATCGACGAGGCATCGCCAGGCTTGGCGGGGACGGCCTTGGGCGTGGTGACTTTCGCCGTTACCGGCAAGACCGCCGATCCAGCCAGCGCCAAGTGATTGTTCTCCGAGACCGCAAGCGTATAGTGCGCCAGTTGCGCGGCATCCGGGATGTCGACGACATTGACGGATCCGCGATTGGAATGGACGAAGCGGCGTTTGGGGTCGTTCTGCCAACCGGATCCCGCGCCGAGCAGCGATCCGACAGCGAGGTGCTTGCCATCGGGACTGACAGCGATCGAGTTCGGATACCAGCCGGTGGGGATGAGCCCCTCTTGCCGCATGGTCTTGGTATCGACTACGGCGACTGCGTTGATGCCTCCGCAAGTGACGTAGAGCTTGCCGTTGTGGAAGGCGACGGCGGTTGGCGCGATGCCGCTGGCCTCGACGGCGAAAGGCTTCAGCTTCAAGGTCTGGGCGACTGCGTTGGTGGCTGTGTCGATGGCGGTGACGGTGTCGCTGTTGTTGTTGGCGACGTAGAGGCGCTGGGTGGTTTCGTCCCAGATGAGCCCGTTGGGGTGGAGTCCGGTGGCGATGGTGTGGGTGACCTGCTGAGTGGCGAGGTCGATGCGGGAGACCGTTCCGGTGGAGGCGATGCCATGAGCGTCGACGACGACTTGATCGGCAGTGGAGGCGAGGCCAGTTGGTGCTGTTTTGTCGCCGGCGACGGCTTTGCGTCCGCCCCAATTGGAAACGTATGCAATGGTTCCAGCTTTGTTGATGGCAGCAGCAAAAGGCGCGATGCCGGTGGCTGCGTGGCCTTTGATCCTGCCGGTGGAAAGTTCGATGATGGCGGCTTTGTTTTCGAAGGGCAGAGGGACAACGGCGATGTCGCCAGCGGTGGCGATGCCTCCGACGTTGTTGGCCCCGAGGGATTCGGCGATCGGCTTCAGTCCATCCTCGATGCTGAAGAGTCCGGCTTTCTTTTGGCGCGGGACGCCTGAGATCAACGTACGACCGCCGTTGGTGGCGATGCCGAGAAGGCCCGGCAGAGATCCATGGCTGGTGTTTGAGAGGATCTTGTTTTCGCGCCAGTCGAGGTGAAAGACTTGGCCGGCGGTGAGCACCCAGAGGTCGTTGGCGGTGGATCCAAAGGTGACTCCCCAGACCTTGCCATTGAAGACGGTCGGGGTGCCGGCGGGGGTGATGGATTGACGCGTCGTGATCACGCCAGGGTCTGTGACTGCGCGTACGGGGCGGTCGGCGGTTTGGGCGAGGATCAGAGTGGGAAGAGCTAGTGCGAGGAGACGCATAGGGGGTCCTTTGGTGGCTTGAGGCCTGACTGCTTATTTTACGGTGTTTTCAGAGGCGGAAGTGTGTCGATCCGGTCAATTTTTGCGAGAGAGAACACGAGGCGTGGGTGAGTGACCTTAAAGCGATGCGTCGAAAGTGGCGCGAACAGTTAGAACTTGAGGCGGTAAGCCACCTGCATCGTCCGAGGACCACCGATGGTGGAGGTGATCTGGCCCATGGTTCCGAAGCCTGCAGCGGGTAGCGTGCCGTTGGGATTGGCAAACGTCGCCTGGTTGAACAGATTGCACATCTCGAAGCGGAACTCGCCGCCCATGCGTTCGGTGAAGCGCATCGACTTGGCGAGGGCGAGATCGGTCTGGCGCTGTGCGGGTCCGCGAAGGATGTTGCGTCCGACGTTGCCCCACTTGTCTTCGGAACTCACGAAGGCGGAGGGGTCGAAATATTGCGCGAGCCGATCCTGTACGCGGCCGGTCTTGATGGCGTTATCCAAAGTCTTGCCGGCGGCGAAGCTCGGGCGCGCTCGGCTGACCTGCGCGAAGTAGGCGTTAGCGGCGGATGCACCGAGAATCGCGATGGGCGCGCCGCTTTGCAGCGTGAGTCCACCGTTGAGCGACCAGCCTCCGGTGACCGCTTGGAGTGCCTTCACCGGGTTGGGCAGGTTACTGACGTACTGGATGGTGAGGCGGTGCGTGCGGTCGAAGTCCGCGACCCCGCGGTTGTTGGCGATGTTGCGGGCATCCTGTTCGACCACGGCGTTATCGGAAGAGACGTAGTCGAGCGTCTTCGACCACGTGTAGGAGGCGTTGACGAGCACACCGCGAGCGAAGCGGCGGCGATAGTTGGCTTGCACGGCGTGATAGGTGGAACTTCCCCAGTTGGAACGGAGCAGGAATCCGCTGGCGCGTCCCAGGCCGAGGAATTCAGAGGGCACGAAGAAATCGGGATTGATGAGGGCACCGGTGCGGGTGCGGATATCGGTGAAGCCGTTGATTGGTGTGACCCGAGGGTCAACCGGTAGCGCCATGTTGACACGGGCGATCAACTTCGAGCCTTTGGTGCCGACGTAACGGATGTCGATGAGATTGCCTTTGAGCGGTTCGTACTGGACATTGAAGGTCCACTGCTGGACGTACGGGGTGCGTGTGAACGGGCTGATGAAGGTGAAGTTCTTGGCGACGAAGGGTTCGGTAGCGGGGAACGCGGATCCATCGAAGCGGCGCCAGGAAGGCGCGCCGTTGGCATCGCGCGCCACTTGCACGCTGACGGGGATCTGGAAGGGGTTGATGTTCAGGCTGGGATACGGGTTCGCCATGTCCTCGGGCGAGGGCACGTTCTGGTAGATGAAGAACGGCGCGGAAACCTGCAGGTTGGCGAGGAAAGATCCGGAGGGGCGGTCGTAGAAGATGCCATAACCGCCGCGCAGGACCATTTTCGGGAGCCGCGTGGGCTGCCAGGCGAAACCGATGCGGGGGGAGACATTGTTGAGGTCGGGATTGATGGTGGAGCGGTTGCCGGCCTTGGTGACCTGATTGAGGTTCCAGGGGGTGCCGGGGCGGACGACGAGTCCGATCTGGATGGGATCGAAGTTCGGTTGAAAGATCTTGCTTTCGGGTGCGATGTGGAAGCCCTGCTGGACGCCGGCCTGTTTGGCCATGTCGGCGGTGTAGTAGGTTCCAATGCGGCCTTCGGTGTCGGAGGGCCATGAGAAGTATTCGTAGCGTGCGCCGAAGTTGATGTTGAGACCCTTGCGGACGCGCCAGTCGTCCTGAAAATAGACGGTATAGTCGCGCATTCTGAAGTGGCGGCGAGTGTCGCCCTGATCGAGATCGCTACCGCCGCCGGAAGCGCCGTGTCCGGTGAGGAAGAAGGCCCAGTTGTCGTAGTCGAGATCGCAATTGGTGCGGGCCATGTATTCACCGGCAACCGTCGGGCGGCGGAACTCGCCTCCGAATTGCAGGTTGTGGCGGCCGAGAATGCGGGTGACGTTATCGGCGACGTTGATGACGTGTTGGCGGTTGAAGAAGTCCCAGGCATTGCCGATTCCCGAACTGCTGCGTTGGGTGTTGATGTCGACGGTGGGCATGAGGGAGGCGAGTCCGCCGACGGCGACTTCGAGCGGGTTGTAGATACCGAGGGTGGAATTGAGAATGTCGCGGTATTTGGAAATACGGGTGTTGTTGAGTTCGAAGAAGCCGCCGCGGAATTCGTTGACCCAACTCGATCCGAAATTGTGGATGTCCGAGAGCGAGGCGACGTAGCCGGGGGTCTGGCCGAAAGTGGGAGATGCGGAGGAATTCGCCCACGGAAAGGCCTCTTCGACGAACTGCACCGACTTCACGTAGCCGAGGCGGAGGCGGTTGGTCGACGAGAAGTTGTGTTCAATGTTGGCGGCGCCGGACCAGGAGTTGTAGAAGGTCGGGAAGTTGAGAGTTTGGATGAGTTCGCGTCCAAAGGTGCCGTTGCCGCGAGCCACGGGCATGCCCGCCGTGACGCTGGGGATCAGCAGGCTGCCGTTGCGCTTCTGGTTCAGGATGTTGA
>CAZCPL010000143.1:0-14695 GCA_964500255.1 uncultured Solibacteraceae bacterium | reverse complement strand
GCCGTTTTCGGAACGTATTGTGGTTAAGGATGGACCCAAGGTCCACATCATTCCCATCGATAAGCTCGACTACGTCGAAGCGCAAGACGATTACGTCTGCCTTTTTAGCCAAAAGAAGGGCTATTTGAAACAGCAAACGATCTCAAGTCTCGAATCGGCGCTCGATCCCAAGCGGTTTTTGCGCATCCATCGTTCACACATCGTCAACCTCGAACGGGTCGCCAAGATCGAACCTTACACCAAGGATTCGAAGATCGCGGTGCTGCAGGATGGCACTCAACTTCCCGTAAGCCGCGCCGGATACCAGAGGCTCAAAGCCTTCCTCGACGAGCGCAATTGATAAGATGGCCATTCCTGTCATGATCGGATTCACCGTCGTTCTGGCGGCTGCCGCGTCTCTCGCCCAGGCCGTTCAACTGCCCGTTATCCTCAATGAAACCGGCTCTCTCAATGGCTCGCGCGAATTCGCGAAGCCAGTCAAAGCGGGTGAGGTGTTCAGCGTCAATTTCGCCGTGAAACCCGCCACCGCTGCCACGATCCATATCGAGTCTTCGGATGGTCTATTCATGGCATCGAAACAGTTGCACGAAGGCGATGCCGACTTTACGACTTTTGTTTCGCCAAAGACCGCCGGATCGCTGAAGGTCACAATCAACGGCAAGTCGGGCACCTTCGACCTCAAGGTGCTGCGTTGGCCCTCAAACGCAGCGGTCAAACGCGAACCCAACAACACCTGGCAACAAGCGAACGCCATCGCCTTGGGATCGACGATCTTCGCTTCCGCCGACGAAAACGCCTATATGCCGCTGCCAGGGCCCCGTCCGAAAGATCCCATGGGCGAGCAGGATTGGTACAAGATCGAGTTCACAGAAGCCAAGCCCAAACTGGTCTTCTTTCAAATCGAACTCACCGAGCGCGATCACTTGCCGGTGGACGTTGCTATCTATCGCATTGGATCCGACGGCAAGCCAGCGATCTATTTCGAAGGCGAAGATCCGGTGACGCTGCCTCATGAGGTGCAGGCGATGCCCGGCAATAAGTTCACCACTCGCGTGCTCAAAGAACACGGGGCTTATTACTTGTGCGTTCGTGCGAATCATCCGGAATACAAACTTCGTACCCGCGTCTACGACGCTCCGCCTTACGCCAAACCGCAGGATGCCGTGCGCGTCGCCGTCGATTTCGCCATGGGTGCCGGAGATTCCTGGCACGCCAACACCCCGCGCCGGGGCGGTGTTTTTGACCGCGTGTCGTCACTGCATCAGGAAACGACTCTCTGCGTTGCCTGCCACGCGACACACTTCACGCAGCGCGCCCAGTTGTATTCAATCCGCAACGGATACCCGGTTGTCCAACGTCAACAACTGCAGTTCATGACCGAGCGTTTCTACAACAATCCTCGCCCGTTCTATGGATTCGAAAAAGAAGGCGCGGTCTGGTCGCGCATGATTTCCGCGTCGGCCAACGTATTGAGCCGCATGTCGACGCTGCTCGGCATCTTTGAATCGGAAGTGACCGGAGAGAAGCGCGAGGCGTTTCACAGCGGCGTCAACGAATACCTCAAGCTCTACTACGCCGATCGCGACAAGCTTCCCAACGACGAGACCAATGGCAACACGCCACTGGTGAGCGCGCATGAAGTGGCTTGGTATTCGTGGATTTCGAATCGGGATCCGCGCCTCGGCGACTTTATTGCCAAGGGCGAGGTTAAGAACATGATTGACCTCTGCTACCAGACTCTCGCGCTGGCGGACATCGATCGCACCAAATACAAAGACATCGTCGAGAAGAACGCCAGCCGTATTCTCGAAGCCCAACGGCCGAGCGGCCAGTGGGCCACGCGCTTCGGCACCAAAGACCCCGAAGTAGAGTTCCAAACCGGGCATGCTTTGTGGGCGCTGCAGGCGGCGGGCGTGCCGCGCGAAAATCCGCGGGTCGCAAAGGGCCTGCAGTATTTGCTGCAGCGTCAACAGGCCTTCGGCGGCTGGATGGACCCTCTGCAATCCTACGAAAATTTTCGCACTCCGTTCCGCGAAACGCAGATGGCCGTGCTCGCGCTGAGCAGCTACTATCCGGCCGCGCCGCAGAGCGCGAAGGGTTGGAATGTGAAGCCTGTTTCGACGCTTTCGAAAGATCCCTCAGTGCTTCTGCAGCAGATTGACGATACCTGGCCTGGATCCTCGCCCGCTGGCCTCAAGGAAGCCGCACTGTCGAACGACGCCTACATCCGGCAGGCTGCTGTCGAAGCGTTGGGACGCCTTGCCGACACTGCCGATCTGCCGTTCCTTATCGCTCGGTTTGGCGACTCGAGCAAGCTCGTGCAGCGCACCGCCGCGTGGGCCGTCCGCCAGATCTATTCGCGGCACAGTGCAACATCCACCGCCCTTCTCGAAGATGCCCTGGCAAAAGGCAATGAACGCACACGCTGGGGCGCGACGCGCGTCTTCGCACAACATTTCGCAGCGCTGGCGCAACGTCCGGGGCTCGATACGGCACTTATTCAGGCGGCCTCCTCAACCGAACCCGCGATTCGTATCCAGGCATTGAAAGGCCTCTGGCAGATGTGGTTTTGGAATGGTGACGCAGCCACTCGCGATCGCATCGAGAACACATTTCTCACCCAGATCGAGAAGCCGCGGCATCCATGGGTGGAAAGCAATCTCAAAGAAGGCCTTTACAACATCGCCGATGAGAACATACGCTACTTTTACAACAACTGGATCCCGCTGCTCAATCGCGAAGCCGATCGAACCCGTGCGATCAAAGGCCGTCTCGATGTGGAATCGCGCCTCGCTGACAAGTTCGCGAAAGTACTCGAAGGCAACAACGATCGTCAGCGCAAGACTTTGCTCGCCTCGCTCAGCGACTTCCACTTGCGCCACGCCGATGTCTACGAGCCGCTCAACAAAGTCGATGCCGCGTTCCCGCCGCAATACAATCGCATCGGCAACGATGTGGAACAGATCGCCTTCTTTGGGCAAAGCGCCGAACGTTTCTCAAAGGCCTTGCTGCCGCTCTTGCAGTCGCCGGATGCGCGGATGCGCGACCTCGCTCAGACCGCCGGCTTGCTCGTCCGCCCTGCCCGCTTCCCAGGCGTGATCGAAGTCGCTGGCGAACTAGGCCCTCTCTCGAAAGAAGTCGCGAACAAACTGCCTCAACCTCCACCGCCGGTGCGCCAGATGACTTCAGAACCAATACGCCGCAACAGCCGCAAGCTCGATGAAACCTACTTCCGCGGCTATGTGCAGCCCATCCTCGAAAAGCGTGGACGGGATGGCTACGCTTGTGTCCACTGTCATGCCTCACATGCGATCTTCGATGGTAGTTGGAGCACCGCGATGAAGGTTGTCGATACCGGGAACCCGGAACAAAGCTTGATTTTGCGGAAGCCGACGTCAAGCGCGGAATCCGAAGGCGTTGTCGATTCGAAGATCCTTGCTCATGGCGGCGGCATCCGTTGGGACAAGAGTTCGCCGGAATATCTGACGATCCTTGAGTGGATCAAAGGCGCAGCCGAGTAGACCAGTTTCAGGCGGAGTTCGGCTGATCGATCGAGCAGCCTGAGGCTCGTTGTCCGTGTCCACGCTAAGCTGCGCAAAGCAGTGGCCGGCAAGATGCTTGCGTGAAATACTATCGGAAATGTCAGAAGTGGTTTAGAATCAAATAAGCCAGTAGAGTCGGGGCGTAGCGCAGCCTGGTAGCGCACCTGCCTTGGGCGCAGGGGGTCGTGAGTTCGAATCTCGCCGCCCCGACCAAATGTTTCAATCAGACACGAGCCGTTTCGGCGGCTGCTGAACTTGGGCTGTAGTCATTTTGTAGCACACACCTAACGGTTTTCCTGGCTAAGCAGAGCTACCTGCCAGCCAACACTCCATAGTACAGAAGTCTTGACTGCCTCCTCTAAGCACATTCTGTTCAGATACTCAACACCGGACACGGTGAACAGCGGATGATTTCGTTCACATGGGTCCGCAATCGTCCCAGAGTTCCCTGCACCACTCCTCGCCCGATCACAACCAGTTCCGCATTGCTATTTCGCGCCACGGCGGCAATCGAGTCCCCAACCGGACCCTCCACCACCAGCACCGGCTCCGAAACCCCAGCCTCGGCAGCCAAAGGCGCGTAGTCCTCCCTCGCCCGGAACTCCAGAAACCTGCGGAACCTCGCCGCGCTGTCGCTATGCGAAAGTTCCTCAACCGCTGGTTCCGAATGGACCACCTGCAGTGTCGCTCCATAGTCGTCCGCAATGGATTTCGCCATCCTTAGGACCTCAACGTTTTTGGCTTCCAGATCCACCGCACACACAATATTGCGCATCGCGTCGGTATGCGGCGGATCTTCGAGCGCATGAGCCGCGGTCCAAATCGGCAGGTCGAGATCGTGTAGAATCCCCGACGTCACCGAACCCAGCAAAAGGCTTCGAAACTTGCTGTGCCCGTGCGACGCCATCATCACCAGATCCGCGGGATGATCTTTGAGATAAGCGGCTAAAGCGTCAACTGGCGTGCCTTCCTCCACTGCGATCTCGACATTGGGCACACCGGCAAAGAGCCGATGGGCGAACCGTTCCAAGCTGCCTCGCGAGTGCTCCTGAATCGACTTCACATCCACCAGCGCGGCATAGGCATACCATTCCGCGTAGCCCGTTGGCGGCATGTCGAGCGCATGAAACAGAGTGATCGCCGAGCCATGCTTCGCCGCCAGCGACTTCACGGCCGGAACTACAGCCTCACATCGCTTGGAAAAATCCACCGGAAACACAATCTTGTGAAATGGGTACATCGGGAGCCTCCTTTAGCTATCTCTAATGCAAAAACAGCGCGCTCTACGGCGCGGCAGCCTCCGTCTGAATCGGGATCGCACGGCGCTTCACCTCTTCGAACGGCAACTCAACGATTGGCGCGCCCTCCGCAAACCGGGCGGTCAGGTCCTGTGGATTCCAAGGCCCGCCGATCCACAAATACCCGAACGTCGTCTTTGCGAACATCCGGCGGATTCGCCGTGGTGCGAACGTTACCGTTTCTCCGCAAAAACTCCGACGCTGGATACTAGACTCCTGTTTCAAGCGGTCGAAGTTGCTGCAAGGGCGGAACCTCCTCTTTGGTATTCAACAAAGCAATTCAATGCCCAACTCGATTCTCGCACCAGATCATCGCCTTCCCTGCCCAACTGAGAGAGCTGAGAGAAATACCCCACTTTTCTGCGTCAAATGACCCACTCAGCGATCAGAACCTCAAAAAAGACGTCCAATCCCCTTCGGACTTCCACGTGCTCATGGATGCTATCGAAGGTAGGAAGTTATGAAAGATACGAAAAACTACACTACCGCCGGGGCGGGCCTCCTGATCGGTGCCGGTCTAGGTGCCGCAATGATGTATCTGTTCGATCCGAATCGTGGGCGCGCCCGTCGTGCCGAAATCGAAGGTCGTACGAAAGGACTCTATCAACGCGCAGGCCACACGGTGGAAACGTTGGCTAGAGACATTGAGAACCGCTGCGAAGGCATGGCAGCCAAAGCAAAGCACTTGGCGGATTGCGAACCTGTCGACGCGCCAAAGCTGACCGCCAGGGTTCGCGCGAAAATGGGCCGACTTGTGCGCACCCCACACGATATAAAGGTCGACGCGGAAGGTGGCAAAATCGTCTTGACTGGCGAGATCGAAGCCTCCGAAGCGGGCCGCGTACTCGCAGGCGCCATGGCCGTGCCCGGCGTCACCGATGTCGACAACAAACTCACGCTGCGCCATTTCGAAACGGACGGCCTCGCCCGTGGGGCCGGTGCCATCGCAAGCTTTGCGGGCGGATTGATCACCTTCGCCGGAATCCGCGCGATCAAGCGCGCCGGATAGAGCGCTCGCTACACTGGCCTAGAGCGTTTCTGAGCCGCGACGGTCACAGATCGAAAAATTCTCAACCGCTACAGAAGCTCCGAAAATGCTCTAAACCATCGAATGCAGCAGCAAGAAACTCTACAAATACTCGTCCTGACGGGCAGTAGCGGAGAAGCCGCCAGATTCAAGACGGATCTCGCGACGATCGGTTTTCCGGTCAATATAGTTGCCGTTGACTCGCTCAACGGCTTCCGTAGCGCGATGACCTCGCCTTTCGCCGTCGACCTATTGCTGGCGGATTCCCAGTGGATCTACGAAGTCTCTTCGTTACGCACGATCGCGCCATCGCTGCCGGTGGTGGTCTTCGCCGAAGGCCCTGAAGATCACGATCTCGCCTTGCGCTGGATTCGGAACGGTGCCCTCGATTGCATCTTTTCGAAAGAACCAGGTCCGCTCCAACGCGCGGCGTGGCGCGCTCTGCATCTTCGAAAACAACGCGAGGCTCTACGTCGCGAAAGCCTCGAATCCATCGGTGCCTACGAAACGCTGCGCGCCGTCGTCGCCGCTTGCCCATTTGGCATCTGCGCCGTCGATGAAAACGGATGCGTGATGCTATGGACCGCCGCCGCTGAACGCATGACTGGATGGAGCCAGTCAGAGCTTCTCGGTCGCATTCCACCCACAATTCCCGCCGATCAATTGCAGCCATTCCTCGACATGGTCACCCGCATGGTGCGCGACGGCGGCCCCGGCTGGTTTCTGGAAGAGCTTCCACGACGACGACGCGACGGTTCCACCTTCACGATGTCGATCTCGAACTCTCCACTCCGCGACCATGGCGGACGAGTTCGTGGCGTCATCTCGATCCTGCTCGACCTCACCGCTCGTGAACAACTCGTGGCCCACACCGAGGCTTCGCGCCTCGACATACTCGCCGTGCGGCGTTATCGCGATCTGCTCGAGGCCGCGCCCGATGCCATCCTCGAAGTCGATCGCGCAGGGCGCATTGTCCTCGCCAACCAGAGCGTCAAACGGCTCTTCGGATACGAGCCCGCTGATCTCGTCGGCCAGTCCGTCGATATCCTCGTGCCGGATCATCTCAAAGCTGCGCACGGACACAAGCGTAGTTCCTACATGGCTTCGCCCTCCATCCGCCCCATGGGCAGCGGGTTGAAGCTTGCCGCGCGCCGTGCCGACGGATCGCAGTTCCCGGTGGAAATCACCCTCAGCCCCATGCAACTATCCGATGGCATCCATGTTGCAGCCGCCATTCGCGACATTTCTGAGCGGGAACTTCTTACCGCTGAAGCCGCCCGCAATGCGGATCAGGCTCGCACGCTCTTTGAGGCGTATCCGGTTCCGGCTTACGTGTACGATCGCGAAACACTGCGGTTTCTCGCCGTCAACGATCGGGCAACTGAGGAATACGGCTATTCGCGTGAGGAATTCCTGGAACGCACGGCCTTGGATATCCGCCCTGTTGAAGAACACGGCCAATTTCTGGCCGCGGCAAATAGTGATTCGTTTTCGAACATTCTCACTTGGCGTCATCTGCGCAAAGATGGATCGGGCTTCGATGCCGAAACCATGGTGCATGACGTTGTAATGGCAGGGCGCCCCGCCCGCATGGTTGTGGCCTACAATGTGACCGAACGGCGCAGGCAAGAAGAGGAATTGCGCGATGCCAAACTCAAGGCGGAGGCTGCCAGCAGCGCGAAGAGCGAATTCCTCGCCAGCATGAGCCATGAGCTCCGTTCGCCGCTTCACACCATCTCGGGCTTTTCCGAACTCCTCGAAGAAGAGATCGAAGGGCCACTCAACGAGAAACAGAAACGCTTTGTCCAGCACATCTATCGCGACTCTCAACACCTTCTGGCGCTGATCAACGACATACTCGATCTCAGCAAGATTGAAGCGGGCCGGCTCGAGTTCCGCACCGAAGAGTTTGAAGCCTTTCCAGCAATTGAAGAGGTTCTTGGCACAATTCGACCGCAAGCCGACGCTAAGTCAATCGGCGTTTCCAACTCGATGGATCGCGAAATCCTGCTGCGGGCCGACCGTCTCCGCTTCAAGCAGATCGTCCTCAATCTTCTCTCCAATGCCGTAAAGTTTACGCCGGAACATGGACAGATCGGCATCGATTCCGCATGGTTCCGAGGGCAGATCACCATCACAGTCGCCGATACGGGAATCGGGGTTCCGTCTGAACACGCTCGCGCCATTTTCGATCTCTTTCATCAGGTGGCGGCCACCACCAAAGGCATCCGCGAAGGTACCGGACTCGGACTCGCCATCAGCAAACGTCTCGTCGAACAACAAGGCGGCCTCATCTGGCTCGAAAGCGAAGTCGGCAAAGGCAGCCGCTTCAGCTTCACCACCCATACACCCCAGGCACCGCCGGATACGGTGACACCTACAGGTTCGGGACGCCCCGTCCTGCTGGTGATTGAGGACGATCATGACCGCACCAAAATGCTCGCCCGCGATCTGGAACCCGAAGGCTACGATGTGGTCTTCGCAACCTCGCCGCGCGATGCGCTGGTCAAGGCTTTGGAACTGCAGCCCAAGGCAATTCTGCTCGACCTGATCCTGCCCGGAGGCAAAGGCTGGGAGTCACTCGAAAACCTCAAGAGTCTGCGCGATACCGAAAAGATTCCGGTCATCGTCATCTCGGTGCTGCCAAATGATTCGAGTGCCAACCTCGGTGCCGCCGTCTATCTCACCAAGCCTGTCGCCAAAGACGCGCTCTTGCGCGCACTGCGCCAACATACCGAACCTGCGATCAAACGCGCTCCCGTGCTGCTGGTGGATGACGAACCCGCGGCACTCGAACTCGTCCGGGAGGTCATCGCATCCGCTGGCTACGATCCCATTCTCGCCGCCAACGGTCGCGAAGCTCTCGACCGGTTGGCGGAGCGCACGCCCGCGGCGATCGTTGTCGATCTGACGATGCCCGAAATGAATGGCTTCGAACTGATCTTCCGGCTCAAGAGCGATTCGCGCTACGCCCGCATCCCCATTCTCGTGCTCACCGGAACCGCCCTCAACGAAAACGACGTCGTCTTGCTTCGCCGCACCACCAACGCTCTCCTGATCAAAGGCACCGCATGGAAAGAGACGCTCTTGCATCGACTCGCCCAACTCGGAGGCAGCAATACCGAGTGAGAAATGTGCTCATTGCCGACGATAGCGCCAGCAACCGCGAGTTGTTGCACACCATGCTTGCCCACTTCGGCTTTACCGTCACCGAAGCCGTCGATGGTCTGCAAGCCGTGGAACTCGCTCCGGCTCTCGCTCCGGCTCTCATCGTCCTCGACATCCAGATGCCACGTCTCGACGGCTACGGAACACTGACCCGCCTTCGCGAGATGGAACAGTTTCGTGCCACCCCGATCATTGCGCTCACTGCCTACGCGATGGAAGGCGATCACGAACGTGGGCGCGCCGCGGGTTTCACCGACTATGTCACCAAACCCATCGGACTCAAAAAGCTACGGCAGGTTCTCGAAAAACACCTCGATATGAGGTCACAATGAATGGAGTAGACTGAGTGAGCTATTCGATCATGACGAATCCTGTGACATCCGTCTCACTGGCCATCGTTGACGACAACGCCGGCAGCCTCGAAATGCTGAGCACCGCGTTGCGTCGGCCCGAGGTTCGCATCCGCACGTTTGCGGACCCCGAAGAGGGCCTCGACTACATTCTGCAGGAACATCCACAAATTGTTCTCACCGATCTGGTCATGCCGAAAATGAACGGCATGGAACTACTGGAACGTATCATGGAGGCGGATCCTTCCATCGACGTCCTCTTGATGACCGCGCACTATTCCACGCAGTCCGCTGTCGAAGCCATCAAAAAGGGTGCCTCCGACTACTTGGAAAAGCCTGTCTCTCTCGCATCGTTGCGCGATCGCGTGGGCATCCTGATCGAAAAGCATCGGCGCCGCAATCGCGCATCGCAATTAGAGGCATCCCTTGCCGCACAAGCGGAGTTCGAAGGCATGGTCGGCAATAGCCCCCAAATGTGGGAATTATTCTCGCAAGTGCAAAGAATTGCCCCGCACTACCGATCCGTACTCGTCACCGGTGCCACCGGAACCGGAAAAGAATTGGTTGCCAAGGCGCTGCATCGATTGAGTCCTGTAGCCGCAGGACAACTTGTCCCACTCAACTGTTCCGCAGTGGTGGAAACCTTGTTTGAGAGTGAACTCTTCGGCCACGTGAAAGGATCCTTCACCGGGGCCACTCAAGACAAAGTTGGCCTCTTCGAATATGCGCACAACGGGACGCTGTTTCTGGACGAGATCGGAGACATGCCCCTCAACACCCAGGCAAAGCTGTTGCGTGCGCTGCAGAATCAGGAAGTGCAGCGCCTTGGCGCACTCACGCCGCGCAAAGTGAACGTCCGTGTCATCGCTGCGACACACCGCGACCTGCGCGCCGCCGTCGCCTCACACCAGTTTCGCGAAGACCTCTTCTATCGCCTCACCATGATCGAACTCGCCATCCCTTCGCTGGTGGAACGTGAAGGCGACCTGTTGTTGCTGATCCGCCACTTCATCGACAAGTACGCCCATCAGTACAACAAAGAAATCCGCGGACTCACCAGTCGCGCTCAACTCGTCCTGCTGCGCCACAATTGGCCTGGAAATGTCCGTGAACTCGAGAATGTCATCGGACACGCCTGCATCATGGTCATGGGCAGTACACTCGATGTTCTCGATCTGCCCGTCTACCTGAGCCGCGCTGGCGGAGAAGCTTTCGGGATGGCAGCCACAGCCGTCTCTTCTTCCGTTCCCGGAGAGATGGTGCCACTTGAGGAACAGGAACGCAGACTGCTCGCCGAAGCCTTGCGCAAATCCAACGGCAACCAGAGCGAGGCCGCTCGCATGCTGCGCATCAGCCGCGATACTCTTCGCTATCGCATGAAGAAACACGGTCTTTCTTAGGCTGTGGCGACCGGCGTGCTCTAGAGTATGCATGAGTCGACCACTGTTCTTTGCACTAACCCTTTCTGTAACGATTTGCGCGCAGGAACCGATCTTCGACGCAAGAGCGAGGCTGGTATTGACCCCGGTAACCGTAACCGCAACGCGCGGCGGACCGGTGGATGGCCTCACAGCATCCGATTTCACCCTGCTTGACAACGGGCGTCCTCAAGCCCTCGACGTCGACTCAATCGGCTCAGGTGTGGCCCCCGTAGCACTTGCGGTGGCGGTGCAGACATCCGGGATCTCAGCCGCCGTGCTCGCCAAAGTGCAAAAGATCGGATCCATGATCCGCCCGCTGGTGCTGGGCGAAAGAGGATCGATGACGTTGCTCACCTTCGACAGCGAAGTTCGCTGCCTGCAGGATTGGACAGCGGACGAGTCGAAAATATCCTCCGCATTTCGAGGCCTTCGCGCTGGTTCCGCAAAGGATTCCAAACTGCTCGATGCGGCTTTGGAAGCGATCGCACGATTGAACACCAAGCGATCTGCGCGGCGGATTCTGTTTCTGATTTCCGAATCGCGCGACCGCAGCAGCGAGGCGGATCTCAACGACGTGGCATTCGCCGCGCAGCAAGCCGGGGTCGTCGTCTACGTTGCCGAATACTCCGCCTTTCGCACGGGATTCACGAGAAAAGGCACGGACAGCGCGGGCAAAGCTCCTCGCGATCGGCAGGCAAGGCCAAATCCGGAATATGGCACTCCAAGCGGCGGCCCACCCAAAGACAAGTACGATCCGAAAATGCCGCCGCCGGCACAGCGCGTCGATATCCTTGGTGCTCTGGGCGAATTGGGGCGACTGGGAAAGGAAAAGGCTTCTGAAATTCTAGCTCGCGAAACCGGCGGATTGACATTTTCATTTGCACGCCAAAAAGGTCTGGAAGAGGCGATAGAGAAGCTCGGTTCCGATCTGCATGCGCAGTATGTGCTGAGCTTCTCGCCTCGAAATCCTGAACCTGGATATCACAAGCTCGAAGTCAGCGTCTCGCGCCCCGGCGTCGTGGTTCGCGCGCGCCCTGGGTACTGGGCGGACACCTCGACGGCAGTGGGGGGGCTGAGTAGGGAACAATGATTTCCGTGACTTCAATGCCCTTCGGCGGTCGCGGCGGGCTGCTCCCGCCAGCATCCTGTCGTGTCCACCGAAAACCTGCCGGGATTCCTCAGCACCGAGCCGGGAACGTAGCACCCCACAGCCTCAGACAGGCTCTGGCCGGACCGTCCATCGACGGTCAATCGTCCAGTCAAGGGTTCCATGCGCCCGTCTAAGGGCTCGCCGATTGCGTGTCCCAAGGCGCGTATCGGACCAGCGAGTCCATGAACCGACCCAGGCGGCGCAATCGGCTGCAGCACGGGAAATTCGCCGGCCGTGCATTCCCAACGCCAGCCGGATCCTTCGAACAGATCCCCTGATGACCCAGATAAACGGGTAACGTGAGCCTCCGCAATCCGGCCCCATCCGTATCCACGTTCGCCACCAAGGGATGCGCCCCGCCAAAACCCGGCTCCATGCACCGCGTCCTCCAGCCACTTACTCGAAGCGTCGTTGGCCTCAGCCACATGCCATAGATGAAACAGGAGATAGACGGGCTTGCCTTCTCGTGTCCGCGGCGCGATGCATTCCGTCTCGTGTAGACTGCCGTCTTCTTTGCTGCGCCCGTCGATCAATGCCGTGCTGGTGTAGCTTTGCAGGTACAGCCAGTCGAACTCCTCTTCGTGCCCACCCCACGGCCAACCGCGCTGGAAGAATCTGACGGATACGCGTAGGAGAACCGCAAACAGCGATTCACCAGCTCCTGATAGCGCTGAAAGTCGGCATTGGTCCGCGCGCCATTCCACTTCGCCGCCCGCTCCACAATCGCGCCCCAGAGTGCGCGCCCAACCACATAACGGGTGACAAACGTTATCCCGCCTCGGCGCGCCTACTGCTTGGACGGGCGCGCTCAGAAAGTTTTGGGCCGCAGGCGCGCTGGATCTCCTTGACGGTGACAAGACCGAGTTCTTTGTTCCTCCCAATGCCCGGGCAGGGTGGTCCTGAAAACGTTCGACGCCATCACCGCCATGCGAGACGAGGGGCGCACACTGATCGGCGGATTCCACTCTCCGATGGAGTGGGAGTGTTTGGGCATCCTGCTCCGCGGCCACCAGCCCCGTTCGGGCTGCAGCACAAACGAGTCACGGCTGCCCTTGCTGAGGCCCGAAACCGCTTCGTGAGTGCACTCGCCGACCGCCTTTTCCTGGCGCACGCAGCGCCAGGCAGTCGGACGATGACACTCTGCGACGAACTACATGCTCGTGGCAAACAGATCGTCACCGTGTCCGATCCGGCGAATTCGGCTATGGAGAGATTCGCGGACCCACTCTAACTAACAAGAGCGCACTTCACTGACTCGAAATCCGCAGGTGACCGCCCACATAACCCACCAGGAGGCGCTTTTGAGCGGGGAAGTCGAAGAAGTGAATCCTCGTGTCTCCTCTCTTGACGTGCCACTCAAATAGCCGGTATTGACCGTCGGGGCATTGAAATGTCCTTTCCTCGCCGTACATCTGCAGCGTTGGAGCGCTTTCGCCAGATGCGTTGTTTAGGGCGTGGATATCGATACCTCCTGTGCTCCAAGACTCACAATAGCTTTGGAGGTCCCGCAGACCGCGCATTGCCGATCTGAAGGGTCGGCCATCACCTCCGAGCGCCGTGAGTTGATCCTCGACTGAAGCACAGAAATCAAGGTTAGCGAAGAGGGATGCGCGTTGATTCCACAACTGCGAGCCGTTTGCCGGCGGCGGTGTCTGTATGCGACGCAGCCATTCGGTGTGATCGTCCAGATGGGCGGTCCGCCCAGCATGCAACACGTCGAGTGCGCGAATCTCGACATCCTCGCTGGCGATCCAGGATTTCTCAATGCGAACGCTGGCGACGTTCCACTCTTCGGAGGAAAGGAGGCTGATCGCAAGACCATCCGCGAGAACCGCAGCGCAAAGGCCGCGTACGATCTCGCCCGACAGTCCGTACTCGACATCCTCCGATTCGAGTTGCTCGGCAGGAATACACTCGCTGAATTCCATCCGCCGATCCACTAGGATTTTTATGCGCAAGCGCCGATCTGGGTCACCGTGCCTGTATTCTCCTATCCATCGTCCGACAGAATATCCGGCACTGACTTGCAATTGGAGGAACGCAGGAGGAGTGACCAGCACTTTCGTTGCTGTGATGCGCCGGTCGACAAGAATGTCTGATAGCTCATCCAGATTCCGCTTCCCGCCCGCCTGGTCGGGTGACATGGTTGCCGCCGACAGTTCGTTAAAAACCAGGAACGCGGTCATTTCATTCAGCGCCCAGAAGCCGGTCCAAACTTCGTTCCATTTCATCGAAGAAGCCTTCCGGCCACTCCGGAAGCCTTCCGTTTTCGTCGAGAGCCAACAACGTCAACGAAGGAGACTTGCCACCGGGTACCCATCTGCTGTGGTAAAGGGCCACATTCTCCGGAGTCGCTTTGCGCGCATGAACGGCGAGCCGAATCCCGTTTAGCACGTGATCACTGTGAGTCTCGATGAGAATCTGAATTCCTGCTGCGGACGCTTGGCAGAGAAGCTCTCCCATCTTGACCTGACCGCGGGGGTGCAGATGAGCCTCAGGGTTCTCAATAATAACCAGACTTCCAGGGCGCGCCGAGAGTACGGCGACGACGATGGGCAAAGCGTAAGTGATTCCGAAGCCGACGTTTGTCGGACGATATTCGGAGCTCGCAACTTGGTGACCTAACGAGTACGTGACACCAAATGTCATCAAATCCATTTCGGAATAGCGCTTGACGCTGATGCGCACGCCAGGGCTTATCTCCGTCATCCAAGCCTCCACTTGTGACTGGAGGGAGTT
>CAZCPL010000142.1:0-14737 GCA_964500255.1 uncultured Solibacteraceae bacterium | reverse complement strand
CCTACATCCCCGATGCGCAAGTCAAGGATCCGATGATGGTGATGCGCATGCAGCAGGAAATGTTGGACAAGCTTGCGGCGATTCCCGGTGTGACTTCTGTGGCCTTTGGCAATGGCGCGCCGATGGATGGATCGAATTCCAACGATCCGATCTTTGCAAAAGACAAGAATTACGCTGCGGGTGAACTGCCGCCGATTCGGCGCTACAAGTGGATCTCACCTGCGTATCTAAAGACGCTGGGGATAAAGTTGATGGCGGGTCGCGACTACTCGTGGACCGATGTCTACGACAAGCGCAGCGTCGTGATGATTTCTGAGAACATGGCTCGCGAGATGTGGGGTTCGCCCGAAGCGGCGATCGGCAAACAGGTTTGTGAGCGCCCGAATGGCCAGTGGCGTGAAGTGGTGGGCGTGGTTGGCGATGTTCGTGACAACGGTGTCAATGAGAAGGCTCCGACGACGGTGTATTGGCCGGCGGTGGTGGACAAACTGTGGGGCAATGACCTTCGGGTGCAGCGCAGCGGTGTTTTCATTCTCCGCACCAGCCGCGCGGGAACGGAGGGTCTGTTGAACGAAGCGCGCCAAGCGATCTGGTCGATCAACAACAGCCTTCCGGTGTATCGCGTGCGGACGTTGAAGGCTGTCTATGACCGATCGATGGCGCGGACGTCGTTCACGATGGCGATGCTTGCCATTGCGGGTGGAATGGCGCTGATCTTGGGCGTGATCGGCATCTACGGAGTGATTGCGTATGCGGTTTCGCAGCGGACGCGCGAGATTGGGATCCGTATGGCGCTGGGTGCGGAACAGGGCGGTTTGCGCAGGATGTTCGTGCGCGATGGCTTGATTCTGGCGGGCATCGGATCTGTGATTGGCCTCGGGGCTGCGGCGGCGTTGACGAATCTGATGTCGTCTCTGCTGTTCGGGGTGAAAGCGATGGACCCGGCGACTTATGTTGTGGTTTGCGCGTTTTTGATCGCGGCGGCTGCGTTGGCCAGCTACATTCCGGCGCGGCGCGCCTCGAACGTGGATCCGATTGAGGCCCTTCGCGCCGAGTAAGTGAACCGCAGGCGTGTCATTTCAAGACAACACAGGCGTGTGCGTCATGGCTGTGAGCTTTTCCGCAGCCAGGGCTTTGGCCTTGGCGATGCTCGCTTCTTTGATCTGCTCGTATCCTCGAATTTGCTCGGGAATCCTCGCGATCTCATTCGCCAGCGCAGCGTTCTCTGCGGTGACGCCACGCTCGATCACCGAATGGATCAGATCCCGATACCAGCCAATCAGCGACCGTTCCAACCGACGGTGAGCGGAATATCCAAAGACATCCAGCACACCGCCGCGCAATCCTTTTAAGCCTGCAAGCAGTTTCAACAAAGGCTTAGCCCAAGCTCCCAGTTGAATCTTTTTGTGAAAGCCGAAGCTGCGCAGCATGGGTGGATGCAGGTTGTAGCCGATCGATTCCGCATCTTGCCACATCGCCTTGGTCTTCGATTCAAAGTCGGCATCGGTGAGCATCCTTGCGACTTCGTATTCATCCTTAATCGCCATCAGCTTGTACAGATTGCGCTCTACAGCGTCGGCCAACGCGGGCGCATTTTTCGAGACCTCGGCAACGAATTCGCGGAACTCCTGCGCATAGGCGGCGTTCTGGTAACGTTGCAGACGCGCAGTAAAATCAGGCTTTTCAGCGGCACCGCCCGACTCTACCGCAGACGGCAGATGTCCATTCACCCACTTGGCATCGACATAGTATTTGCGGCCCCAGTTGAAGACCTGCATGTTTCTTTCGACATCCACGCCATTCAACTCGATCGCTTCTTCAATGGCAGCGAGCGAGATCGGGATCAGACCCGCCTGGTAGGCCAGTCCGGTCATGAAGATGTTCACGGCGAGGTGGCTGCCGAAGAGCCCTTCCGCCAGGCGATTGGCGTCAACGAAGACATTGTGGCCGCGGCGCGACGCGCGATCGATCTTGTCGATCATCGCTTCAGGCCCAAAGATGACGCGGTTCCGGATGTGATCCGCTGTCGGCACAAGATTCGTATTGAGCACCACCGTTGTACGTTCCGAAGACAAGCATTTGATGTTGTCGGTGCTCGCGACGCCCATCACGTCGAAGCCCAACACGGCATCCGCATTGCCCCAATTGATGCGCGCGGGAGCCTCAATCGGCTTCTCACTCAAAAGTAGATGAGCGACCACTGCCCCGCCCTTCTGCGCGGATCCGGTCTGGTCGAGCGTAATCACCGAGAGTCCATCGATCCATGCAGCCGTCGCCAGCAGCGCGTTGACGGTGATCACACCCGTGCCTCCGATACCGGGCGCAAGGATCCGATAGCCATCCGGACCGATCTTCGCCACATTCGCGGGCTTCGCGACATCCGCCTGCGGCAGCGTTGGAATCGTACGTTTCTTCAAACCCGTTCCAGGCTTGATGTTGACGGTCACGAACGAAGGACAATCGCCCAGACTGCACGTGTAGTCCTTGTTGCACGACGACTGGTGGATTTTCATCTTTTGGCCCAGCGGCGTGGCCACGGGAGCCAGACTCATGCAGTTCGATTGCTTCACGCAATCACCGCAGCCTTCGCACACTTCTTCGTGGATGACGAGGCGTTTGGTGGGTTCCACCATCTTGCCTCGCGAACGCTGGCGGCGCTTTTCGGCCGCACACTCCTGGTCGTAGATCATCACTGTAACGCCGGTGAGCTTTTCCATCTCAGCGAGGGTACGAGGCAGTTCCGAACGATCGCGCAGTTCGGCATTCGCGGCCAGCGTCACGCCTTCATAGCGCGTGACGTCTTCCGCCAGGATCACAATCTTGCGGACGCCTTCGGCTTCCAACTTGCGCGTCAACTGCGGAATGGGTAGCGCACCTTCGGCATGTTGGCCTCCGGTCATTGCGACGTGGCCGTTGTAGAGGATCTTATAGGTGATGTTCACACCCGCAGCCACACAAGCTTCGAGCGCGAGCGAGCCACTGTGAAAGAATGTACCGTCTCCGATGTTTTGGAACACATGCTTGCGCGTCGCGAACTTCGACATGCCGATCCACGGCGCGCCCTCTGCGCCCATGTGGGTCATGAACGAGAACTGGCGGTCAGGCAGGCGGATCGCCATCGTATGGCAGCCGATGCCGCCACCGGCCATCTGGCCTTCCAAGAGTATGGTCGAGCGGTTGTGAGGGCATCCGGAACAGAAGTTGGGCGGACGGACGGTTTCCCAATCCTTCACCACATTCATCCCCGTATCGACTCTGGCCACGCGCTCGCGAGCCGCGTCGCTGCCATCGATGCGCGTGCCTAGCAAGCCGAACAGGATCTTGGAAAGCAACTCTGGCGTGGTCTCACCATGCGCGGGAATCAACGGATTTCCGCAAGAATCGAGCTTACCGATCACAACAGGGCGCTGCGCGAGCGCGTAAAGCGCGTCCTTCACTTGCAACTCGACGAAGCTCTTCTTCTCTTCGACAACCAGCAGCACTTGCAGGCCTTGCGCGAAGTCTTTGATGAACTCGTGCTCGACGGGAAACGGCGCTGCGAGCTTGCCCACACGGATGCCCAGAGTTTCCCAATCGCTTTCGCGCAGCCCGAGATCGCGCAGCGCCTGCAAGGTATCGAGGTACGCCTTGCCGGAACTGAGCACCCCAAGAGTCGCGCCGGAACGAGCGCCAGACCAGCGGTTCAGCTTGTTCACGCGCAAATATTCACGGATCGCGTTCAAGCGCCGCGTGTTGGTTTCGTACTCCAGGGCTATCGAAAACGGCATCGAGAGTCGAGCGTCCCAAACCTTCTCATAGCCACCCGGCAACACGATCGAAGGCAAAGACGGCGAAACCTCGACCGTGCCGCCACCGTCGCAAACCTCGGTCACGCATTTCATGCCGACCCACGCACCGGAATAGCGAGAAAGCGCGATGGCATGAAGCCCGTAGTCGATCAGTTCCTGCGAGTTGCTGGGATACAAATACGGAATGCCGACGTTGAACAGACTGATGTCGCTCTGGTGGGGAATCGTCGAACTCTTGCAGGAGTGATCATCGCCCGCAAGCACCAGTGCCCCACAGTTCGGACCCGTGCCCGACAAGTTCGCATGGCGGAAGATATCGCCCGAGCGATCCACCCCCGGTCCCTTGCCATACCAGATGCCAACGACTCCATCCACGGTTTTGTCTTTGCCCAATTGCTCGATGATCTGCGTGCCGTAGATCGAGGTCGCTGCCAAGTCTTCGTTGACGCCGGGTTGAAAGTGGATCTTGTATTCGCTTAAGATGCGCTTTACGCGCAGCAATGCCAGATCGTAACCGCCGAGAGGCGAGCCCTCGTATCCGGAAATGAACGCTCCTGTGTTCAGTCCCGCGCGCCGGTCGCGGCGCATCTGATCGATCGGCAGACGGACGAGGGCCTGAATGCCCGTGAGGTAAACACGGCCTTCTTCCAGCGTGTACTTGTCGTTGAGTTGCATGTTTGCGGGCTACCCAACTACTGTATCGTGGCGGGTGCGCTACGCGTCCGGGGTGGGGAACTCGATCCCGGCGTAGATTTCGCCGAGTGGGATCGAGATGTTGAGGGTTTCGAGGTCCAGCGAAGCGTCGAGGCCTCGATAGGTGAATAGGGTAAAGTTCCCTTCGGAGGGCCTGCGGAAAACATCGACCGACGTCCGTTTCTGAGATACCAGAACGTATTCCTGCAACGATGGAATCTCACGATACAATTCGAATTTGCCACCGTAATCGTAATCGGCGGTCGAAGGCGAGAGGACTTCCACGATCACTTTAGGGTTGACGATGGAGTCCTGGTTCTCGGGAGCAAAGTTGACTGGGCCGCAGACGATTGCGATGTCCGGCAGAACGAAGCTGCGCGCTGATGCCCGCACCCGGGGCATAGCTAGCGCACGGCATGGGGAACCCTTCAACGCCGCGTGCGCACTTCCGGTAAAATTAGCCGCAATCATAGCGTGATTCACGCTGGCGTCTACGATTGGGTACAGCTCTCCATCGTGGTACTCGCTCGGCCGATGGGCCTTCTCTTCCGCAATGAAGTACTCGGCGACGGACATCTTGACAGCAGGTAACGCGCCCATGGCCTTCATTTTATCCCAAGCGGGCGAGGCCTCGATGCCCGCGAGGCTCTCGCCCGGGATGCGATCGCTACTGTATCTGGACTTGCGGCACCTTTCCCGTGGGCGCCGTGGGCGCCGCCGGCCCTATACGTGTCAATTGAACTTTATTGAGCACCCTCACCGAATAGTCGAGTGTGTCTTCGGCCACATCGGCCTGCTTGAAGAGTTGCTTGCAGCGAACCGTCTCTTGCGCGATTGTTTCCACCAGCGATGTTTCAAGTTCACCGACGGGTTGAAAGTAGGCCATGCACTTTTCGTGCATGCGATCGAATTCGGACTTCTTGCGTTTCTGAATCATGGCTTGGACTCCTTCGATGGAAAATGAAAAAACCCGGGCAGCGCCGGGCTTTATCGATAGAATAATCTTCTATTCCCAGATTGACACGGTTGACACACCCCTACCAAATCCGAACGCCCCACGAAACGTGCAAGTCTTTTGCATGCAGTGGATTGAAGATATTTTCAGATGTTGTGAACGCTATCGCGTCTGAAAGCGGATTTGCTTGGCACCGGTCGCGTACTTCTTTCCGTCCACGCTGACCACGAAGACACGCATCTCGTGCGCACCGGGGCCAAGGCGGCTGTTGGGAATCGCAGCCGAGAAGCCTGTCGGGGCGAGCGCATAGTTGTGGTTGAACAACGCGACGTTGTCCATGCGCGATTGGCCATAGGTGGTTCCGATAAACGTGCTTCCATCGAGTTGCAGGTAAACAGCGGATGCGGGCTTGGTCTCGAAGAAGTCGAACGCCCAGCCTTTCACGATCACATATCCATTGGCAGCAGGCACTGTCGCGATCTCATTCGCACCGAGCGATGCGACATCGACATCGTTGATCGTGTCGATCTTCGCGGCGCGCGCTTCGCCCTGATCGAGTAGCTTGGTAAAGTCGGGTGAAACGTCGCGTTCGATGGTCACACCTTTCCAATCCTCGATCTCGAAGTATTCGACCTTGGCCTCGCGCTCGTAGTAGTCGGCGTTGATCACGATCTCGTTGTAGGGATCGGTGAGGATGTCCTTTTCGAGCATCTTGCGAAGGTCGTCTAGGCTGGATGGCATGAAGCTGAGTCCTGCGGGATTGCCAAGAACATCGGGAACCAATCGAGCGGCCAGTACCCGTCCACCGGGCGCGGAAAGCAGGATCTGTGCGGGCGGCAGTTTCCACAGCAGTTTCAAGATCTGGCCCTGCGGATTGAGCTTAAGGTTCACGCTCATGAGCCGTGGCCTGCTCGATGGAGGCATCTGCAGAGCTTCGCCGATCTTGAGCACAGCGTCGCCGGTTTTGCGAATGCTGGTGAATCTTGGCGCCGGGCGGCGTTTTAAGAGAGCACGATGGCCGAGATCTTGCGCGTAGTCGTAGTGTTGCATCATCGCCAGCGTCAATGCCGGTGCGTCGAGAAAAGGATGGCGTCCGTCGACGGTGTCCCAATGGACGACGATTTGTGCCGCGTTGGTGATGGATGCGGCGTTCCAGGAGTCCAAAGAACGTGTGTACGACTGATAGGCCTGGATCACCGGGAAAGGACGCGATTCGACGCCGCTTGCGATCGGGATCGCCGTTTCATAAGGAAACACGGCGGTAGGTACGCGCGGCAGGTTCTCGATCCTATCGGGAGCAAGCGCCGCCGGATCCGCCTTGACTGACAGCACCGGCCACGCCCGCGGCGAAAGAGTGCCCGATCGAGGAATCCAGACGAGCGCCATGGCAGCGACCACGGCGAGCACGAGCCAGTTTTTGCGTCCTTCAAAGTCGGCGGCTAAGACAACCGCGGCAAGCAACAGCGGCGCGGTCGTGAAGAAGATCTCCATATGTCCCGCTGGACGGATAAACGAATGCTTGAAGCTGAGAAACAGAGGTCCTGCGAGACTCAGCGCGATAGCGAAGGCCCTGTGCTGTTGGCGCCAGGCGAGCGCCACCGCAAGGGCAATGAATCCGATGGTGAGCAGTGAGACATCGCGGATATCGGCTGTCGTTTCGCCCGGCGTGCTCATCGCTACGCTGAAGCCCGATGAGATCTCCAACGCCGCGCGAACATACATCGTGAGCACCTCGACAGACGCATAATGCAGGAAAAATGCCGCCGTAAGCGCCGCTGGAATCCCGAGCACTGCCGTCGCGACGCCCACGGGGCGCTTCGATGCGATCGCCCACAGGACAATCGCCGAAGCCGCGAAGATTCCAGAGGTCAGCTTGATCAGAAACAGCGCGCCGGTCAGCGCGATTGCCAGACAGAGGAAAAGCAGCCAGTATATGGATTCGGCCGCGCACACCAGCAATAACAGAACCGTGAATGCAAGAAAAATATCCGGACCCGCGTAGCCGTAATCACTGAACGTCCTTGCACCTTGGAACACGCATGCCGTAAACAGTGCCAGATTCAGTAGCCCGATCCTGCAAACGAAGAACAGATAGCCCAGTGCGCCCGCATAGACGGCCCACATCGCGAACTGCCACTTCACAGCGGAATCGATGTTCGCGCCCATCGGCAGAGCGACCCAAGCCCAAGGCCCGTAGGTGAAAGCGATGTCGCGGCCGTGAATAAGTCCGCGAGTGGCAGCGTCGTTGAGGGCCACAGCCCACGAAGCGTCGAGGCCTGTTTGCGCGTGGTGAACCCGAACCGGACACGCGACCAGCACGGCGATCGAGAAGAGAACAACGCGAGTAAGGAGTGAGAGCAACTCTCAGGATACAAGCGCTCCATATAAAGTAGTAGGAACATGTCCGAACAGAAGCCGCATCTTCGAAGCCACAGTTGGTTCCGTGGACGCGAATACTACAATTTTTCCCGACGCGCGAACCTCCGCGCCCAAGGATTCCTCTTTGACCAGTTCGAAGGCAAGCCGCTCATCGGCATCTGCAACTCGTGGAGCGAACTGAACAACTGCAACGCGCATCTCCGGCAAGTCGCCGAAGCCGTGCGGCGCGGCGTACTGGCGGCCGGTGGATTCCCGCTGGAGTTCCCGACGATCTCGCTCGGCGAACAGTTTATGAAGCCGACCACGATGCTCTTTCGCAACCTCATGGCAATGGACGTCGAGGAATCGATCCGCGCGAATCCGCTCGATGGCGTCGTATTGTTATGCGGCTGCGACAAGACCACCCCCGCTCAGATCATGGGTGCCGCGTCAGCGGATGTCCCTGCCATCGTCGTCACCGGCGGACCCACGTTGAGCGGCAACTACAAGGGCACGCCCTTCGCCACCGGCACTGACGGACGCAAGATCTTCGACATGTACCGCACCGGTTCTATCAGCGAAGAAGAGCTGCAGGAAATCGAAGGCTGTATGGTGCGCAGCGCGGGCCACTGCACTGTGATGGGAACCGCGTCCACTATGGCGTCCATCGCAGAGGCGCTTGGCATGACGCTGCCTGGTGCGGCCGCGATCCCGGCCCCAGACAGCCGCCGTTTGCAATTGGCCGAAGCCAGCGGACGCCGCATTGTCGGTATGGCGCTCGAAGGCCTGAAGCCATCGATGATCATGACACGGGAGGCGATTGAGAACGCGATTACCGTCGATATGGCGATTGGCGGATCCACCAACGCCGTGGTCCATTTGCTGGCGATCGCGGGACGGTTGGGAATGCGCCTCAACCTGAGCGAGTTCGATGTGATCTCGCGTCGAACGCCCTACTTGACGAACATTCGTCCGTCAGGTGAGTTCCTGATGGAGGATTTCTTTTTCGCTGGCGGTGTACCTGCGGTGATGCGCGAACTGCTGCCCTTGCTGCATCGGGATTGCATCACGGCCAATGGCAAAACCATCGGCGAAAACGTCGAGAATGCGCCATGCCATAACCGTGAGGTTGTTCGCGAGCTTGCGAATCCGCTGCATCCCGAAGGCGGAACCGTCGTGCTCTACGGCAATCTCGCCCCTAATGGCGCGGTGTTAAAGCAGACCGCTGCATCCGCCGAACTCTTGCAGCACAAAGGTAAGGCTTATGTGTTCAACAGCCACGATGAGATGTTGAGCGGTGTCGATCGCCTCGACCTGCCGGTGGATGCGACAACGGTGCTGGTGATGAAGAATGGCGGGCCGAAGGGCGCGCCGGGGTTCCCGGAGTGGGGCCATATCCCGATGCCGATGGTGCTGCTCAACCAGGGAGTGAAGGACATGGTCCGCATTTC
Source organism: uncultured Solibacteraceae bacterium (assembly GCA_964500255.1). GTDB lineage: Bacteria > Acidobacteriota > Terriglobia > Bryobacterales > Bryobacteraceae > F-183. Next base: position 5,492 of record CAZCPL010000142.1, on the reverse strand, counting down.
GGATGCGCGCATGAGCGGCACGAGTTTCGGAACCGTGGTGCTGCATATTTCGCCGGAGAGTGCGATTGGGGGTCCGCTGGCGCTGGTGGAAACAGGCGATGAGATCGAGTTGGACACCGCGGGTCGGCGGATCAACCTAAACATCGGCCAGCAAGAGTGGGATCGACGCATGCAGGCGTTCCAAATGGCGAAGCCGCACTACGACCGCGGCTACGGTGCGCTGTTTTTGGATCATGTCACGCAGGCGCATCGGGGATGTGATTTCGACTTCCTGATGCCGTTGGAGGTACGCGAAGAGTCTGTCTAGCTCAAGTCGTCGAGGAAGCATCGGAAATCGAAGGCGCCAGGGTGTCGGTTGGCAAGGACAGCCGGCACCTGCAAGGCTGGGTAAGTAAACGCCGACTGCAGCTTGCACTGTTCGTGTGAAGTGTGTAAAAATTCCTTAAACGATAGTGAATCCCTTGGGAAATGGCCTTTACATGATACAGAGATCTCTGCTGCTTTCTGCCGCTTTAATTTTTCTAACCCTGGAATCCGGTTTCTCTCAGGAGTACCGCGCAACCATCCTCGGTCAGGTACAAGATGGATCCAACTCCGCCATACCGAGCGCCGTCGTCAAGGCGACGAAAATCGGTACCAACGTCACCACTGAGACCACATCCAACGGCACCGGCTACTACACGCTGGTGGGTCTCGATCCAGGTGAGTATACCGTTGTCATCACTGCCAACGGCTTCAAAACCACCCGTCGCGAGAACATCATCCTGCAGGTTGCCCAGAAGTTGAATCTTCCGGTCATCCTCGAAGTCGGCCAACTCAATCAGGAAATCACGGTCGTCGGCCAACAGGAGCTTGTCCAATCCACCTCAGGGTCAAGAGGCCTGGTTTTCGATCCGGTCCAAATGCAGGAGATCCCTCTCAACGGACGCCAAGCGTACATGCTCATGCGCTTGTCGCCGGGCGTGATGTTCACGCAGCGGACATTCGGAGCGACGGGCTTTTCGGGCACACGCGGTTGGGACGTCAACGGCAGCTTCGTGATGAACGGAGGCCGGTCGGGTTCGAATCAGTTCCTGTTGAATGGCGCGCCCATTTCCACCGACGGCACCTTCAACATGTCGCCGAACGTCGAAGCGGTGCAGGAGATGAAAGTCATGGTGAACACTTATGACTCGCAGTATGCGCGCTCTGGCGGCGGGCATGTCAACACCACGCTGAAGAGCGGCGCCAACCAATGGCATGGCACGCTGTTCAACTTCTGGCGCAACCGGGTGCTCGACGCGAACACCCGCCAAAACAACGCTCTCGGCGTTGGCCGCGGGTTCCGCAATCAGCATCAGTTCGGTGGAACGGTGGGCGGCGCGATCCGCAAGAACAAAGACTTCATCTTTTTCAGCTTCGAAGGCTGGCGCGAATTGGTTCCGTTCCCTTCGAACACCAGTGTTCCGCCAACGGCGATCCGCCAGGGGGACTTCTCAAACTTCGTGGCTCAAGGCCAGACGGGCGTGATTCAGGTGTACGACCCGCTCACGTCAGCCCCATGCGGCGGCACTGTGCAGTGCTCTGCGGGCGGCGTATTCCGGCGCGATCCGTTTCCCGGGAACATCATTCCGGCCAACCGCATTAGTTCGATCGGCAGAACGATCCTGGGATTCTATCCGGCACCGAACTTCCAGACCCAGTCGCTGGTGAACAACTTCACGCGTCCCGACAATCTCGGCCGCTACCGCTACGAACAGCCGATGGTGCGCTACGACAAGATTCTCACCGAAAAAGACCGTTTGAACTTTGTCTTCACGTTCCAGGATGGATCGGAGTTCCGCAATCAGAATGGCTTCGACGCCCCTGCGCAGACCGGCAACATGCCGGGCACCGTGCGCCGCGATCAGAACTACATCATCAGCTATGACCGCACGATGTCCGCCACGCGAATTCTGCACATGCAGGCCAACTTCAACCGCTTCCAACAAAACTTCCCGGACGTGTCGGATTACAACTTCACGATCGACAAGCTTGGCATGCGGCCGCTTCCGGCGGTGGGAACGTTCCAGACGACGCTCGCGCCGCGCATGAATGTTGGCGGTTTTGCGGCGATGTTTGGCAACCAGTTCATCAACGAGAGTTCGCGGCAACAGCTTAACTTCCAAGCCAATCTTTCGGAAGTGCATGGCAAGCATACCCTGAAGTACGGTGTGGAGATGGCGCTGCTGTTGAATCACAACAAGGCCTCGGGCCGCGCGGGTGGCGAGTTCTCGTTCAACGATCAGTGGAGCCGCCAGTTTCTGGGAATCAGCCAGGGCGCGCGCGACGGAAGCTCCGTCGCCTCAACGCTACTTGGATATCCGGCATCGGGATTTATCGCATACAACGACACCTTCCTGCGCCGTCAGCCCTACATGGCGGGCTTTGTGCAAGACGACTGGCGCGTTCGCAAGAACCTGACCTTGAACCTTGGGTTGCGCTACGACGTTCAGTTTCCGTTGATCGAGATCCAGAACCGCTTGAATCGTGGTTTCGACTATACGGGCAGACAGACCAACAGCAACGAGATCGTGCAGAAGTGGCGCGAACTTGCTGCGACCGGCGGAACCGGATTCCCCACGGCTCCGGCTGCCGTCAACGGAGGACTGCAGTTTGTCGGCGCGGGCGGACAGCCGCGGCGCGCCTACAACTTCGATCTCACCAACATTCAGCCTCGTTTCGGATTCGCTTGGACAGTTGCACCGAAGACCGTGATTCGCGGTGGCATCGGCATCTTCCACCGCACCGACACGCGTGGCAACATCTCCACCGGCTACAGCCTCAACACCGACTACATCAACACGCTGAACGCCGGCCAGACGCCTTCGGCGGCGACGGCGGGTGGAGGTTATTCGCTGCTCAACCCATTTCCAGATGGCGTCGTCACTCCGTTCGGAAACCGGCTCGGCCTCGCAACGGGCTTTGGCGGCAGCGTGAGCTTCGACAATCCGAACCGGCCGATTCCCCGCACGCGCCAGTGGTCGTTCACGATCGAGCGCGAGTTGGGCTGGGGCATGGTGCTCGAAGCGAGTTATGTCGGATCCCGCACCACGCAAGAGGGCCGCGGTATCCAACTCGGCGACATGTCGAAGGCGGATTTTGACCGTGCACAAGATCCGGCGAATGTCGGCTTCTATCAGCAGGCAGTGGCAAATCCGTTCTTCGGCTTTGCGCGTCCCGGCACCACGATGAATTCGCAAGCCAACATCTCGCGGCGCGATCTGTTGCGCGGCTATCCGGGCTTTACGGGTGTCTTCGATAACGTGAATCCGTCGGGCAGGGTCTGGTACAACGCTCTGCAGGTGCGGTTCGAAAAGCGCATCATGGGCGACCGCGCCAAAACCGGCGCTCTGAGTGTGGTGACCGCTTACACCTGGTCGAAGATGATGGAAAACTTCCTTCGCAACGACTATGCGTTCGGCTGGCAGGAGATGCGCAATCAGGTGACCGGAGAAGACCGTACCCACAACTTCACCACCGCCGCGATTTGGGATTTGCCGTTTGGCAAGAACCGCGCCATCGCAAAGACCTTGCCCAAGGCTGCCGACTTCATCGTCGGTGGATGGACGACGAACTTCAATCTGGTTTACCAGAGCGGAGTTCCTCTCGGCGCTTGGCGCGATTGGGAGTTCCGTTGCGGCGATCCGCGAGCGGGAGTGAACGTTACCGAGAGCTCGTGGTTCTTTAACAACCGCGCGCGCTTCGGTGAGTGCTGGCGGCAGTTGCGGCCGTTTGAATACCGCGACCTGCCGGCCCGGTTCCATCAGATTCGCAGCCAGACGGCGCCCCAGTTCGACTTGATGATCTCGAAAAAGTTCCAGGTCACCGAGAGGGTCGGCTTCGAGTTCCGGGCGGAGGCATTCAACGCGTTCAACACACCGTTGCGCGGCGATCCCCCCTCCGGCAACCCGTCGGCAGCGGACTTCGGAATCCTGCCTGTGGCTCAGTTGAATTTCCCAAGGAACATTCAGTTGGGCGCGAGGATCCGCTTCTAAATAACTACATCGATGGCGCGGCCTTCAGTCAAGCACCCCAGTTCGCGTTCGGCAATGTTTCCCGAACGATTGGCATGCGCGGACCAGGACAAGTCAATCTTGACCAGTCAGTCTTCAAAACCATTGCGATTGAGGAACGTTTTAAGGCGCAGTTCCGCTGGTGTAGTTGGATGTCCGGATGTTCTTCTAAACGCCAAAGGGCCGCGAGTCGCGCGTTACACTACGGGTTCAGACTCAATGCCTCTCGATACGGGTACAACCCTCGCCCATTACCGCATTCTAAAGCGCCTCGGCGCAGGCGGAATGGGCGAGGTCTATCTTGCCACCGATAGCCGTTTGGACCGCCAGGTAGCGATCAAGATCCTGCCAGCGGATTTTTGCCGCGATCCTGAGCGCCTCACGCTGTTCACCCGGGAAGCCAAGATCACCTCCGCGCTCAATCATCCCAACGTCACACACGTTTACGACATCGGCCGCGAAGGCGATGTTTCTTATTTGGTCATGGAACACGTTGAGGGTGAATCGCTCAATGCACGGCTGGAAGATGGTCCGTTGCTTTTGAAAGAAGTGCTGGCAATCGGTGTCCAAGTCGCCGACGCGCTGGACGCCGCCCATCAATCTGGAGTGGTGCATCGCGACATCAAGCCCGGCAACGTGATCGTCAATCGCCGCGGACATGCCAAAGTGCTCGACTTCGGTCTCGCCAAGATTTGCGTACCCAAAGCGCGAAAATCAGAAGATACACAGGCGCTTTCGGCTATCGGACTCGCGATGGGCACCGTCCAGTATATGAGCCCCGAACAAGCGCTTGGCCGCGAAGTGGATTCCCGGTCGGATCTCTTCAGCCTCGGTTCTCTCATCTATGAAATGGCTACCGGCCGACTTCCGTTCGAGGGCGCGAATCCGCAGGAAGTGCTGGCCAAAATCCTCACCGCACAACCGGATGCCATCGCGCGGTTCAACTACGATGCCCCCCCGGAGTTCGAGCGAATCGTTCGCAAATGTCTCGAAAAAGACCCCGAGGATCGCTACCAATCCGCCCGCGAAATCGTTCTCGATCTGCGTGCTCTTGCCAAACCTGCCCCTGGCGCGGCCGAATCGCCCGCAAAGAAAAAGACATCCGGAAAGCTCACCGCTGTCGTGGTCGACGACGAGGAACTGGCGAGACTCATCACCCGTGAGTATCTGAAGCAGTCAGCCCCCGATATCGAGATCACAGCCGAGTGCGGCAATGGCTTCGAAGCCGTTAAGATCATCAATGAACTGCAGCCTGACCTTGTCTTTCTCGACATCCAGATGCCCAAGCTCGACGGTTTCGAAGTATTGGAACTGATCGATCACGAACCCGCCGTGATCTTCGCCACCGCGTTCGATCAATACGCCATGAAAGCTTTCGATGCGCATGCGGTGGACTATCTGCTGAAGCCGTTCAGTCTTGACCGCTTCCAAACGGCGCTGCAACGAGCACGTCAGCGA
>CAZCPL010000141.1:0-14747 GCA_964500255.1 uncultured Solibacteraceae bacterium | reverse complement strand
CCTCACGAGCCGGATCGCCTTCCAGCAATAAACGATGGACGATCACGCCTTCGAAGCCATCGCAGAAGTAACCTTCGAGCTTCTTTCGACCTTGCTCTCGTTGCGCCTCCCGAATTTCCACCGGCGCGATCACCGGATACTCCGGGACGCCAAACAGGTAGTCGGGCAGGTCGAGAACATGCAGCAGGTAAACTTCGGCCTGATTGACCTTCGCATACGACCGCACGTACTCCGCCGCGCCGTCGCAACGCTTCGAGAAGTCTACGGGAAACAGAATCCTTTTGAACATGGCATGGCCTCCTGCTGCGATGCGCAACTACTGCAACTTGGTGGAATCGATCCAAGCCTGATACAGCCAGGCACCCGCAAGCGCAAGTCCGAATAAGACTTCTACCGTCGTCAGAGTCTTGCCCCACTTGTCGATCCAGTTCAACTGGCTGGCGACCACCACTTGCTGGTCAACCGCCCGATCGCTGCCGGGCGACAGGTGCAGCATGTCGTCTTCGTTGCGGGAAACACTTTTCCGGTAGAGCGCCATCGCCAGGATCGCGGCTCCGAGCGCGAGCCAGAGGGAGAATAAGTAAGTCATCTGGGGATTCCTTCCGCACTCCTGTTGTGCAGCCCAGGCACCAAACGCGAAATGCACTTTTATTGGGATTTTTGAATGACACGGCTGAGGTTGGGGCTTCTGCACGCCCCATCTGGGTCATTTCACGCTGCTCCGCTGCCAGCTCGCAAGAACGCTACCCGTTGCACTGCCACCGGAAGAAGCCGCCCTCTTTATGGTCGCCGGGCTCCAGGTCCCAACTTGGATACCGAATCTCCGGTCACGAACAAAACTCCATCATTTTGCGTGTAAATCCGTCCATCGGGACCGATCGCCAACGGCGTGTAGGCCGCTCCGATCGCCACCTTCAGAAACAACCGTCCTATCTCGTTTCCCGTGCGATCGATGGCATACACATTCCCGTCCTCACTGTTCGCGTAAACAACGCCATCGCGATCCACGGCCACCATATTCACACACCATTCAAAGCCTGGCTCTGCCGCCTTTTCGCATCGAATACTGTCATCCGCCTGCCTTTCGCAAAGCTGATCGTTGGTATTGAGATAGCTCCATTCCTTCTTTAGCTCCGGCGTGAGACTGGTTAAACTGTAGCTCGCCTGAGCCTGGCCACAGAATTGTGCAAGCCCGCAGTACGATCCTACTGGATAGGTATTGTCTTTGACAATCACCGACCATGTGTCGTCATGTTCGTAGATCGCGGGCGTGATGTCCCAACCAAAGTCGTAGGCACTCAGATACTGGCCCGTCGCGCTAAAGCGCATCAGGTGTCCGCGGCTGTAGTTGTATCGTGCGATCGTTCCGTAGACAATCGACCCGTCGGGCGCGATCACCGGTGACGCCGTGGATTGGTCACTAATCCGTCCCGCGGGAAAATCGTTAGTTGTGGGATCCACACCCTTCGTGCTCCCGGCTCGGCAGCCGCCCACACTTCCGCTCGGAGGCAGCAGCACATCGCAACCATCGTCAAGGCGATCTCGCAACGACGCTTTCCAGCGCAACGTGAGGTCCGGATTCACCGCCACAAGATACGAATAAGCTTCGTTGAAATGCGCACGGCTTGCAATGAAAATCACGCCATCGTTGCCCACTGCCGGTGCCGCATTCATGGGAGGCCGCTGGGACCCGCAAATGCTCGCTGGTGGCTTGGCGTTCGCCGACGGAGGCCATGGAAAAGACTGCCCGGAAAAAGTCCCCACGCAGTTGTTGCCAACTGGCGCGTCGGCAATCAATTCACCGAAACTGACCGTTCCCGATTCTCCGGAATTCGTATCCACCTTCACAAGAAATGCGCCGCGAACATCCAAACCCCAAGCCGACTGCGGGTTGAAATCGATTACGGTATAAAACATCACACCGTTGCCATCGATCGTCAGCGGACTCACCACCACCCGATTCAGATCCTGATCCGGAAACGGATGGAAGCAATCCAGCAGTTCTCCGGTCTTGCGGTCAACCTTCATCACCATGCCTGCCTCTGCCGGGACATAGAGAGCATCACCGTAAAGCGCCGGGTGAAACACCGGTTCCCAGCCGGAACTGCTATTCGGCGCCGGCTTCCAATTGCTGAGGAAACTCCACTGCTTATCCAGCCTGTTGTCCGCGGAACTCTGGAGTTTCGTCACACCCCATTCCATCTGGTTCCACCGCTGCGGGCCACAGGGAATCACGCCCAGTCGGCAGGACACCCATGTGCTTTCTCCGCGCGTCAGCGTATAGACTTCATCGCCATCGACGAGAGGAGCCATGTAGTGAGTCAGCAGGTTGCCGCCGAAATCCGCGCGCATCCGATCGGCAAGATGATCGTAGGCATACTGCGAAATTAACCCGGCCTGCTTCTGTCCGACAACATTCACCGCCCCACTATGGCGCGGATTCTGCCCCCACTGCGTCCAACTCTGAGCGAACGCAGGAATCGCCAGTAAAAAGAGGTATCGCATTGGTAGCATTCTAGCGCGGTGCAGCTTTCGCTGTCCGTTTCTAGAAGCCCCCTTTCAAACCGTGTGTGCCGCTTTCCGGCACATGGCTTATCGATGATCTTCTTTGTGTGGCTTGCGCCGGGTATTTCACGGTGCCCATCGACTGATGCAGGCCCGTCTCGTGTAGCCGATCGCCAGTGAACCCTATTGAACTCTCCGGCTCTGCCTTGCTCTTTCCAAACGTGCCCAAGAGCCGATTCTGCGGTGGATTGGCAATCATTGCCAATCCGGGAAATCACTGCTTAATGATGGTTCCATCCCGCCGCCGGACCTCGCCCCAGCCGCCGTTGAACTTCTGTTTCTCGCCTTGTTCGCCGCTACCGAATGGATACTTGGCCGCGGCCTTTTCGTCGATCTCAATGCCCCAGCCGGGCTTGTCGCTCGGATAGACATAGCCGTCTTTGAGTTCCGGACATCCATCGAACACTTCGAGGATTCTCTCATTGAACGGCGAATATTCCTGGACGCCGAAGTTGTAGCAGGCGACATCGAGCGTGACGTTGGCCATGTGTCCGATCGGCGAGACATCGCCCGGCCCATGCCACGCCGTGCGGACGTTGTAAAACTCTCCCAGGGCCGCGATCTTGCGGCATGGCGTCAGTCCGCCGGCTTGCGAGACGTGAATACGGATGAAGTCGATGAGGCGTTCGCTCATGAGCGGGGTCCACTCATGCGGCGAATTGAAGAGTTCGCCCATCGCGATGGGGGTCGCACACTGCTGGCGGATCTGGCGGAAGTAACCGAGGTCTTCGGGCGAGACGGGATCTTCAATAAAGAAGGGATCGTACTGCTCAACATCCTTGCAAAACTTCACCGCTTGAATGGGATGGAAGCGCTCGTGGACATCGTGCAGCAATTCAACGTCGGGACCCAGTGCCTTGCGGGATTCTTCGAACAACTTCAAAGTACGGCGGATCTGTACAGCCGGTTCGTAGACGGCTCCGCTGTGCAGAGCTTTGGCTGTGGTGGTGGATCCACGCGCGCCGCCCGCACCGTAGCTGGCCATGCCGGGAGTTCCCACTTGGATCCGGACGTGGCGGAATCCGCGCGCGACGTAGCTCTTGGCGCTCTCGATCACTTCGGCGATTTCATTGCCCGACGCATGGCCGTAGCAATCGGCCGCCTCGCGAACCTTGCCTCCGAGCAGTTGGTAGACAGGCAAGCCAGCCTGGCGGCCTTTGATATCCCAAAGTGCCTGATCGACGCCGCTGATGGCGTTGTTGAGCACGGGTCCGTTGCGCCAGTAGGAGCTGTTGTAACAGGCTTGCCAGATATCGTCGATGCGGTCGGCGGATTTCCCAATCAGGAACGGCTTTAGGTAACGCTCCACAGCAACGTTCACCAGATCGGCTCGCTGTGTATAAGTTCCGCAGCCATAGCCGTAAAGGCCGTCCTGGTCGGTGAGGATCTTGACCACAGTGAGGCGGAGCCCAGCGGGTGCGGTGGCGATCACCTGAACGTCTTTGATCTTAGGTGAGGGGAGTCCTCGAACGGCGCGGGCGTTCCGCGCTTGGGCCGCGGCTTCGCGCTTGGTGAGGAGTCCGGCGGCAAAGGCGCCGAGTAGATTGCGTCTCGTGAGCATAGGGCTAACGGACATCATATCGCTATTCGGGGAACGGCCACGGCAGTCCGGAATATGCGAGCTTTGCTTCGCTTGTCAGTTGACGGACGTGCTGTTCAAGATGGCGACGTAGCCGATCGCTGCGATGTCGAAGAGCGCCGCGAGCTTGTTTGCAGGAAAGTTGGAGAAGAGATGGGCGATGAGGCGATTGGAGTTGAGCAAGTTGAGCAAGAGGCCGGTGATGACGGGGATGGGTAGGGTGCCGAATCCCGAATCGAGCGGGTTGGCCGTGTTGTCGGAAAAGGTGTACAGTCTTGTAATCCGCTAACCAGTTATGCCGGTAACATTCGATACATGTTGCTCGACTGTTTCCGCCCATTACCTTAACGGGCGGATTTTTCCTAGACAATAGCCCGGAAAATGGAGTGCGCGGGCGGAATTACCTGCACGTATTCCTGGCGCCCGCGCACGCTTTCCGGGCTAGCGATTGCTTCCCCCGATCCGCAAACTAGAACATATAGCGGACCATCAACTGCACGATACGAGGATCGCGCGTATTGTTCATCGCACCGAAACCGCCAAGCTGGTTCGGGTTGAAGTTGGTGATCGCGCCATTGATGCCGTTAAAGTTCACCGTCCGGTTAAAGTCGGAGAACTGCGTCTTGTTGAAGGTGTTGAACGTATCGACGCGGAACTGCATCTGGTGTCCCTCGCGGACCTTGAACGCCTTCTGCAACGAGATGTTCCAGTTGTTGATCGAAGGCAAGTGGATGTAACGCGGCGCCGTCTCCACGCCAATCGAGCCCACCAGCGGAGTCGCGAACGACGCAGGATTCAATTGCGCGAAGATGTTGCTCGTGGTCACCCCTTGTAGCGGGTTGCTCAGCAAGCGGATGCGCGCGCCCTCGGTGAAGGATCCTGTAAGATCCTGGTTCGCCACGCCGGGAATCGCGAAGCCGATGCCTTGCGGGGCACCCGTGATGTAGGAGTAGATGCCCGAAAGCTGCCACCCACCCATCACCAGATCGGCCGCCCGGTTCTTCATGTTCTTAAACGGATTCGGCAGATCCTGCACGAAATTGATGTTCAGGTTGTGCCGGCGGTCGAAGTCCAGTGGGCCGTAGTTGGCGAAACGATTCAAGCGGTCGATACGCTGAAAGTCGCCATCGCCCTGCGCTGTGCCCAAAGCCTTGCTCCAGGTGTAGTTGAGATCGAATAGCGTCTTGGCCAGACGTCGCGACAACGTTACCTGCATCGAGTTGTAATTCGAACTCACCGTGCCCTCGTAGATGTTGATATTGCCGAATCCGCGATAGGGACGGAAGAAGTCCGCGTTCAAGCCCGTGCGGCGGTCGGCGGGCACGTTGAACCATGCCCCGTATGGCACGGCATTGATGTTGCGATTGTTCTGTAGGTGCCGGCCCATCGAACCCACGTAGGCGACATCGAGAATCGTCTTCGACCACAATTGCCGCTGAATGCCGAAATTGAAGCTGTAGGTGGTCGGAACCACGCCCGTCGGATCCGCCATCACCAATCCGGGAGGTCCGAGTAGCAGATTGTCGGGGCTGATGGTGTTGGCGAAGCCGAAGTTCAGCGTAGGCTGCAGCACCGTCGGCGGATTGGTCAACAGGTCGAAGACACGGTTGCCCTGAAAGCGGTCGTAAAAGATCCCGGCACCGCCGCGAACAATGGTGCTCTGGTCGCCCAGTACGTCGAACGCAAAGCCCAAGCGCGGACCCCACTGAATGCCACGGTTCTGCATCATGTACTTGTTCACGCCATTCTGATTCGGCTGGATAATGCCATTGGTCACCGAACCCGTGCCCGGCACAAGGCGGCCCACGAAGACCGAAGACAGTGTCTGGCCGGTCACCGTGTCGATGGCACCGGTCAACTGTCCTGCTGCGTTCAACTGCGGTTGATAAAGCCGCGATGCCTGCGCCTGATTGAAGTTCGATGGCAGAAAACTCGATGTGATCATGCCAGCGTCGTACTGCGGCTCGATCCACGCCATGCGCATGCCGTAGTCCAAAGTGAAGCGCCGCGTGACCTTGAACGTGTCCTGCGCGAAGAACTCCACATTGTTGTAGCGGTACTGTCCGTTGGCGTAAGCCCGCGCCTGCGTGAAGCTGTTGTACACACCGAGCAGCGCGTTCGAGAAGCCGAAACGCGTGTCGAGCGGGTTGGCGGGATTGTCACCGAAGTTGTAGTTGCCGTTGGCGTTCGCGAAGCTGGTTTGATTCTTCCGGCTGCGCTGCCAATAGGCGCCGAACTTCAACACGTGTTTGCCGGTCACCTTGGTGTAGTTACCCGTGGTATCGAGCGTGTCGTTGTAGTTGACGAATGGCGCGTTGCCCGTGCCGAAGCCACTGCTGTTGCCAAGGCGCGTGCCGTTGAATGTCACCTGCGGAATGAAGTCCCGCTGCACGGCACTGGGGTAGATCAGGGGCAGGTTAACCCCGGTCTTGGTCCGCGAAAGCGCGTCCGCATTGGCGGCGTTGGGTTCGATCAGGATGTCGTTGCGGCCCCAACCCATAGTGAATTCCAGCGTGGACGTCGGGCTCAGGATGCGCGTCAAACCGCCCGCATAACTCTTGCCCGGACGCCCGTCGTCGATCAACACCGCGCCCACCGCGCTGCCAAGAACGAACGATCCATAAGGCGACGTGAAGATGTTGTTGTTGTTGATCCAATGACCGAAGGCGCGGGTCTTGTCATTGATGTTGTAGTCGATCTTCAGGTGGTCCTCGCGTCGCGGACGACGCGTGGAAACCTGGCTCTCGTAATTGTAGTTGCGGAAGATGCGCTGATCCTGATTGGGCAGCGGATAGAGGTTGAGCAGCGCCCGCCCCGGTGCGAAAATGCGGTTCGCAGGGACTAGGGAATTCGCAAACGGCTGGCCGTTCAACGGATCGTTGATGCCGCCGAGCGCCAGGCCCTGATTGTTCAAGCTCTGCGAGAAATCGCCCTGGCGTTCGAGCGCCGTGGGCACCGTAATGCGGCGGAACGCTTCCGGCTGCAGTTGCCGCTGGTATTCCTGGCTCCAGAAGAAGAAGAGCTTGTCGCGGCCCGTGTTAAACAGTTTGGGAATGTAGACCGGACCGCCGATCGTGTAGCCGGGATTCTGATAGCGGTAGAGTTGCCGCGCCAGGCCCTGGTTGTTGCGGAACCACGTATTCGCGTTCATCGAATCGTGGCGGCGGTAGTAGTAGCCGCTGCCATGGAAGTCGCGCGTGCCGGACTTGGTCTGCACGATGATCTGCGCTCCGGCCGAACGTCCGTATTCGGCTTGATAGGTGCCCGTCAAAATGCGGAACTCGCCCACCGTGTCCATACTCACCGTCGCGAGCTGGTCGCCATTGTTGCCGGTGTCAACGTTGCTGATGCCATTGATGAGCAACTGATTCTGATTGAATCTGGAACCGTTGGCCGAGATGTTGCCCAACCCGCCAGTGCCCGCAACCGTGAAGTTGCCGGTGCTCACGACGCCGGCGGTCAAACTCGCCAGCGCGAGATAGCTGCGGCCATTCACCGCGATGTTTTCCATCTGCTTGCCGGAGATCTGATTGGACCGCTCGCCCGATTCGGTTTTGAGGATAATGGCCTGCGAAGTGACTTCGACGACTTCGGTCAATTGACCGACAGCCAGCTTGATCTCGCCGAGCGCGACTCGCTCATTCACTTGCACGACCAGGTTCTTCTGCTCAACCGCCTTGAACCCGCTGGCCCTAATGCTCAGGGTGTACTCGCCCGGCAAAATCGATGGGAAAAAGAAGCGCCCTGCCGACCCTGTCGTGGTCGTCAGTTTGATATCGCGCGCCGCGTTGTTTAACTTCACTTCGGCGTTGGGGATGGACGATTCCTGCGCGTCGACCACGGCACCTGAGACGGAGCCGTTGGTCTGCTGTGCGAATACGGACCCGCCCGACAACAACATCACGACTGCAAGCATACACCGCTTAATACTCTTCATGGAGCCTCCATTAGGGGAAATGATTGTTGCCGCGACAAGCTGGAATGGCGCGACGGGAAGGTCAGATAGAATTCATCAGCCTGCCGGACGCAGGCACACATAGCAGTAGAAAGACTATACACGGTCAGAACTCCCAGCGATTACCTGCGAGCTTACCACAAAACCCGATCGAGTGATAGTCGAAAAAAAACACGGCTGTTACATCCATCATATCTATACCTCTAGTTTTCCGTTGTAAGGATTAGCTCGATCAAAACTATTGGTGTTTTGATCGCAAGCATTGTGGCCCGTCACTAGCCCAGCAACACTGGACGCCGGTTCCGTTCTTGCGCGTTTCATTTGGAGGGATGCTCTGGCATACTCTAGATCGATCAAGTCCACTGCTTCGCATCGAACTTCCGAGGGAGGATAGCCGCAAGCTGAAGAAGCTCTTTGAACAGCGGAACGCAACAGCCGCCAACCGAGGAGGCGCGAACCCGCTAACCAATTCCTTGGAAGTGAGCACCTTGCATTCCGATACCGAGTCGAGATTCAGACTAAAGAGCGTTCCGTTGTTGCCGGTTTCCACGATGGCGACGCCATCGAGAGTGAGATTGTTGGCGCTGCCGCGCAAGCCGTTCGCGGAGATGTTCGTGATCGCGTCGCTCGATCCGTTGTTGGTAGTGAAGATGATTCCGGGCACAATGGAAGCGTGTGGCGTGAACCCGCGTCCATTCACCGCGACGCTGCGCAGGATTTCGCCCTCCAGGCCTGGAGAACGTTCCGCGCTTTCCGATTGGACCAGAGTGGCTTCCGCCGTAACGGTGATTGTGCCCGTGGTGGCAGCGACTTCGAGCGTGAGATTGCCAAGTGGCAGTTATCGTTCGCGAATCATCTGGATTCGTCCCTGATCACGGTGGCACCTGCGACGGCAGCCGCTTGTTGGTCGACAAGGTTGCCGGTGGTCGAACCACTGGTAGTTTGTCCGAAAACTCCGAACGATCGAAACCCGGTCGGCAGACTCGCGATGTTAGCCATCGGATTGGATTCCATCCGCAAGCAATGCCCACACTTCCACTCCTGGATCTCCAAACTCGAATCCCTTCCGCTGTTGTAGCCTTGAGAGAATGCAGCGCAGAACCTTCTTGCAAACTCTCGTCGGTGGAATCGCGGCCTCACCGCTCGTTGGGGCTTCACCTCTCAGACTCGGCTACGACAGCTACTCGATCCGGGCCTATCAATGGAAGGCGCTACGGCACATCGAGTACGCGGCAAGCCTGAAGCTCGACACCGCGCAGATCGCGCTGAACGATTACGAATCCCTCGAACCCGCCTACCTCGCCAAAGTCAAGGACGCCGCCGATCGCGCGGGTCTCACGCTCGAAGGCGGCATCGGCTGTATTTGTCCCACCGCCGTCTCATTCAACAAGCGAGAAGGAACTGCGGAAGAGTACACACTCCGCGGCCTGCAAGCCTGCCGCGCGGTCGGCGCGAAAGCGATGCGCTGCTTCCTCGGGGGCATGGCCGAACGTCGCGGCAATGTCCCGATCGATGCGCATATCGAGTCGACGATCGGGGTGTTCAAGAACATTCGCACTCAGGCGCAGGATTTGGGCGTGAAGATTGCCCTCGAAAATCACAATGGCGATCTGCACGCGAGCGAGGTCAGATACATTGTCGAAGCCGCAGGTAAGGATTTCGTTGGCGTGACATATGATTCCGGCAATCCGATGTGGCTCCTCGAAGACCCGATGATGTCGCTTGAGATTCTCGCGCCGTATGTGGTGACATCGCACTTTCGCGATTCGGCCTTGTGGGAAACCGACAAAGGCATGAACTTCCAGTGGGTCGTGCTCGGCGAAGGAACGGTGGACATGCCAGCACTGGTCGCGAGATTCCGCGAACTGTGTCCGCAAGCACCGATGCAGTTGGAATCATCACCGGGCGTCCGCCACAGGTGCTGCCTTGTTACGCCGGTGGCAATGAGTTCTGGAAAGCGTATCCGAAAGTGACCGGCGAACATTTCGCCCGGTTTGCGGCTTTGGCGAAAAAGGGTCGTCCCTATGCGGGCGCGATGATCACGACCACCACAGCCAAGCAGCCCAGTGAATACGATGCGGCGTTGAAGTCGCAGCAGAAGCTCGATCTGGAACGCAGCTTCGACTACGCAAGAACGAAACTTGGCGCAGGATCCAAGCTATGGAAGAACCCTGCGCCATCCGGCTAGATCAGCTGATAAGGGCCCGGATAGTGCCCAATGGCTCCCGGCTCGTCTTTCAACAGATCGAGAGTTCGCTCGATGGGACAGATGATCGCAAGGTCGCTCGGCTTCGTCAGCCCAGCTCCGACGAGCATGCTCTTTGCCTTCGCGATCAGAATGCCGAGAGGACGATTGTCCGCGGTCTTCACGAACAACGATCCCGAATCGCCTTGCTTGACGAATTGGAGTCCATCGTCTGACTTGGCAATGATCATATCGTTGACCGTGAGTTCGCTCACTCCCGCAGTCACCAGCAACGTCGCAACCGTGCTGGTGATCTTTCCCTGCTTGCCGCCGTCAACGGCATGAGTCACGTTGTCGCCATCCGAATACGTGGCGAAATCCGTCGGCAGATGCGATCCATCCGGCAGATGATTGCGCGGCGGAACAGCCGAAGGATAGAGTTCCGCGAGACCGCCATCGATTCGGTTTTCGCCGTTTCGGTTGAAGTCGAAGACAGACTTCACAGCGAACTTCGCGGGGTGATGACTGCCAGCTATCAGCACATCGTTCTCAAGACGGGTGGAAGGCTCCCCCTGCAGCACGTGGCCGCAGGTGAGCGCATAGTATCTGCTATCGCTTCCTTGAACGAACGCCGCCATCCGCCCCGAGTATCCTTCCCGGCGACGAAGTTTCGCGCCCACACCTGTGAAATGAAAGGCACCGACATATTCGAAGGAAACTTCAACACCTGCGCTCAGCGCGGTGAGTTGCTTCGCTACTTCTTCTGTAGACGGCCTGCTCAAATACACGGTGGCCTTGGTGCGTCCGTTGGCCGAGATGGAGGCTGCGACGCCTCGAACCAGTGCCCGTAAAGGAGCCTGCGGACTTGTCCAAAAAGTTCCTGTCAATTTCTTCACCGCATCGGCGGGTGTAATTTCGTAATAAGACATCATGGCTGTTTTCCTCCGGTTCCAGGCAGGCATTGATTCGGTGGACTATCCACCAGCAGAGCTTCCAAAGCGACTCCGGCGGTCGAATCCAGCCGCCAGTGGCGTCCGGCGCGAACCACAAGATTGCGCTGTTCGGTATAAGTGATCAATTCGATCCGCGAGAAGCCAAGCGCACCCGTCGGCATCGCGGTGCTTTCCAGATCTTCGATCGTTGTGGGCTGTCGGTCGGTGAGTGCAATGGTTCCCTGCAAGCCTTCGAAGAGGTTCATGAGCATCTGAAAACCGCGGATCGGGTGATGCATGCTGGAACCTTGTATTTCGGGTTCGGAAACGACGTGAATGTTCAGGTAGCTGGTGTCGCCGACAACATGAATTCCCGGATCGTCGACATTGGGCGTGGTATGTCGCGCCAAATGTACGGCACGCAAGTCCTTCGCATGAAACTGCATCACGTGCATGATGTCGAAGTTCTTCTTGTCGACAAGACCCCAGGGGTCTTCCGCCGAGACACCGAAGGCGGTGGGTCGTAGCGAATGAATCTTGAAAGGACGGGGCACAACGACACGCGCCCAGACAGCATCTGGCCCGATATCGCTGCGATACGGATAATCCTCGAACGGAATGGCGGAAAATCCGGCACCGCCCAGATCGACACCGCGCAGCACATAAGGTTCGCCAAGCGGACGTGGCCTCATTGAGGTTTCGCCGAGAAAGAACCCGGCGCGGTAGACGTGTTCGGATCCGATATTGGGGATCAGAATATCGATCATGTGCTTTCGCTGGAAGAAGAGAAACATCCCGCGAAAAATGACATTGACAATGCCTTCGACTTTTGGTCCTGACAACGGTTCGGTGATCGGAAGCGATGAACCGGTGTCGTGATCATGTGGGTCGTGTGGGGTCATGAGGGTCCTTTACTGGTGGAGTTGAAACGCAGCCCAATAGTAGGGATGCGAGTGATTCGGTTGCGAACGAATTTCCTGGATGGCGAGTTGCAGCGCTTCAGCCGGATTGACCGCGAATGTAAGCCGCCGATAAAAGGCGCTCATGAGCGCGCTGGTGGCCGCGGAATCGACATTCCAACGGGTCGCGATGACGTTGCGCGCACCGGCGTCGAGAAACGACCGTACGAGGCTGTGGCTGTTGGCGAGTCCGTGCAGTTCTCCACTGCCGGTCGAGCAAGCAGAGAGCACCACGAGCGAGCAGGAACGAAGATCGAGGACGCGAATGGAGTCCGCCGAAAGGAGCCCGTCGGCGAGGTAGAGACCGCCCGCGCCCGGCAGTGAGTATCCGTGGCCTGCGAAATGAAAGAGCCTGGCAACCCGGAGCTTTTCGAGAATAAGTGCCTGTTTCGCGTCGCGGCCTGTAATTGGGACGTCGGCTGCAGCGGTGGCGGAACGTGCAGCTTCGGCTTCCACCGCAGCGTCGGAAAGATAGGGTAGCGATTCGAGGGTTTCCGGGTTGTGAACGATCAGCGCGGGGGTGATTGCTGCGTTGGGATCCCGCTTGGTCTCCGCGGACGCTGACAGAACAACGGCGCAACGGTCCACAATCAGGGGAAATGGGATAGCGGAAATCGCGCCATCGGGCAAGATCGTCAATTCACGATTTCCAGTCGGGCACGGATCGGAGGCATCGAAGAGGATGCGTCGGATTCTGTCGCTTTCGGAAAGCGGCGGCTTCGAATCCGGATTGGAGGCCGCGGCGATGAGCCTCTCAATCAATTTATCGAGAGTGGCGTGAGGAACACGAATCCGCCGGAGTTGGCCGCGGACCCAAACCGCATAGCCATCTTCCATCCGAAGCGACACGATCTCCGGCACGCCCGCTTCGGGATCGCCGCCGTTCGCCCGGATCCAAAGCTGTAAGGCTTTTTGGGGTTCACCAGCTCGCACGTGAAGCTGGGCTTGGGTGCGAAAGACCTCGTGATGTTCGCGCCGCATCGCAGACGCCTCCGCACGATTCATGCCGGCCATCTCGGATTGCAAAGCGCTCGACATCGGTTCCAGATAGCGCAATGATTCCGTATCGTTGCCCAGCATTGCTTGCGCCAATCCTTGCACCCGGCTGACGCGGCGAAGTTCCACC
This sequence comes from uncultured Solibacteraceae bacterium, assembly GCA_964500255.1. GTDB lineage: Bacteria > Acidobacteriota > Terriglobia > Bryobacterales > Bryobacteraceae > F-183. Next base: position 1,446 of record CAZCPL010000141.1, on the reverse strand, counting down.
GGCGACAATTTGCCCGTGAGGCCGCTCAATGCGCTGAGGGCATCGTTGGCTTTGCCTAACGCGAGCCATGCCTCAGCCGAGATTATGCGGAGTGATTCCGAAGAACCCTTCTTGGCCGCCGAATCAGGTTCGTTCGACAGAAGCGCCGAAGCCAGCGCGGTCTCACGGGCCGCGATTGAAGGCATTCCCGCACGTGTGGCCAGCGCGGCTGCGGTGGCGCGATTCGCCGCTTGCGCAGTTTTGTGATCGGTTACGACGAGCGTATCCGCGGCTGCGCGCATGAAGACGGCGGCCGCCGCCGGCCAACCGCGGCGTTCGGCGGCACTTGAATAGTTCACCAGACACTGCTGCATCCGAGTCACCGAGAACGGGCTGGTTTGCGGGATGCCCAGCACCGTGCGATTTTCCTGCCAGGCCCGCCATAGATCGCCGGATTCGGTCAACTGAAAGACCAGCACGCCGGAAGCGCGCAGAGCCAATGCCTCCAGTCCTCGGGAACGTGCCAAGGCAATGGCCGCACGTTGCCGTTCCAAGGCTGCCGCGGTGTTTCCCTGCATGCGCAGACATCCGGATGAGTACGAAAGAGCCTGCACACGAATCCAAGTGTAAGGCTGGGAATCGAGCCGTTCCGCGATCGCGAGGCAGGCAGTGAGGTTTCTCAGGCGGTTGTGAGCGAAGACGAGTTCCAATTGTAGGCGAGCGGCGTGCGCAGGGGCATTTGTATAAAGGGGAAGCACGCGTGCCGTCAAAGGCAGGACGGCGTCCGAATGATCGGAAAGATTCTGGCGCACCGCCTCGATGAGCGGCGCACTGTCCACCGGTTCGCGAGCGGCGGCGGATAACCATGGATCCTTAGAAGCGACGAGCGCACCCGCTGCCGCGGCATTGCTGCGATCCGCCAACAATTGCACGGGAGATGAGTCGAGCACCGCATCGGACGGATCGGAAAACGCCAGAGCCTCGGCACGCTTCAGTTGGATCTTCTTTAGGCCTTGAAGGTGACGAAAGGCTTCTTCGCGCCAGGAATCATCGCGTTCGCCGTTGAGGTAGCGATGCCATTCCCCGATGGATTCAGAGACCATCGAGAGACTTTCGAAAGCGATCGCCAAAGTGAAACGAGAGGAAAGATCGTTTTCATCGAGATCGAGAGCTCGCACTGCGAACTCGATCGCGGCACCGAGTTCCGAGGGGCGGTTCTCAAGACTGGAACGAACTGCGTGCGCAGCCGCGAGAACGGAAAGTTCTTCGCGCGATTTCCTGGCAATGGTTTCAAGCAGGTTGATCGCAACACCAGGCTGGTTGTCGAGCAGTGCCGAGCGCGCCGCAAGAGCACGCCATCTCCCATCGCCGGAACCAATGTTTTCCGCAATGATCGCTTCCGCCCGCAGCAGGCGCGCAGGCTTTGCGCTGTTGCTGGCTGGCCCTTGGCGCACGAGTCGGTGGGGA
>CAZCPL010000140.1:2495-14750 GCA_964500255.1 uncultured Solibacteraceae bacterium | reverse complement strand
TCAATGTACATCCGCTCGCGATCGCTGACGGTATGCTTGCGCTTCACGGCTTCTTGCAGAAACTTCTTGCCGCGTTCCGGAGTTTCGGACGCGCGCGAAAGTCCCCACCATGCCATGGCGTTCTCCGGCTCCAGCTTGAGGCACCAGCGGAAGGCACGCTCGGCTTCGAAATACCAGAAGCTGTGCAGCAGGGTGTGACCCTGGTCGAACCACTTCTGCACTTCGGGATTCGCTGTGGTGATGGGGAAATGCGATTTCCCGATGCCCTCGATCACCCACGGCCTCTGCCGCGGACCGTCATCGAAAGCCGATCCCCGGTGGGAGTGTCCGAAACGCGTGACGCCGTCTTGTTGGGCGAGTAAGGCAAGAGTCAAAATCCAGGTCATCTGTCATTTCAGGATAGCCGTCAGAGACTGGCAATTGTTATCGTGACGCCGCCCGCTTGGTATCATTAGGCAAAAGATGAGCACGCTTTCGCCGAAACTCATGTTGGGAGTCCAGCAAAAGCAGATCCTGACCCCTGGCCTCGTCCAGATGGTGACGATCCTTCAGATGACCCGCATGGAACTGAAGGATATGATCACGTTAGAGATCGAGCAGAATCCTGTTCTGGAAGAAGGGCAGGCCGGCAGCGATGAATTGTCGCAAGAGGAGATGAATTCGGTCTTCGAGGCGGAGCGCACCCATGATCCGTCGGACCGCTCTATTCTCGAAGCGACGCATGAGCCGACGGCGGAATTCGAGGCTCCAGAACCGGCGGTGGTGGAGTTCTCGCCGACCTCTGGTGAGGCTCTGATTCCAGAAGCCCCAGCCGCCGAGAAGACAACCGATCCGTTCGATGAGATCGACTACGGCGCGTACTTCGACGAATATCTGGATCCCGGGTACAAAAGTCCCGCAGCAGAAGTCAGCGACAAGCCATCGTTTGAGACGTTTTTATCCTCGCCAATCACCCTCAGCAGTCATTTGGAAGAGCAGTTGGCCGTGTTGGTACTGCCGGAAAAGGTTCGAGACGCCTGCGACACCATCATCGGCAATCTCGATGAAAACGGCTATCTAACCATGTCTCTCGAAGAGATTCTCGAAAACGATACCAGTCATCGGGTCAAGGATCTCGAAGAAGCCCTGCAGTGGATGCAGACGCTCGATCCGGCCGGCGTTGCCTGCCGCGATCTGCGTGAGTGCTTGCTGATTCAGTTGAAGAGCCGCAATGCTGAGAATTCCGTCGCCTGGCTCATTGTCCACGATCACTTGAAGCTGCTGGAAACCAAGCAGGTGAAAGAGATCGCTCGCGTGTTGGCGAGGCCGCTCGAACACATTCAGATTGCGGCCAATGTGATCCGGCATCTGGATCCGACACCGGGGCTGCGGTATTCGGGCGAAGGCGCGCGCAAGATCGAGCCGGATGTTTACATCACCAAAGACGGGGATGACTACATCATTGAACTAAACGATGACGATATCCCGCAGGTTCGGCTCAATCCCGAGTATCGCCATCTGCTACATCGCGATCAGGAGCCGAACAAGGATACGCGCAATTACTTGAAAGACCGCTATCAGGCGGCGCTGCAGTTGATCAAAAACATCGAGCAGCGCAAGCAGACGATCATGAAAGTCTGCCAGTCCGTGGTACGCCGTCAGAGCGAATTTCTCGATCGGGGGTTGGACTTCCTTCGGCCGATGATGATCAAAGATGTCGCCGATGAGATCGGTGTCCATCCGTCTACGGTCAGCCGCGCGGTTTCCGCAAAGTATGTTCATACACCGCAGGGCGTTTATGAATTGCGCTATTTCTTTGGCGAAGCGGTGCAAGGTCCATCGGGCGGGTCGATTCCGTTGCTGACGTTGAAGCGCATGGTCAAGAAAATGATCGAAGACGAGGACGTGAACAAGCCTCTCACCGATGAGCAGATTACCGAGAAGTTGCAGGCGGGCGGAATCGATGTCACTCGTAGAACCGTTGCGAAGTACCGCGAAGATATGAAGATTCCGTCGACACATCAGAGACGCAAACGCGAGTAACGCGAGTAACGCGAAGATAGAATGAATATCACATACACAGGTAAAGAGAAAGACTTTACTCCCGAACAACAGAAGAAGATCGATGCCCGGTTCGCCCGTTTGGGCAAGCTTGTGGAACGCAAGGGCGAAAAGAAAGCCCATGTGGTTTTGAAGTCCACGCGGCATCAGCACAAGGCCGAGATTACGCTGAATCTGCACGACCATCCGCTGGTCGGAATCGGCAACCACGCCGACGGCTATCATGCCTTGCTGGAGGCATCCGAAAAGCTCGAAAAGCAAATTCATAAGTTGATGGAAAAGCGACTGTCTTCCACCAAGCGCAGCCCGATTGCAAAGCGTGTCAAGGAAAGCGGGACCATCGCCGTAGCTGTGGCCACTGAAGAAGAGTCGGAGGCGGTCAAAATATACCGGGTCAAGCCCACTAAGCAGAAACCGATGACCGTCGAAGAAGCGCTCATGAGCATCGGAGACAAAAAAGATTACGTGCTGTTCCGGGATACGGATACGGATGTGGTCTCCATTCTGCTGCGCCGTTCCGACGGCAATTTCGATCTCGTACAAGCATGAAGGCGAAGGCAAAGAAGACCGCGACCAAACGGGCAAGTCCCCACAAGGCCGCGGTGCCGGGCAAGGCGCCCGCACAGCCGGAACTCGTCATTATTACGGGGCTTTCCGGCAGCGGCAAGGGAACGGTTCTGCGAGCTCTGGAAGACATGGGGTACTACTCGGTCGACAACTTGCCGGTCGGCTTGATTCCGAAGTTCGCCGAGTTGACGAAAGAATCTCCCAGCGTGCGCTCGGCCGCGCTGGTGGTGGATATTCGCGAGGGAGCGACGCTCGCCGACTTCCCCCGCATTTATGAAGAGGTTCGGGGACGCATCTCCACCAAGTTGCTGTTTCTTGAGGCCGACGATGACGTTATCGTGAGACGCTTCAGCGAATCCCGGCGACCGCACCCGTTGCGCAAAGATCTTTCGGTGGCGAAAAGCGTCAAAGCGGAACGGGCAGTGTTGGAAAAGATCCGCGGGTTGGCGGACATCACGGTCAACACTTCGAAGCTGAACGTCCACGAACTGCGCGATCTGATCCGCGAAAAGATCCATGGCGAGAAGCATGAGTCGAAGATCATGATCTACGTCACAAGTTTCGGATTCCGGCATGGAGTTCCTACCGATTCGGATCTCATCTTCGATGTGCGCTTTCTCCCCAATCCCAACTACATTCCGGAGTTCAAAAAGCTGACCGGACTGAACAAGAAGGTCGCAGACTACATTCGAGGGTTCCCGCAAACCAGCGAGTTCCTGGAACGGATTTCCGATTTGTTGATTTACCTTCTGCCGCACTACATTGGCGAAGGCAAGAGCTATCTGACGATTTCGTTCGGTTGCACTGGCGGGCACCACCGCTCGGTCATGATGGCCCACGAGATTCAAGGCCGTCTGGCCAAGCAGGGATATCGCGTGAAAGAAACCCATCGGGACACGGAAAAGCCAGTGTGATTGTCGCGCCTCCCCGCGAACTCTCCGCCCTTGGACCCATTTATGTTTCGGGCGATTCCTGCTCGTACTTTCGCGACGGCAGGCCGAGCCGCACCGCCTATTCTCAGCCCACCCGCGCGTTGACGGGCAAACAGTACGACCAAGCTCTGAGCCTGGGAATGCGTCGTTCCGGCACGATCCTGTACCGCCCCATCTGCCCCGGTTGTCGCAAGTGCCAGCCCTTCCGTATCGATGTCTCGAAGTTCACACCCTCAAAATCTCAACGTCGCGTGATTCGCAAGTGCGAGGATCGTTTCGAAATCCGCCTGCACAACCCGCGAGTCGACCACGAGCACCTCGATCTGTTTGCCAGGTATCAAAAGTTTCAGCACCAGGAACATGGCATCGATTCCGACCCGATGAGTTATGAACGGTTTCTGGGTGAAACCGTTGTGGAAACCGCCGAGTTATCCTGGCGCGACCCGGGGACGCAAAAGCTGGTGGCGGTGGGCATTGTCGATATCGTTCCCAGCGGCGTGTCGACCGTCTATTTCTACTGGGACCCTGAACTGCGCGAGTATTCCTTGGGAACCTATTCCGCGTTGACCGAGATCTCGTTTTGCCGCAGTTGGGACAAACCGTATTACTACTTGGGATATCTTGTGCCAGGCGCAGCGACGATGAACTACAAGGCCTCCTTTAGCGCGGGCGAGGTATGGGACGGTGAAGGCTGGATCCCGCTGGATGGCCGTGGGTTAGAGGATCCAGAGGTAATGAGAACGCTGGCTTCTGCCGAGGCTCTTTCGATCGTGGCGGATGCCCGGCGTTTCCCTGTGGACGACGACGCATAAGTCGTTCATTCTAAGTGAATACGAAACTATTACATTGGTTTGGACGAATCGCTGGTAAGTTTGATTTAGATGCGATCCGATATCATTCCACGCAACCCGGATGGAAGCCTCAAGGTTTCCTGGGTAACCACTATCGCCTTCTTCGTCTTTCATATTGGAGCAGTCGTCGCCTTGTTCCACTTCAGTTGGAACGCGCTGCTCTGGACGGCCATCACTTACTGGATCACGATTAGCTGGGGCATCGGCCTTGGGTATCATCGTCTCCACACACACCGGTCTTATAAAGCTCCCAAATGGCTGGATTACTTTCTCGCCGTGTGCGGAACGATGACGCTCGAAGGCGGGCCGATCTTCTGGGTCGCCGTACACCGAGTACACCATCAGTTGTCAGATAAGCCTGGCGATCCGCACTCGCCGCACGATGGAGCGTGGTGGGCGCATCTGCTCTGGATGCTGCTGGGTGATCCGTACCACAACCGTCCGGATGTGGCCAACAAGTACGCCCCCGATATGGTTCGCGACAAGTTTTACGTCATGCTTACAAAGTGGCATTGGGTTCCGCTGGTCGTCTTCGGGCTCGCCGTTTGGGCCTTTGCCGGCTACGAGATGATGCTCTGGCTGGTGTTCGTACGGGTGGTGTTCGGTTTGCATGCGACTTGGTTTGTGAACTCCGCTTCGCATATCTGGGGCTACAAGCGTTTCGCCACACGTGACGATTCCCGCAACAACTGGTGGGTGGCAATTCTGACCTTCGGCGAAGGCTGGCACAACAATCACCATGCGCATCCGACCTCGGCCCGCCATGGATTGGCGTGGTTCGAAGTGGATCTCAGCTGGCTGCAGATTCGCCTCCTCGAAAAGCTCGGTATCATTTCCAACGTGAAGGTCGCCAAGTTGAACTCTGAGTTGGAACCGGTGGCCAAGGCGGCTTAGGTCGGTAATTTGCAACAAGAAAGCCGTGGATCGATTGGTCGATCCACGGCATTCTTGTTTGGGGACCAGCAACAGCTCGAGAACGCAGCTCTAACTTAAGAAATACCGAGCTTTTTTTCCCATGACTTGGCGGGTTTCAGAGCTTCGTTGACCGCGTTGATATTCTTGACGCCTTCCGTGCCAAGCCACTCTTCGAGGGCCGTCAAACCCTGCTTCGCGTAGACGGGGATGCCTTCTTTCCAGGTGGCGCGGCCGCAGAGTACGCCCGAGTAATCCGTGCCCGCGTCCGCAGCCATCTTCAGCGATTCCGTGAACTGATCGTTGCTCACACCGGCGCTGAGATAGATGAATGGCTTGGTCGCGAGATCGGATGCGCGCTTGAAGTGGTCGAGGGCTTCCTGGCGGGAGTAGGCCTTCTGGCCTTTGTACACCGAGGATCCCTCGACGTATTCCGCGTTGATCGGAACTTCCACCTTGAGAATGTCCACCTTGTACTGAGGCTTTGAGAACTCGGCCATGCTCTGGATCACAATCTCAGGCTTTACTTTGGCGAATTCCAGACCCTTCTCGTCTCCGCCCTTCGGATCGTATCCGATGAACTCAAGAAAAAACGGAATCTGATTGTCTTCGCACTCCGAACCGATGCGTTCGCAGAACGCGTGCTTGATGTCGTTAACTTTGGGATCGTCAAACGGGGTGTAGTAGATCAGGATCTTGACGGCGTCCGCGCCAAAGTCCTTGATTCGCTTGGCCGAGAGATCGGGCAACAGATCCGGCAGTCGACCCACTTGCGTGTTGTCGTAACCGCTCTTTTCGTATGCCAGCAGCAAGCCGGCATTGGACGAACGGGCCGCCGCGGCGGGTAGTCCATACTCGGTATCGAGCAGGATGGCGGTGGCATGCGGCGTCAGAATCCGCACCACGGCGGTCTTAAACTCCGACATCATCTCGTCGCTGATCTCGTTTGCTTTGACGCCTTTGGCGGCAGCCAAAGACTTCTGCAAGCTTCCCCGCTGATCCATGGCAGCGGCGGCAATGACACCATTCGAGTTTGACAACTTGCGCATATGGCGCAGCTTGCCTTCAGAAATGCTCATAACTCTCCTGTAGGGGGGATTCTTCTCTATTATAAATCAGCGAAGACTCGCATTGCGGCTGAAGTAGGCTTTGGCCTTGCCCACATCGCGCAGAATCTGCTGCTTCAAGGTCTCAGGGTTTGGAAATTTTCGCTCTTCCCTCACCCACTGTAGGAACTCGACCCGGATCTCGACGGGGCTCTCTCCATCGAAGGGAGACAAAAGGAAAGTCTCGATGGTGAGACCTTCTCCCTGGAAAGTAGGCCGATATCCGACATTGGTGATCGATTCCCACTTTCGCGGACTGTCCATGTCCCAAGTTTGGGTAATGTATACACCGGGCGGAGGCAGAAGTTCCGCATCGGTCTTCAGGTTCAATGTCGGAACTGTCTGCTTGGAACCAATGCCATGGCCTTGCACGACCAGCCCTTCGAGCCCGTACGGTCGCTGCAGCATACGATTGGCAAAGCCAATCTCCCCGGATCCGATCAACTTTCGGATCTCGGAACTGGACACCACCCGGTCTCGCATGACAACCGCGCCGACTACGTCCAGGCGAAATCCCAATTGCTCACCGAGTTCACGCAAAATCGTCGTATCGCCGGATTGCTTGGATCCAAAGCGAAAGTTGTCCCCAACCACGACATGCTTCACACCCAGGCGATTCACTAAGACGTCGCGAACAAAAGACTCGGCAGACAAACTTGCGATCTCTCTGGTGAACGGAAGCACAAGCACCTGTTCGATCCGCTCGAACTGCATGAGCGACAGCCGCTGTTCGAGCGAAGTCAGCAAGTGCGGGGAACGGTCAGGAGCCAGCAACCTGGAAGGGTGCGGATCGAACGTGAGCACGCTTGGCAGCCACTTCGGACGCTTCGCGGTGGTCACTACGCGACGAATCAGTTCACGATGCCCGGCATGGACACCGTCGAAATTCCCGATCGTCAGGGAACAAGGGCCAAAGTCTTGAGGAACCTCGGCAAGACTGCGAATCACTCGGAAAGCCATCGTTAGGCATCCACCTCAACGGTCACACGCATCGTGTCGTACGCCAAACGAACATGCTGGGGAAACTGTTCTTCAGTACGCTCATGCCCCAGGTCGTGGGAGATATGGGTAAAGAAAGCCCGTTTCGGCTGCAGTAGCTCTACCGAACGCAAAGACTGAGTAACAGTGGAATGAGTCGGATGCGGATTGTGCCGAAGCGCATCCAGAAACAGCACATCCAAACCATGCAACTGGTCCAAAGATTCCTGTGGGATATCGCTGTGGTCGGTGAGATAAGCGGCCGGGCCAAAGCGGAATCCATAAGACACACCCTTGCCATGCGCCAGCCGCAAGGGCCGGAACGTTAACCCGAACAGGTCTATGGAACTTTCCTCGGAGAACTCATTCACGACAATCCGCGGACGCGAGGATTCCGACGGGGACTCATCGAAAATGTAAGGGAAGCAGCACTTCAGATAGTCCAGATGGGGACGGGCGGCGTAGATCGGGATAAGTTCCCGCTGCATGAAGTTGAAAGGCCGCAAGTCGTCCAGCCCCATGATGTGATCCGCATGTGAGTGGGTGTAGAGCACGGCGTCGATGCGGCCGATATTGGCACGGAGAGCCTGGTAGCGGAAGTCCGGGGTAGTGTCCACGAGGATGTTGTGGCCGGCATAGCTGATAAGCACCGATGGCCGCAGCCGCTTATCACGCGGATCGACCGACCGGCAAACCTTGCATTCACAGCCCACCGTAGGCACTCCGACGCTGGTGCCGGAACCAAGCACCGTGATCGAGAGTTCGGACATCTATTCCGCCGTGGCGGCCTTTTTCTTCTGCTGTTCCTCAAACGCCTGCAGGTAGCGGAAGCGCAGTTCCGTCAAGACGTTATTCAGCAGCCGTTCTTCTTCCCAGGTCAAGTTGCCCTTCGTCTTGTCCTGCAAGAGGCCCAGCAGGTCGACGAAGTGGCGTGCGAGCCGGATATCGGGCGGGGGCTGATCCTCACTGAGCCGTATCATCCCCAGGTTCATCTCCGCCTGGGTCTTGTACGAAATCACGAGAAACTCGAACGTTACCGGGGGTAAGGCCAACTCTTCAGACATCGTTCTCATGATAACCTTTGCAGCGAGACGATTGGAGTGGTGACAAACGGAGAAGGAATCAATGCGGAAAAGGCACGGCGTTGGTCCTCAAACCGTAACTGCGGCTGCTCGGCACTTTCTCGCGATCGCGGCCAGAGAGATGCGCCGCACTCTCGTCGACGGCGCGCGCGCGCGCAAACCGTCGGAAGCGGGGTGGCGACTGAAAAACCAAGTCGAGTTCCACGACATCGATCAGCCAGTCGAAAAACTCCGTCATTCTGTGGTTCAGTTCGAAGACGATCTGGAACGGCTGCGCGCCATCGGCGAGCGCAAAGCGTAGGCGATCGCCTCACGCTCTTTGGAGGCCTCACTGCGAATGGCCAAGCTTAGCTACAGCACTAGCAGCTCCAACTAACCGCGACTGGCACGGTCGCGAACCAGCCGTACGCCTGCCTCTAACGCCGCGCGATAGATTGCGGAATCCACATTCCAACTGATCACGTTGAAGCCCATGCTCAACCATTGATCGAGATACTCAGGCGTGCCGGGCTGGATCCCCAATTTCCTGCCATGCTTGTTGGCTGCATCCACGACGCGCTTCAAGGCGGCCAGAAAATCCGGATGCTGAAACTGGCCGGGAATTCCCATCGAAGTTGACAGATCGAAATGTCCAACCCAGAGGATATCGACGCCTGGAATGGCCGCGATGGCTTCGGCATTCTCGACGCCTTTGGGCGATTCGATCTGACAAATCACCACGGACGATGCGTTGCTGTCGGCGAAATACTTCACCGGGTCGGGAACCACATAGTCTGTGTGCGCACCGCCCAGCCCCACGCCGCGTCGGCCCATCGGCGCGTACTTGACGGAATCGACTATGTATTTGGCATGTTCCGGTGTTTCGACATTGCCGATCATGACGCCGAGTGCGCCGGCATCCATCAATCGCGCCAGAAAGTGATATTTTCCTTCGGGCACACGCACGAAGGGGGCGAACGTGCAGGCCTTGGCATAGGCGATCAAGTCGAACATTCTCTCGATCCCGAAGCCCGAGTGTTCCATGTCAAAGATGACAAAGTCGAGGCCAGTGGATTCAACGATGCGCGAAATGCCACGAGTACCAAATTCCCAGACCATGTGGCCGACGGGGACGCGGCCTTCCGCCAGTGCTTCGCGATAACGGTTCGTTTTCAACATTCCCGCGATCTTATCGCATTGCCTTACTTGCGAGTCCAGTTCGGGAACAACGCCGGTTTGGCACGAAGCAGGTCTCCGATGAGATCGGGGGTTCGATTGCGGCGCTTGTAGAGGCGATCGAGGAGCGCATGCAGTTGATCCTCTTCGCCTTCGATCCAAGGTTGCGGTACCTGTCGCAAGGCCTCGTCGAACACCTCCTCGGGAAAGTAAACGATGCGGTCCAACCAAGGCTGTAAGTCGTCATATCCACGAACACGTTCGTAAGCAGTGGGTCTCGGGTAGACGCCCTGCATCGGTGAATCGCCAAAACTCCAGTTGGGTCCTTCGAACAAAAAACCATGATCGATCATCTGGGTGACGATGCCGGTGGTCTCATATGCCGAGTTGGCCGCGCGGATCTGTGCGCGATAAAAGATCGATTGACGGGCGTCGGCGTTGCTCGCCCACTTGTCAAATGGCAGTATAGCCGCGTATTCCCAGTAATTGAGACATTCGCGAACTTGTTCATCTGCGACATAGTCATAGACGGACATGCGCAGGGGGTCTCCTGGAAAGCGCGATCCGAAGTGCCAGCCGGGCAAAATTGGGATGCGGGTGGGTCCTAGTTGGATGCAAAACTGCGGGAACTCCGCGGCGAACTCCGGGGTGATTTCGATCACCGCGCATTCCGGCGTGGAAATTTGCAGGTGCCGAAGGAAGACGCCCGCGATCCATTCATTCACAAGAACACGGCGGCCTTGCGGATTGTTGGTGGCCTTCACGACGTAGTATCCACCATCTTCGGCGGCGAGCAGATGCGCCTGCGCTCCCCCCCGCATTTTCCGGATGTGACGCGTTGCTCGGATGGGCATGAACGGAAAGATCCCGGATCGGGATACCCTAGAGAATTACCACACGAATCAGAAGTGGGGTGGAAAACGGAAAGGACGGAAGGAAAACCGGATCAGGAAATGGCAGACGAAAACAAGCAGGAAACAACAGCCAAGGGTGCAGGTAAGGACGAAGTGGCACTCGAATTGATGAAGTTTATCGCGGTCTCCACCGGCTATGGCAAGGGCAGTTCATCCAGTGCCGGTTTTGGATCGAAGGCCAGCCGGACGCCCGAAGAGCAAGCAGACTCGCTGCTCGAACTCTTCGAGCGTTGCCGGAGGACTGTCGACAAAGGCTAGGCCGTCAGGCCTCGTAAAGACAGAGGGGCGCGCCAAGCGCGCCTCGCGGTTACCTACTTCTTCTTTGCAGCAGCCTTCTTCGCAGGCGCGGCGGTTTTCTTGGCCGGAGCGGCAGCCTTCTTGGCCGGCGCAACAACCTTCTTGGCCGGTGCGGCCTTGGTGACGGCGACTTTCACAGCGGCCTTCTTCGCGGGCGCCGGAACAGCCTTCTTGACAGCGACTGGCTTTTTGGCAACGGCTTTCTTTGCCGCAACTTTCTTAGTTGACACTTTAGGTAAATTCACTTTCTTCGCCGCCGCCTTGTTCGAACCCGCAGACTTCTTCGTTACGACTACCGTCTTAGCAGCCACAACTTTCCGTTCCGCAGCCTTCTTCTTAGCAGGGGCTGGTTGATTCTTCTGGGACCCAGATACCGGCTTTCGCTTCGCAACGGTAGGAGGTACCAGGACCTCCGATCTATCCGTCTTCTCCACAACAACCGTCTCCGTGTCCTTTACTACTGTAACCGGAGCAGGTGTAATTCGGGGCGGGGGGGGTGGCGAAGCCGGATCTGAAGCGATCGTTACTTTCACGAGATCTTCATCCCGATCGTCCGAATAGTCGCCTACGTCGCGAAACGACTCCGCCGGATCGGTGTCGAACGCCATCTCATCGTCAAACTGAAGCGCACTATTATAGCGCAAGGATTTGTCAGACATGGGTTGCTGTCTCCCTCTCGATGCCGCTCTCTACCAGGGGTTGTTGAGCGCCTTCGATCATTATGTGCACAATTCCAGCTCAGCGATCAGATTCTTCACAACTTTTTTGACGCTGCTTGAGTTACGGACCCGGATGTGGAGCACTCTCAAGGCCTAGGGGCCGTCACCGACTTGAATAGAGATACCAGCATAATGTAGTGATCTATATCACTGAAATCGTACGATAGCCATCTTATTAGAACAGTCCCCTCGTTGCAATGCGTTCCCCTGAGTCCCTCTGGAGCGACCCTGAGTTTCTGAAGCTCTGGATCGGCCAAACCATTTCCGAAATCGGGTCGAGGATCACCCGAGAGGGCCTCCCGCTCACGGCAGTGATGCTTCTTCATGCAACACCTGCGCAGATGGGGCTGCTGGCGTCGCTGAACGGTTTCGCAGCCTTGGTGTTCGGTCCGATAGCCGGGATCGCAGCGGACCGGATGCGTTTGCGCGATCCTGGGCTGGTCCGATCTGGGACGCGCCGGATTCCTGGCACTCATCCCCTTCTTACACTCGCAAGGTAAGCTCAGCTTCACGGCCTTGGGATTGGTGATAGCGGGCGCGGCGATTCTTACGACATTCTTCGACGTTGCCTATCAGTCTCTCTCGCCGTCACTGGTGCGCCGCGATCAACTTCTCGAAGCAACGCAAAGCTCACGTTGAGCATGACAACTGCGGAAATGATTGGACCTGCATCCACCGGCGCACTCGTGCAATGGCTGGGGG
>CAZCPL010000140.1:0-2485 GCA_964500255.1 uncultured Solibacteraceae bacterium | reverse complement strand
GGGCACCTCGAGGCATCGCGCTCGATGCTTTTTCGTTTCTACTTTCCGCCCTCCCGGTCTCGCTGATTCGCAAACCGGAGACCGTCAAGACTTCACACGAGGATTCCTGGAACTGGCATGAACTTTCTGCCGGGTATCGGGAGACGTTTGCCCACCCGATCTTGCGCGCGATGGCGTGGCGTGCGGCGACGGTGAGTTTCTTCTTCGGATTCTTTTCGACGCTCTACGTGCTCTATGCGATTCGTGAGCTGCATTTCACACCGCTCATTCTTGGATTCGTTGTCACGCTCGGCGGCATCGGTGCCTTCTTCGGATCAGTGTTCGCGCATCGTATCGGTGAAAGGCTCAGCGAGGCACGGCGATGGTCGGCGCGTCGATCGTCTCGGGACTTTTGTTGTTGCTGATCCCGTTGCCAAGCGCCCCGGGCTGGTTCGCGATCTTCTGCCTGGGAGCCGCGCAGTTGTTCGGCGATGTCTCGTATCCCGTTTACAGCATCCATGAGGTGACGCTTCGACAATCGATCGCCGCGCCGGAACTGCTTGGACGAATCACCGCATTCGCTAAGCTTTTGTTCAAGGGGATGTGGCCCCTTGGAGCGTTGGTTGGTGGAGCGCTCGCCGCTGGCATCGGCATGCGGGCCATGTTTGCGGTTTGCGCAGTCGGCGTCCTGTCGTCGACTCTTTGGCTGGTTTTCTCACCAGTTAGAAAACTTCGATAGCGACTCAACCTTTCCCCAAGGATCCGGTCTTCCCTATCGAGGAGACCGAAATTGGCAAGAATCCAATACGATGTCGACATGGTCAGCCAGCAGTTCAGCCCGATCTGCTGGCTTGCTTGCGCGGCTATGGTCATTCAATTCAAACGCCGCGTCACGCCCAGCAGGGAGATGCTCGGAATCAACTTCAACAATCCCTGGGGTGATCGAAATGTGGCAACCACATCCAGTTCAATTGCAGGTGCCATCACTCGGTGGGAGTCCGCCGGACAGCTACCCTTCGCATACATGTGACGCTATCTTAATAAATGATGTCCCCCAACGACCCGACCGTTCCGCAAACAGCCGAGCGCCTCCGCCTCGAAGAGACCGCAAGTAAAGAGAAGCACTGGCGCCGTTGGGGACCCTACTTGTCCGAACGCGCCTGGGGAACCGTCCGCGAGGATTACTCGCCCAAAGGCACCGCCTGGGACTTCTTCCCCCATGACCACGCCCGTTCCCGCACCTACCGTTGGAGTGAAGATGGACTCTGTGGCATCTCTGACAACCATCAGCGCCTTTGCTTTGCGCTAGCACTTTGGAATGGCAAAGACTCCATCCTCAAAGAACGCCTCTTCGGACTCGCGGGCCCGGAAGGCAATCACGGCGAGGACGTCAAAGAGCTTTACTACTATCTCGAATCCACGCCGACGCATTCTTACATGAAGTGCCTGTACAAGTATCCGCAGGCGGCGTTTCCTTACAGCCAGCTTGTCGACGAGTCGCGACGACGCAAGCAGACCGACCCAGAGTTCGAATTGATCGACACCGGCGTCTTCAATGACGACCGTTACTTCGACGTCTTCGTCGAGTACGCGAAGGCCGACGTCAACGACACTGCGATTCGTATCACCATCCATAACCGCGGCCCCGAAGCGGCTCGCTTGCATGTACTGCCTACGCTCTGGTTCCGCAACACCTGGGCGTGGAAGCCCGGATCGATAAAGCCCCAACTTCGGCAAGAGGGTCCGAACCTCGTCTCGATTCACGAACCAACGCTCGGATCGATGGCCATGACCTTTCATGGCAACCCGGACCTTCTCTTTACTGAGAACGAAACCAACAGCGAACGATTTTGGAACATACGCTCCGGCGAGGGCTTCTACAAAGACGCTTTCCATCGATACCTGATCGAAGACAAGCAAGACGCCGTCAATCCAGACCGCCATGGAACCAAAGCCGCAGGACTCTACATTTGCGACATCCCTGCGCAGGGTTCGTATCAGATCCGCCTGCGCTTGAGCGACAATGACGGGCCGATCGACTATCAGGGATTGTTTTTGCAACGCATCGCCGAAAACGAGGAATTCTACGGGTTCTGTCCGAAGACGCTGTCGCCCGATGCGCGTGCGGTCCAACGGCAGGCCTTCGCCGGGATGCTGTGGTCCAAGCAGTATTATCATTTCGTGATCGAAGACTGGCTGAAGGGCGACCCCGGGCAGCACCCTCCACCTGTAGGACGCCTCAAGGGCCGCAACCACCAGTGGAACCACCTGTTCAACGCCGACATCGTCTCGATGCCGGACAAGTGGGAATACCCCTGGTACGCCGCCTGGGATCTGGCGTTTCACATGATCCCGTTTTCGCTGATCGATCCGACCTTTGCCAAGGGGCAGTTGGAACTGTTTTTGCGCGAATGGTACATGCATCCGAACGGGCAGATGCCAGCGTATGAGTGGGCTTTTGAAGATGTCAACCCGCCGGTTCACGCGTGGGCCTGCTGGCGCGTTT
>CAZCPL010000139.1:0-14807 GCA_964500255.1 uncultured Solibacteraceae bacterium | reverse complement strand
GCCCTGTCGGATGCAACGGGGCATGGTGTGATTTCGGCGCGCCTGCAAGAATCACGATGGCCGCGTCTCTCCGATGCAGTGGAAAGCCGGGTGGCAGTTCGCCCGCGTGGGACTCCACACCCTGCTGCGAGAGAAGCCCAATGAGGATGCGTACGGCGTCGGGCGGCACCCCAACCGGGCAGACCGCGACGGGACTCAGCGGCTTGGAAAACCGCACGATATCGCCGAGGCTCTCGGCAATACTCGCCTGGTCGAAATGATGATTCGGGCGTGCTCGAAGAGCGACTGCCCGTTGATGAGGCATTGGGTCAAGATTCAGTTTCATAATTGACCTCCTGCCTTGTCCAGCGCAATCCGCTGCAAAAATGGTTCAATGCTCATACGATCCGGATTGAGTGAACCCGGTGACACGCAGTTCCGCCGCCTGCGTCTGAATCGCAGATCGCTTCTCATCGGTGAGACGATCCACGTTGCGGATCTGCATCGCCATTCTTGGATTCGCGCGCAGGCGAGGCTCATGCCGCATCAGAAAATCCCAGTAGAGCGTCGTGAACGGGCAGGCTTTCGGACCGGTAGCCACAGCCGGATCATAGCGGCATCCACTGCAATAGTTGCTCATGCGCTGAATGTACTTGCCACTCGCCGCGTACGGCTTCGACGCCATGATGCCGCCATCGGCGAACTGCGACATCCCGATGGTGTTGGGAAGCTCGACCCATTCCACCGCATCGACATACACCGCCAAATACCACTCGTGAACTTGCTTCGGATCCACGCCTGCCAACAGGGCAAACAATCCCGTCACCATCAGGCGTTGGATATGGTGTGCGTAGCCATGCGCAAGCGTCTGCCCAATCGCCGCGCTCAAGCACTGCATGTCGGTCTCGCCGGTCCAATAGAACCCTGGCAATGGCTCGTGTGCTTCGAGCGCGTTCATGGTCGCATAGGCAGGCATGTGCAGCCAGTAGAGTCCGCGGACGTACTCGCGCCAACCGAGTACCTGCCGGATGAATCCTTCTACTGCGGCGAGAGGTGCCCGGCCTTGTCGATATCGCTGCTCGGCCTGATCCACAACCCTGCGTGGATGGATCAGCTTCAGATTGAGCGCTGCTGAAATGCGTGCGTGATAGAGAAACGGCTGTGCTGTCCACATCGCATCCTGGTATTCGCCAAAGGCAGGCAGGCGATTGTCGAGAAAATCCTGGAGCGCTGCCTCTGCCTGCGCGGGCGAGACGGGCCAATCGAAGTGTTCGAGTTTGCCCGGATGGTTGCCGAACAGATCTTCTACTCGCCCCATCACTTCTGCGGTCAGGGCATCGGGTTGGAATCGTACCGGGGCCGGAACGAGCCCCGGACCTTGCTTGCCGAACGCGCCGCGATTCTCGGAATCGTAGTTCCACTCGCCGCCTTCGGGTTGGCCGTTTGAATCGATCAATACGGCGTAACGACGACGCATCTCTCGATAGAAGAATTCCATGCGCAGTTGTTTGCGGCCCTTGGCGTGGTTCCTGAAGTCGTCCATCGAAGAGAGGAAGTGGGTATCGGCGACGAACTCGATCGCCGGAACAGCCGCGCGCAGGCTCTGCTCTACGCGATAGTCCCCTGGTTGTACGACCCGGATCCGTTGGGGGTGGAGTGCGGCAACAGCCTTGGCCAACTCGCCCGGCAGCGTCGCGGGATGCTCGTCGATCTCGCGATACTCCACCGTCCAACCGGTTGCACGCAACTCATCGCGAAAGTGCCGCATCGCGCTGAGGAACAGGGCAATGCGAGCCTTGTGGCTCCAAACATGAGTGGATTCTTCTCGCACTTCCGCCATCCAGATGCGATCCTGCTTCGGATCCGCAGACGTGAACACAGCGGACTCACGATCGAGTTGGTCTCCCAGTAAAACGATGACGTCGCGCAGCATCACCTCTCCTAGATGCACTTGCGCGGGCTAAGAACGCATTTATCGCGCAGCCGACAGGTATGCGCCGCAACTGGTATTCGACAGCGACAAATTCAGCGAGGTGCGCACAGCGGAAGCCTTGAGGCGAACCAGTTCCCTCGATTCGTGGAACTCAATCCCACTGGGACCCGCACCCGCAGCCGACACTAGCGCATACTCACCATCGGGAACAGCCGCAAACCCATACCTCCCATCCGAACCCGACTTCGCTCGTGGCGTCAGCCATTTGTTGGGATCAAAGATCGAACCCTGCATCTGCCACAAATCGACAAAGCCGGGGTCCCACACAAAGGTCGCCAAACCGCGAGCTCTCCGCGAAGGCTTTTCGCGAATGTGAAAGCACTGCCACGCTACGCTGAATCCCATGTATCCCGCCCCAAGCGCATAGCTGTCGCTTGGCGGCAAGGCCGAAAACCGATACGTGCCGTCGGCCCCAGTCTCCGCGATAAATTCATCACCCACTCCCGTGACCATCACTCTGGCACCAACCAGCGGCCTGCCATCGCGATGCAGAGCAACCGTGAAGCTCGATCCCATCTCAACGTCCCGACCGAGGCACATCGCCAGCGAGCAGGCGTTCACGCAACCGGTCCCGAGCAACACCAGCAACAGAATCCGCATTGCTAGAATGATCGCACCAATGAAAGCCGCGATTTACCTGCTTCTCGCCTCCGCCATCCAAGCCCAACCCATCAACTCGATGGAAGCCAAAAAGCTCATGCGGCAGCCCGTCCTTTCCGTGATGTCCAAAGCCGAACCAGGACCTTCGAACGACAAGCACGACTACGTCAGCTACGCGCCCTACTGGTGGCCCGATCCGGCTCAACCGAACGGCATCCCTTACATCCGCAAAGACGGCCACACCAATCGCGAACTCGTCGCGCAAGGCGACGCCAATAACTACTCGACCACCGCGCACACCATCCGCCGCCTCACTGACGCCGCCATCGCCACCGCGGAATCCGAGTTCGCCGACAACGCCGTCCGCCGCATTGTTGTCTGGTTTCTCGATCCCAAGACGCGCATGAATCCGCACGTCAACTACGGGCAAATCGTGAAAGGGCGCAATGACGGGCGCGCCGAAGGGCTAATCACCATGCGCGCAATGATTGAAATCCTCGATTCGATCCGCGATCTCGAGAAGCTCAAGGCTTGGCCGCAGACCGAAGACAAAGCGATGCGTGAATGGATGACCGCTTATCACAAGTGGCTCACCACTAGCGAGATCGGCACCAAGGAATCGCAGGCCAAGAACAACCATGGATCCTGGTATGCGGCCCAAGGCCTGCGCATCGAAGTCTATCTCGGGCTAAAACCCCAGGCGAAGAAACGCGCCGAGGAACTCAAGAAGCGCATCGCCTGGCAGTTTCAGCCGGACGGCACGCAGCCGCTCGAAGCCGCGCGCGCCGATGGCTATAGCTATAGCGTCTTCAATCTCGAAGCCTTGGCCAACGCTGCCGCAATCGCCAAGCCGTTGGGCGTTAACCTCTGGAAATTCCAAACTGCCGACGGACGGAGCATGTTCAAAGCCTTTCAGTATCTGCTGCCGTTCGCTTCAGGTGCGCAACCTTGGCCCGGCAGTCAGTTGAAAAAAATCGCGCCAGACTCCTTGGCGAAGGTCCGCGAACTCTATGAGGCACGGCAGTAAATTACAAGCCTGCAATCGATGAGCGGTTCTGCGGCGCTTTTACGCGTGTCACAATAGCTACTGCTATGACTGATAAGAAGTGGTACGAGTACTTTGTCACTGTCGAAGGCGGACCGCAAGGCGGGTCCCAAGGTGGGTCAACGTCAAGCGGAGACGCCGCGCGTGCGATCGAAGAGATCGCCGCATCTATGAAGTCGCCCATGCCTGCGCAGTTGGAACGGCCCACCGCGGCGGCACCACCGCCACCGGCAGCCAAGTTTGAGAAGGCTGGTCCGCTGTCCACCTTCGACGACATCTACGGTGCCGCCGAGATCAAGCCCCCCGTGCACGGATACACGATTTTGAAGGTTTCCGACATGCTCAACAGCGAGCACATCCGACAGATGCCCGCCGAGATCAAAAAGGGTTCGATCCTCGTCGCCCTCGAAGCCGCGGGTGTGAAGATTCAGGAAGTGATCCAGGACGCGATCCGCCGCGATCAGGCGCTGGACGGCTTTGAGCGCGTCCGCCAGAAGTCCGTTGAGGACATCGAGGCACGCAAAGTGGACGAGAATCGCAAGATACAGGCCGACCTCGACAAATTCGTTGCCGAGCAGAAGGCGCGCCTTCAGACGAACCTCGACGAGATCGCCAAGCAGAAAGAGCTGTTCGCTTCCTGGCGCGTGCAGAAGCAGCTTGAGGAACAAAGAATTGCGGATTGCGTATCACATTTCGTGACTGACAATCCGATCTCGACATCCACGAATCCGCGCCCGCTCGCCGGGCCGGAGTCAAAGTAGAGGCGTCGAAGTAGCAAAGGTCCAACCAAATGTTCAATAGAATATCCAGAGTCATCCGCTCGTTCTTCGGATTTTTCATCTCTGTGGCTGAGAATCCCGAGATCATCCTTGAGCAAAACATCCGCGACATGAACGATCAGGTTCCACGAATGAACGAATCGATCGCCATGGTCAAGGCGAATGTCACGCTGCTTGAGCGAGAAGAAGCCAAGTACAAACTCGACCTTTCGGAACTCACATCCAAAACCAAGGCCGCGATTCAGGCCGGTCGCGACGACATCGCCGCATCCTTCGCCGCCCAGTTGGAACAGACCCGTTCCGCCGCCGCGCGCAACGGCGGACAACTCGGCGCAGCCAAAGCCGCCTTCGACAAAGCGATGATGGTAAAGCAGGCGTTTCTGCGCGAGAAAGAGCGCAAGACCCGCGAGGCGATGAACGCCATCCGAGACCATCGCCGTTCTCAGTGGCAGGGCAAAGTGGCCGACGCGATGGAACAGTTCGAGGTCGCAGGCGTCAGCCAGACCCACGATGAAATGGTTCGTAAGATCGAAGAGCAGACTGCGGTCAACGAGGCGCGCATGGATATGGCGCTCAGCAACGTCGATCAGCAGCGCTTCGAGATCGAGAAGGAAGCGGAGAAACTACAGGCCAATGAACTGTTGAAACAGTTCAAGGTGGAAATGGGAATGGTCACGCCGCAGGCCGGCGAGTCGACTCCTGGCAAGACCATCGGTGGCCGCGAGGGCGAGAAATCGCTCTAACCTAGGAGACATGCAAACATGGCTGTGAAAATTGAAAAAGGCGGCTGGGCCGCGATCTTTCTCGTCGGTGCTGGAATCGTAGGCTATGCCTTGAAAGAGTATGGAATCCTCGATAAATTGATTCCCAGCGCGAAGGTCCGATCCTCGACCGATATCGAACGCATCGAACTTCCGACAACGACGACATCGAGTTCGTCGAACGTGACGGCGGTCAGCATGCCGGGCTCGAGGCGCGGCTGCGACGACAAGCCCGAAGTCCGCTTCTATCACTGGGCTTGGAATGCTCAGATGGGGCTGATGTTCGCCACCGGCGGCCCACAATCGAGCGACGGCAGTTTCATGTGCAAAGAAGGCGTCAATCTTCGCTTCGTCCGCGAAGACGATTCGAGTAAGATGCAGGAGGCGTTAGTCGCCTTCGCCACCGAACTCAAAGGCGGAACCAAAAATCCCACCAAGGGCGCGCACTTCGTGGCCATCATGGGCGACGGCGCGGCCACCTTTTTGAAGGGTATCAACGACACGCTTCGAAAGATCGGCCCGGAGTATGTTGCCAAAGTCGTTGGATCCGCAGGCTACTCGCGCGGTGAAGACAAGTTTATGGGTCCACCGGCGTGGAAGCAGAATCCCGCGGCTTCGCGTGGCGGGCTGGTGGCCGGATACCTTCGCGACGGCGATTGGAACATCGCGCAGAAGTGGCTCGGCGACAACGGACTCTGCAACAACCCCGACGAAAAGACCTGGGACGCCAAGTGTCTCAATTGGGTCGCAACGAGTGACTATCTCGATGCCGGCGAAAAGTACATCTCCGGCTATTGCGAAAAGCGACCTGTGGTCGACAAAGGTAAAAAAACAGGCGAGACCAAGAATGTTTGCGTAAACGGTGTCGTCACCTGGACTCCCGGCGACGTGAATGTGGCGAAAAAAAAGGGAGGACTGGTGTCGATCGCCAGCACCCGCGAATACAGCAGTCAAATGCCTCATGCGATTATCGGCATCGACAAATGGATGAAAGACAATCGATCCACCGTCGAGGGTATGCTCAAAGCCACCTTCGATGGCGGAGATCAGGTCAAAGCGCATCAGTCCGCTTTGAAGCATGCGGCGCAGATTTCGTCCGCTGTTTATCACGAAGCCAATGCCGACGCCAACTACTGGGAACGTTACTACAACGGCGTCACCGAAACCGACAAGCAAGGCTTGCAAGTGGAATTGGGCGGATCCACGGTGAATAATCTCGCTGACAATCTAATGCTGTTCGGACTCGCCAAAGGCGCGTCAAATCTATTCGCTGCGACGTACACCGTCTTCGGCGACATCGTCGTGAAACAGTATCCAGATCTCGTGCCCAGCTACTATCCGGTCTCTGAAATTCTGGACACTTCGTATATCGCGGCCGTCGCCGCGCGTTCCGGATCGATGGCTCCGGCGACGCTGCCGCAGTTTTCGACATCCGACAAAGTCACAAATGTCGTCAGCCGCCGCGCCTGGAACATCACGTTCGACACGGGCAAGGCTAGTTTTTCGCCGTCGGCAAAAACAGACCTCGATCAGATGTTCAGAGATCTACTTGTCGCCGGATCCACAGCTGTCGAAGTCCACGGCCACACCGATTCGGTCGGCGATGCGAACGCCAACATGCAGTTGAGCGAACAGCGAGCCTTCGCGGTGAAGCAGTGGCTCGAAGGGCAGTCGGCATTGAACTTCCCTGACGGTCGCGTCCGTATCTTTGCGCACGGCCAACAGAATCCAGTTGCGCCGAACTCGGCGGAAGACGGCCGCGCCAAGAACCGTCGCGTTGAGATCGTCATCGGCACTACCGGTAAATGAACGATCTCAAACGAGTCTTCGAACCGAACCATACGGCCACCTCATCCACGATGCGGATCGTGGTGGCCGTGCAAGCGGCAATCGCGCTGATCTTTTGGTTCCTCACGCCGTTTCAAGTTCTACCCACACCGCCGGAAGTCTTCTCCGCCTTGGGCAAGATGTGGATGGAACAGGGCCTCGGCCAGGAACTGATCGCAAGCTTTCTGTTGAACCTCGAAGCCCTCGCCTGGACGGCGCTGCTGTCTCTCGGCATATGCTACGCGACGGTGATGCCCTTCTTCAGGCCCATCGCCGGAGCCATCGCCAAAGGCCGTTTTCTGGGGCTCATCGGCCTCACGTTCGTATTCACCTTGATCGTTGGCGGCGGGCATCGTCTCAAAGTTTCGCTACTCGTTTTCGGCATGACAGTGTTCTTTGTCACGTCGATGGCGGCGGAAATTGAGGCGATTCCGAAGTCCCGCTTCGATCACGCGCGCACGTTGCGAATGAACGAATGGCAAGTGGTTTGGGAAGTCGTCGTACTCGGAACGATCGACAAAGCCATCGAAGTGCTGCGGCAGAACGCCGCAATCGGATGGATGATGCTCACCATGGTGGAAGGCATCTCTCGCGCGGAAGGCGGGGTTGGCGCACTGCTGCTCAACCAAAACAAACACTTTCACCTTGCCGAAGTCTTTGCAATTCAGATGGTGATCCTGCTCGTGGGACTCACGCAGGATTACGGCATCGGCTGGCTCAAGAAACTCGTCTGCCCTTACGCCGAACTCTCACTGGAGCGCAAGTAATGCCCAACGGTTATGAATTGCGCGAGCCGATTCTACAGGTCAAGAGCATCTCGCTCAAACTCGGCGGCAATCAGATTCTGCGTGAACTCAGCTTCGACATCGGCGACATTGTCCGCGAAGGCAGCACCACCGGACAGATCGTAGGATTGCTGGGACCTTCGGGCATCGGCAAGACGCAACTCTTCCGTATTCTTGCGGGGCTCAATCAGCCCGATTCCGGCGAAGTGCTGATCGGACATCCCGGCAAGGTCGTGCAACGCGGCATGGTTGGCGTCGTCGCACAGCAGTATCCACTGTTTGAACATCGCACCGTGTGGAGCAATCTCATGGTGGCGGGTGCGCGTAGTGACAAATCCGGGCAGGATTGCGAACGCCGCGCAAAAGATCTGCTCGAGCGCTTCAATCTCTACGACCGCCGCGATTTCTATCCGACGCAACTTTCCGGTGGCCAACGACAGCGCGTCGCCATCGGGCAGCAGATCATGTGCAGCGAGCAGTTTCTTTTGATGGATGAGCCATTCTCGGGTCTCGACGTTGTGGCGCTCGACGCCGTGCAGGAACTCATCAACGAGGTCACGCATGCGCATGAACTCAATACGACAATCGTGGTGAGCCACGACATCGCCGCCATGTGCGAGATCGCGGATATGGTCTTACTGCTGGGCCGCGAGCCAGACGAGCAAGGAAAACGCATCCCCGGCGCACGAGTCATGGCGTCCTACGACTTGGGCAAACTGGGCTTGGCCTGGCGCAAAGGCATCGCATCCTCTCCGGAGTTTCACAAACTGCTGGACGAAATCCGTCAGCGGTTCCCCCTGCTCTAGTTACACTGGTTAAGTTCGGCATGCCAGACGATTACAACTACAAGTCACGAATATCCAACAAAGTGGATGAGATCGAGACCGGCAACGTGGACTACCTGAAGGAAGCCTTCAAGTGGCAATACAACGTGATCGGCATCGCCGGGGCCGTCGCGTTCGCCCTCGTTTCCGGAACTGCGTTGCCGATTCTGCTGGCCGCCGGTGTGGAACTCATGTATCTCGCTGTGGTTCCGCAATCGAGCGCCTTCCGGCGTTTGGTTCGTTCATGGAAATACGAAGCAGAAAAGAAGGCGCACGATCAGCGAGTCCGGTCAATGCATCAGCAACTCACGCCGATGGTGCGTGACCGCTACGAGAAACTGCAACAGATCTGCAGCGCGATCCGCGGTAACTACGCGAGGCTTTCGTCGACGTCGCAGATCTTCGTGGATCAGATGTCAAACCGGCTGGACGGACTGATCCATTCTTTTCTGCGGCTTGCCAACGCCGGCATCGTGTACACCGAATATCTGCACAAGGCCAACCCGCGGGCGATCGATCAGGAGATCGCTTCGCTGGAACGTGAAATTCCGAAACAGCCCGCAAAAGTGCAGGACATCAACCGTAAGCGCATCGAGATCATGCGCAAGCGGCAGGAACGCTTTCGCAAGATCGTCGACGACCTGCAGGTGATCAACGTGCAAGTCGAGGCCATTGAAGACGTGCTGGAACTGATTCGCGATCAGTCTGTGACGTTGTCCGATCCGCAGATGGTGACCGAGAAACTTGAGGGGCTCATCGCAGACGTCGAGTCCACAGAGGCCACTGTTCGCGAGATTGAGGACTTCTTCGCCATCGCCGAATCCGAGGGCATCTCGCCGATGGCTTCAGGATCGTCCGGCCTTGGCAACAGCAGCGGACAACGTGACCGCGACCGATCGTAAGCCATTCTATAAAGGACTTTCTGCACATGAGCAACTTTCCAGGTTGGGCACGCGAGCTATCCGAGAAGTACTATTCTGGCGCCTACGTACAGTTTGTGCTGCACGGAAACGTGCATGACCTGGTTCCACTGCGTCGAGATGGGGCAGGCGTCGAGTTCCTTTCTTTAAAGGACTTTCTGCACAAGGGGCTTTTCGGTCAAAGACAGATCGTCTTCGATTACGACCGCGGTGGCGGACTCTCTTTCTCGACAAACGACATGCAAGCGGACTTCCGTTCCGCCCTTTCCGGCTACGACGCGTTTCACGGAACTCAATACTCCGCGGGCCTGCCACGCAATCCCGACGGCGTGATGAACATCCTCGACAACTACTTGCGCTTGCGCTTGCTCGACAACCGCAAGATCGCGTTTTCGATTTCGTTTGCGGAAACCGTCGCGCCTGCTGGCGACATGCAAAGCCTATCGCCAGAGGATCGAAACGCGCTGGTGATTCTCAAACGCTGGGCGCAGAATCCGATGTTTTTGAAACAGGATGTCACCATCTGCCTCATTGCGGAAAATCTACTCGAAGTGAACCAGGGCATCGTGCAGCATCCCGGCGTGGCGACGGTGGCGATCCCATTGCCGGATGAAACCGAGCGGCTTGAGTTTCTGGAGTGGCAGTTGAAGCAGACGCCATTGCCCGAGGGATCCGACGTTACGCCGAAAGCGCTGGCCGTGCTCACGAGTGGCTTGAAACGCCTGCAATTGCAGGGGCTCATCGCGCACGCGCATCACAACAAGACGCCGCTCACCGCCAAAGAACTGAGCCGTCGCAAGCGCGCCATGATTGAAGCCGAAAGCGGCGGCATGCTCGAATTCGTTCAGACGCGTTTTAGCCTGGCCAACGTTTCCGGATCCGCGGCCGCGAAACAGATGCTTGCCGACGCCGCCACCGCGATCCGAAAAGGCCGGACCGATGTGGTTCCGATGGGCTATGTGCTCTGCGGACCCGTCGGCACTGGCAAGACTTTTCTTGCGACGTGTTTCGCCGGCGACGTTGGGATTCCAGCTGTCGTACTGAAGAACTTTCGATCGATGTGGCAAGGCCAGACGGAAGCGAATCTCCAGCGGGTGTTGGAACTGTTGAAGGCGATGAGTCCGATCATGGTGATTGTCGACGAAGCGGACGCGCAACTGGGCGATCGCGCGTCGAGCGGCGATTCCGGGGTTGGTGGACGTGTGTTCGCTCAGATTGCGCAGTTCATGGGCAATACCGAGAATCGCGGCAAGGTGATCTGGTTCCTGCTGACGTGTCGGCCAGACCTGCTTCCCGTCGATCTCAAGCGCCAGGGGCGCGCGGAAGAGCATCTCGCGCTGTTCTACCCGGATACTGACGTCGATCGCCTGGCGATGCTCCATGCGATGTTGAAGAAGACAGGTATTGCGTTGAAATCCCCAGAGGTTGAGAAGCTGTTTATTGAGAAAGCGGGCAGCATGTCGGGGGCGGATATCGAAGCGATATTGGTGCGTGCGAGCATGAAGAGCGCACTCGAAGGCGATGCGTCTGTGGATGCTGCGGATCTCACCACCGTGCTGGAGGATTTCATTCCGCCTTCATATCCGACGGAGATCGAGATGCAGACGCTGATCGCGGTGAGCGAATGCACGCGCCGCAGTTTGTTGCCGGAGAAGTACCGCAAAATGCCGCGCGAAGAGATCTCGCAACGCATTGCGGAACTGAAGATTCTCGCGGGGGAATGATTGGCCTCAGAAATGGATTCCACAGAGAGAGTGCGCGAAAACGACAGCGATTGGAACACAGCACTCATCCTGCGAGATACTAGAAAGTTATCCCACCCTGGAGTGTCCACACTTAGCAATGGCAAAAATTAAGGTCAAGAACCCCGTCGTCGAGATGGACGGCGACGAGATGACTCGCATCATTTGGCAATGGATCCGCGAACGTCTCATCCTTCCCTATCTCGATGTCGATCTGAAGTATTACGATCTCTCGGTGCAGAAGCGTGACGAGACCAACGATCAGATCACGATCGATTCGGCGAACGCCACCAAGCAGTTCGGCGTGGCCGTCAAGTGCGCCACCATCACGCCCGATGAGGATCGCGTCAAGGAGTTCGGCCTCAAGCAGATGTGGCGCAGCCCCAACGGCACGATCCGCAACATCCTCGATGGCACGATCTTCCGTGAACCGATCGTCTGCAAGAACGTTCCACGCATCGTATCCCACTGGAACCTTCCGGTGGTCGTCGCCCGGCACGGCTTTGGCGATCAGTATCGCGCGCAGGATTTCACGTTTCCCGGCGCTGGCACCCTGAAGCTCACCTTCACGCCCGCCGACGGCGGCGCGCCGATCGAACGCGAGATCGTCAAGGCTCCCAGCGCCGGCATTGCGTTGGGGATGTTTAACCTCGATAGTTCCATCGCAGGCTTTGCGCGCGCCTGCTTCAACTACGCGCTCAACCGCTCGTATCCGGTCTATCTCTCTTCGAAGAACACGATCCTCAAAGCCTACGACGGGCGCTTCAAAAACCTGTTCCAGGAAATCTTCGACGCCGAGTTCAAAGACGCCTTCACGGCAAAGGGCCTGACATATGAACATCGCCTCATCGACGACATGGTTGCGTCGAACCTCAAGTGGAACGGCGGCTATCTTTGGGCCTGCAAGAATTATGACGGCGACGTCCAATCCGACACCGTCGCCCAGGGCTATGGATCGCTCGGCCTGATGACGTCCGTGCTCATGTCTCCTGACGGCAGTACCATCGAAGCGGAAGCCGCTCACGGAACCGTGACGCGCCACTACCGTATGCATCAGCAGGGCAAACCGACCTCGACCAATCCAATCGCGTCGATCTATGCCTGGACTCGCGGACTGCAGTATCGTGGCAAGATGGACAACACCCCCGACGTCGAGGCCTTTGCCCAGACTCTCGAAAACGTCTGCGTGGACGTAGTGGAATCGGGCAAGATGACCAAAGATCTCGCGATCCTCATCCGCGCCGACCATCCCTACCTCACCACCGAAGATTTCATGAACGAGATCGACGCCGAACTGAAGCGCCGTCTCTCGTAGTCAACTTAGGTTCCAACGCAAAAGCCCTTCTGCACGCGAGTCAGAAGGGCACCGAGCGGCTCAGTTCCACTCTCAACCAGGCTCGTGCGAAGACCCAGTCCCTCTCGGTCGTTTTCGGAGGCATTCTGAGGTGCAGCGCCGCCTCTTCGACGCTAAGTCCTTTGAGAAAGCAAAGCTCGACCACTTGGACCACGCCGGGCTCAAACGCCTTCAGTTTTTCGAGCGGGTTTCGATCGCCAAGACATCGTTCCGAGTGAGTCGAGGGACAACGTCCGGCCGGTTGGGCCTGCCGAGGATCCGCCGTGTGGTGAGCCACAGATTCTCGATCGGGCTGGGGTTCGGTTGTTCTTGCGTTGGAATCATCGCGCCTCCTATTGAGGAATGCGGATAGAGTTCGAAAAGGGGGTCTCGACATTCGAACACAGAGGGGCAAAAATGTTTGGCAAAGGGTGTCCCAGCGACTCGAACGTGATACCATCGAACGTGCCATCGAGAGTTCTGGGCGTCATACCTGCCCGGTTTGCCTCCTCCCGATTTCCTGGGAAACCTCTCGCCCGAATAGCCGGTAAAAGCATGTTGCAGCACGTTTGGGAACGTGCCAGTATGTCCCGCTATTTGACGAGTATCGTCATCGCCACCGACGACGAACGAATCGCCAGCGAAGCTCGCAGCTTCAAGGCGATGGTTCGCCTGACGCGTGCAGACCACCCCTCAGGAACCGACCGCGTCGCCGAAGTTGCCTCCGCCGACCGCGCCGAATACATCGTCAACATTCAAGGCGACGAACCCCTTATCGACCCAAACGCGATCGACGCGGCGATTCTGTCGATGCTTCCTGAGCCGGACATCCCAATGGGCACGCTCAAGAAGCGCATCGAGCATGCCGACGAAGTCACCAATCCCAACGTCGTCAAAGTGGTGACCGATCACTTGGGCAACGCGATTTACTTCTCGCGCTCGCCCATCCCCTATGTGCGCGATCGGCAGAAGGCGACTTACTACAAACACATCGGACTCTACATTTACCGGCGCGATTTTTTGCTCGGCTATTCGGACATGAGCGTAGGTCCGCTGGAACAGTGCGAGCGACTGGAGCAGCTTCGCGCCATGGAGAACGGCTACAAGATCCGTGTGGTCGAAACAGAGTACGATTCGCTCGGCGTCGACACGCCGGAAGATCTCGAAAAAGTCAGCGGGCTTTTCGGGTTTGGATTCACAGGAGAAGACAGTCAATAGCGCCTTATGCCAAAGTGCATCTTTGTAACCGGTGGAGTTGTCTCGAGCTTGGGGAAAGGAATCGCGGCGGCAAGCATAGGCTGCTTGCTCGAAAGCCGCGGACTCCGCGTCAACATGCAGAAGCTCGACCCTTATCTGAATGTGGATCCGGGCACAATGAGTCCGTTGCAGCATGGCGAAGTCTTTGTCACCGACGACGGTGCGGAAACCGATCTTGACCTCGGCCACTACGAGCGCTTCACGCACGCCCCGTTGAGCCAGGCGAACAATCTGACATCCGGTCGGATCTATCAACAGATCATTTTACGCGAGCGCCAGGGCGACTATCTCGGCAAGACCGTGCAGGTGATTCCGCACGTGACAGACGAGATCAAAGCAGCTGTCCGCAAAGTCTGGAAAGACGTCGATGTCGCCATCGTCGAAATCGGCGGCACCGTTGGCGACATTGAATCGCTGCCTTTTATCGAAGCCATCCGCCAGTTGCGCAAAGAGCTCGGCCGCAGCAATGCGATGTTCGTCCATGTGACGTTGGTTCCGTGGATCGCGGCCGCAAAAGAGCTAAAAACCAAGCCCACGCAGCATTCGGTGAAAGAGCTGCGGGCGCTTGGCATTCAACCGGATATTCTGGTGTGCCGATCCGATCGCGAAATTCCCGACGATGTTCGCAAGAAGATCGCGCTGTTCTGCGACGTCGAACCAGAAGCCGTTGTCGCCGCCACCGACGTCGAATCCGTCTACGAAGTTCCGCTGGTGCTCGCCGCGCAAGGCGTCGACGATTTTGTCTTGCGGACGTTGAAGATCGAGGCTCCTGAACCGAAACTCGACAAGTGGAAGGCGATGCTCGAACGGCTCTACAAGCCCATCGGCGAGGTTTCGATCGCGCTCGTCGGCAACGCCGCCGAGTTTCCGGTGCTAAGCCACTGGCACTACTTCAACCACGCCGGCGTCTGCCCCCTGCCCCGCGTCGCGGCTGATGCGCTCCGGGCGTACTGCGAACAAGC
>CAZCPL010000138.1:3456-14836 GCA_964500255.1 uncultured Solibacteraceae bacterium | reverse complement strand
GCGCGGCGAGCTTCCGCTGCGCTGAGTCACGCTTTGTGGACGGCACTTCGTATGCGGCAAGAACATCCGCAGAGAAGCGTTCTCGGACTTTGTCCACCACGCGTTTGCGCGCCTGGCTGTCGATGCGGCCGATGGCAGCCTTCAACTCTTCCACCTTGAGCCAGCTTGGATATCCAGACTTGAACCCGAAGATGTTGAACTGACTAATGACGGGGATCTCGCGCTCTTCGCTTCCGGCGAAGACGGCCATCATGCTGTGGTAATCCTTCTGCGTCAGCGGATCGAATTTGTGATTGTGGCAGCGAGCGCAGCCCAGTGTGAGTCCGAGAAAGGCCTCGCCCGTCGTATCGACGACATCGGTGAGCCACTCATAGCGAACTTGGCCACCGAACAGAGCGGCCTCATGATAGGCCGGCCCGATTGTGTACATGCCAGTGGCGATCTTGGCGTCGAGCGTGCGCATCTTCTCATCGGAGATTTTGAAGCCACCGTCGAGGTCGAGATCGCCAGGGAAGAGTTCATCGCCTGCGATCTGTTCTTGGACAAAGCGATCGTAAGGCTTATCGGCGTTGAACGATTGAATGACGTAGTCGCGATAGCGCCAGGCGTTAGGAAAGTAGACGTCGGTTTCGAATCCGCCGGTGTCGGCGTAGCGAACGACGTCGAGCCAGCGGCGGCCCATACGTTCCCCGTAGCGTGGCGAAGCGAGCAGCCGGTCGATCAGCTTGGCATAAGCATCCGGCGCGGTGTCGTTGAGGAAGTCGTCGATTTCCGAAGGTTTGGGTGGGAGTCCGAGAAGGTCGAAGGTGGCACGGCGGATGAGCGTGCGTCTGTCGGCCTTTTCAACTGGTTTGAGATGCTGCGCTTTCAGCTTGGCTTCGATGAAGCCATCGATCGGATTGCCGCTCGACGACTGCGGGGCAGTGGATCGTACGGGTTTTCGGAAGGCCCACCACGAAGGCTGCGTAGCGTGTGCCGTCAACGCGGGAGCGCCGGAATCGATCCAACTTTTGATGGTTGCGATGTCGGCGGAAGAGAGCGACTTCTTACCTGGAGGCATTTGCGGTGCATTGGCAGAGTCGCGAAGAACGGCCTGATAGAGCAGGCTGGCTGCAGCGTAGCCCGGAACGATGGCGGGTCCGCGAGTACCGCCTTTGACGATGGAATCGCGCTGACGGAGATCGAGTCCGCTCATCTGCGCTGTTGCGCCATGACACGATCCGCAATTGGTTTCAAGAATGGCGGATACGTCCGCTGCGCAGACCAGCAGCGGAGTGACGAGAGTCAGAACGAAGAGAGAGGATCGCATCCTCACACAGCTTATCCGATTTCTATGCCAGCGCTGGAACCACGTATGGCTTGCGGTAGGGGCGGGTCAGCATCTGATTCGCCTCCTTTTCAGCAGAAGTGAAATGCATCCCCGCTGCATCGAAGGCCAACTTCTTTCCTCCAAGCCGATAGGAAATATTCGCCAGATGGCACATCGCCGCGGACGCTGCGCCGATCTCGATATCCGCATGGAGATCTTTCACATTGCGCGATTTGCAGGCCGCGATGAAGTTTTCCATATGCGGCTGCGTATTCCAGATCTGGCCGCCGGCCTTCTCGTCCATCACCTTCTCATTGGTCTCGCCCTTGTACACCTGGAACCCATGCGAGTCCATCGCCATCCAGCCGTCGGACCCATAGAAGAGGTTCCCAATCGTATGTCCGCCACGGACCTGCAAACCGCCTTCGGGCCCAGTCAGCAACCCGCGGACCTCGAACACAAGCTCGCGATCACCATAATCGAAGGTCGCGATCTGCGTGTTCGGTGTTTCCTGCATGTCGTCGTAGGCGAACTTGCCTCCGGTCGACACAACGGACTTCGGCAAGCCGACGCCCATGCCCCAGCGCGCGAGATCCATTTCGTGGACGCCCTGATTACCGATGTCACCGTTGCCGGTATCCCAAAACCAGTGCCAATTGTAGGCAAAGCGTAATTCGTTGAACGGGCGCATCGGCGCGGGTCCAAGAAAAAAGTCCCAATTCACGCCCGCAGGTGCGGCGGTATCGGGCTTGCGGCCAATGGATTTGCGGCGTTTGAAGCAGAGTCCCTTCGCAAGGTAGACCTTGCCGATCACGCCTTCGTGCAGCAACTGGATCGCACGCATTTTGTAGTCGAGACTGCGGCTTTGGCTGCCAACCTGCACCATGCGGCCATACTTGCGCGCGGCGGCCACCATTTGGATGCCTTCGAAAATGTTGTGCGAGGCTGGCTTCTCGATGTAGACGTCCTTGCCGGCTTCGCAGGCCCAGATGGTGGCGAGTGCATGCCAGTGGTTCGGCAGCGGCATCGATACGGCATCGACGTTCTTGTCTGCGAAGGCGTCGCGCATATCGCCATAGCCTTTGGGCGTCGCGCCGGTCTCACGATTCACCCGCGTTTGCGTACGTTCTAAAGCAGCCTGATTGACGTCGCACAAGGCACTGATCCGCGCGCCGCCGACCTTCAGATAGTTGGTGAGATGATCTTGCCCGCGGCCCCCAAGACCGACGATCGCTACGTTCACTTTGTCATTCGCGCCCATCACCTGTTGCGCGGCGAGCGCAGACGTTGCGCCCAAGTAAAAGCTGGTCTTCATACCTTCTCCGGAACAACATAGGGCTTGCGATACTGGCGCGTGAGCAGTTTGTCAGCTTCGGCATCGTTGACGAACTTCATCTTCGCGGGATCGAATTGCAAACGGCGTCCCACACGATAAGCGATGTTCGCCAAGTGGCACAGCGCCGCGGATGCCGCGCCGATTTCGATGTCGGCGTTCAGCTTGGTATGATCGCGCGACTTGCAGCAGTCAATGAGGTTTTGCATGTGTTGGGCGGTGTCCGTGCCAGTGCTCTTCTCCTGCATGGCGACTTCGTTCGTCTCGCCTTTATAGACGGTGAAGCCATTGCCGTCGACGGACATCCAACCTTCGGATCCCCAGAAGAGATCGCCAACCACATTACCGCTGCCACGGCGCGCGAGCCCGCCTTCATCGCCCGTCAACAAGCCACGAACCTCAAACTGCAACTGCTTATTGTTGCCATAGTCGAAGGTGGCAAACTGCGTGTTCGGCGTTTCCTGATCGTCGTCGTAGGCGTACTTGCCGCCGGTGCTGACGATGAACTGCGGCATCTTCAGCGAGTCGCCTAGCCCCCAACGCGCGATGTCCATCTCGTGCACGCCCTGATTGCCGATATCGCCGTTGCCAGTGTCCCAGAACCAGTGCCAGTTGTACTTGAAGCGGAGTTCGTTGTAAGAGCGCATGGGCGCTGGCCCGAGGAAGAGATCCCAATTGATGCCCGCAGGCGTCGGCTCGTCGGCCTTGTGTCCGATGGATTTTCGACGTTTGAAACACAGTCCTTTGGACATATAGACGGGACCGATGACGCCATCTTTGAGCAACTGCATCGCGCGGATCTTGTGCGGCATTGAGCGGCTCTGGCTTCCGACCTGCACCATTCGCTTGTATTTGCGCGCGGCGGCGGTCATCTGGATGCCTTCAAACACGTTGTGCGAGGCGGGCTTTTCGATGTAGACGTCCTTACCGGCCTGCACTGCCCAGATCGTTGCCAACGCGTGCCAGTGGTTCGGCAGAGGCATCGAGACCGCGTCGACATTCTTGTCTTCGAAGACCTTCCGCATGTCTTCGTAGCCCTTGGGGGTCTCATTGGCGGACTTTTTCACGAGAGCTTGCCCGCGTTCCACCGCCGCTTGATTGACATCGCAAAGGGCAGTGATTCGCACACCCGGCAATTCACCGAGAGCTTTCATGTGGGCCTGTCCGCGGCCGCCGAGTCCGACAACGGCGACGTTGACGCGATCGTTCGCGCCGAGGATCCGGGAATATTGCGACGCAGTGAAGGCCGCGGTCGTAGTGAGAAATGTGCGTCTGGTAGTCATGTCTTATTGCAGGAGTCTGGTGACGGCTTCAAAGGCCTCTTGTGCGATTGTGTAGTTGGGGTCGAGAGCCAGCGCCTTCTGGAAGCATTCTCGAGCCTTGTTGTACATCTCTTTTTCCGCGTACGCGCGGCCGAGGTTGTACCAGGGAAAGTGGAACGAGTCGTAACGCTTGCTGACGAGTGCCTTTTCCAGCCAATGGATCGCCTCATCGTAGAGTCCCTTATCAATTAAGTAGGCGCCGATGTCGTTGTAAGGGTTACCGAAGGTGGGATCGATGAGGATCGCGTTCTTGCATTCCTCGATGGCGTCATCGATCTTTCCTTGATAGCGATAAGTCCAACCGAGATAAGTGTAGGCTTCGGCAGTCGGATACAGTTCGATCGAGTTCTTGTAGAGGCTGGCGGCGAGATCGAGGTCGCCGGACATCTGATGTTCATACGCTTCCTGAAAGAGTTGCAAGGCCAGGTGCGCTCGGGAATCGGACATCGTCGTGTGATGCCCAGTGTATCAAGTGTTGGCAGGCTGAGATCAACGCGCAGTTTTTGCAGCGCTCTTCGCGGCCGGATTCCGTAGGATCTTGCGGACCATGCCAATCGCAGCCTCGGCGGAGGCCACCGTGTACCCGCCACGCATCGTGTAGACATCGTCGCCTCCCGATACAACAAGACGGTGCCGGATGCCAAGATCATCGCAGGCGACGGTGAAACCGCGATCAAGCGTTGGAGCCGTGGATCGCTTGATTTCAATCGCGATCTCCGGCTGCCCGGCACGCTCGAGCACCAGATCGATTTCCGCACCGTTCGCCGTCCGGTAATAGTAGGCGCGGTGGCGGGATCCGGCCGCATGAATGAGGTTCTCGATCACGAAGCCTTCCCAACTGAATCCCACAACGGGGTGCCCCATCAGCCCATCGAACGTATCGATCTCAAGCAAGGCGTGCACGATGCCGCTATCTCGCAGGTACACTTTCGGCACCTTGACCAAACGCTTACCCAGATTGGCGTGCCAAGGCGGCAAACGCCTCACGAGTTGAAGCGCCTCCAACAAGTCGAGATACCGGCCCGCCGTTGGACTCTTGACGCCGAGACTCTGTGCGAGGCGGGCTTGGGTGAGCGGAGTGCCTTGGCCGTGGGCAAGCATTGTCCAGAGCCGCCCAATGAGCGGCGGGGGAACACGCGGCGCAAACATCGGGACGTCCCGCTCGAGATAGCTGCGGATGAAATTCTGCCGCCAGTCAAAGCTCACGGCGTTGCTCCGCGCAATCAGACTTTCTGGAAAACCACCGCGCAACCAGAGCTTTTCCACTCCAATGCCCGCTCGGCGAGCTTCATCGATCATGATGGGATTGAGATCCACGTAGGCGACGCGGCCGGCAAGGCTTTCGGACGCCTGATTCATCAAGTCGAGCGACGCGGAACCAAGCAGTAAGAACTGTCCGGTCTTGTGGCCCGAGGCGCGAAAGTCATCGATGATTCCCCGCAGTTCCAAGAAGAGTGCGGGTGCACGATGGATCTCGTCGAGAATGATGAGCTTGCCCTTTTGTCCACGGAGATAATGATCCGCGTCCCTGAGCTTGACGCGGTCCGACTCGCGCTCCAGATCGAGATAGATCGAAGATGCGTTTCGGCTTCGTGCCACTCGCTTGGCGAGAGTGCTCTTGCCAACCTGGCGAGGCCCCAGCAGTACAACGGCTGGAGAGTTACTTAGTGCCGCGGCGACAACAGCCTCGGCCTCCGGACGCTTAACGTACATGCATGCAATGCTAACACAAGATGTTAGATTTACCTGGATCGCTGGCAGGAATGATCCATGCAAATCTAACATCAGATGTTACGATTGCATGGATAAAATTAGGAGAGAATCTCGCGAACAAGAGCCCCGCCGACATCCGTAAGCCTGTATTGACGGCCCTGAAAGCGATACGTTAGCCGCCGATGATCGACGCCAAGCAGATGAAGGATGGTCGCCTGAAGATCGTGCACATGCACCCCACCCTCGGCGACGTTGAACCCGTAGTCGTCGGATGCCCCGTGCGAGTATCCGCGCTTCACCCCGCCGCCCGCCATCCAGAGGGAAAACACCCGTCCGTGATGATCGCGGCCGTAGTTGTCCCGCTTCAAAGGACCCTGCGCATAAGGCGTACGTCCGAACTCACCGCCCCAGATCACGAGCGTATCGTCCAACATGCCGCGCTGCTTCAGATCTTGAATCAGGGCAGCCGAAGGCTGATCCGTATCGCGCGCCAGAGGAGGCAGTTTGTCGGTGAGACCTCCGTGATGATCCCAACCGCGATGGTAAAGCTGAATAAAGCGGACGTTGCGTTCCGCTAGTCGGCGAGCGAGCAAACAGTTGGCGGCGAAGGTTCCGGGCTTGCGAGATTCCGGGCCATATAACGCAAAGACATGATCCGGTTCCTTGGAAACATCCGCGAGCTCAGGCACCGATGTCTGCATCCGGTACGCCATCTCGTACTGCGCGATGCGAGTATCGATTTCGGGATCGCCAGCGCGTTCTCGCAGCTTCGTATTCAACTCGGCGAGGCCGTCGAGTTGGGCGCGGCGCAGCTCACGCGAAACACCTGCAGGATTGGACAGATGCAGTACCGGATCCACGCCGTTGCGGAACTGCACACCCTGATAGCGGCTCGGCAAAAAGCCCGCGCTCCACAATCGCGACAGCAGGCCTTGATCCGGCTGGCCATTGCTGGGAAGGGAGTTGAGCACGACAAACGCGGGAAGATTCTGATTCTCACTGCCAAGCCCATAGTCCATCCAGGAACCCATGCAAGGTCGCCCAGGAAGCTGACTACCGGTCTGCAGCAGCGTAATCGCAGGGTCGTGGTTAATCGCCTCCGTATGCATGGCACGCAGGATACAAAGCTCATCGGCGACCTTGGCGGTGAATGGCAAGCGATCGCTCAGCCATTGCCCGCTTTTGCCGTGCTGCTTGAATTCGTACATGGAAGGCGCGACCGGAAAGCGGCTCTGATTCGCCACCATTCCCGTGATGCGCTGGCTTCCAAAGACCGACGCGGGAACGTCCTGATCGAACCGGTCTTTCAGTAGCGGCTTGTAGTCCAGCAGGTCGAGTTGCGAGGGACCGCCGGCTTGAAAGAGAAAGATGACGCGTTTCGCTTTGGGAGTGTGATTGGGAAACGTCGTTGCCGCATGCAGAGAGTCGAAGGCCATCGCGCCAAGTCCATAGGCGGAAGAGCGCAGAAGATCGCGGCGAGTCATTTCGAGATCACCTCATCGAGATTGAGAATCATGGATGTTACCGTGGCGAGAGTCGCGCCAGGCTGGTTGAAAACACGCATCAAAATGGAAACCTCATCCTCAGCGGGCGCACGGCCCGCCGCAAGGCGGAAGGCATAAGAGATGCGAGACTGTGCCGTAGACCCACCCTCTCTCGCCGCACGATCCGCTAGCTTTTGCGCGGCTTCGACGTAGATCGGATCG
Source organism: uncultured Solibacteraceae bacterium (assembly GCA_964500255.1). GTDB lineage: Bacteria > Acidobacteriota > Terriglobia > Bryobacterales > Bryobacteraceae > F-183. The sequence goes on along the minus strand of CAZCPL010000138.1, from coordinate 7,453 downwards.
TTTAGCAACGTCAATGCCTGCATGGGCGTGTTTGTGGAGGAACGGCGAACGATGCAGAACTCTCGATCCGGCGCATCGAAGACAGTGAATGTCGGGTGCGGCGACGTACGCTTCCAGAAAGTATAAAGACTGCGGCGATGCAGATCGTCGCCTTTGCTAGTGAGCCAGCGAGTTCCGGGATACTCGGCTGCAACCACAATACCTTTGTAGAGGTCGTCGTTCTGCAACGGATACACGCTAGGGCCGCCCAGTTTTTGCTTCAGCGTTCCAGAGGCAAACAGGGCCTGATCGCGAATGATCTCGGCAGGCAAGCGAAACCGCGGACCTCGGGCAAGCAGGCGGTTCTCTGGATCTCGCGCATACAACTCCGTTGGCGCGAAGGCATCCTGCCGGTAAGTCTGCGATAGAACAATCTGCTTGAGCAGCGCTTTGACGTTCCAGCCCGAATCAACGAACTCGCGAGCGAGCCAATCCAGCAGTTCCGGATGGCTGGGATTCTCGCCCTGCAAGCCAAAATTCTCGCTCGTCTTCACAAGCCCCGTGCCAAAGAGTTGCTGCCAGAAGCGATTCACAACAACACGCGCAGTCAACGGATGATCGGGCTTGGTCAGCCATTGTGCGAGACCCAATCGATTGCGGGGTGCACCGGAGGGCCACGCACCCAACAGCGCCTCGGGCACACCGGCATCCACGACGTCAGAAGGGGCATCGTAGGCTCCCCGCTTCAACATATGGGTCGTACGAGGCGTCGCCAGTTCGCTCATCACCATCACGGTGGGGATGTTGCGCTCGAAGGCCAGCATCCGCGCCCGTGCCGCAGCAAGTTCGCGCGAAGGAATTCGAGACTTGGCCGACGCGAATCCGGCAACTTCATCGGCCGCAAGCAAGCGATTGAAGATCCGCAAATCCTCGAACTCGCCGGCGAATCGCACACTGTCTTTCTTGTTGTCCCAACCAACGCGAAAGGTAGCCGGGGCAGGCTTCGTCTTACTGTCTGGAAGCTGCAAACCATCGTGAAAGACTTGCGTGGCAAGCTCGCGTCCATCCACAAACAAACGCACCCAGGAAGCGTGCCCGCGCATTTCCGGATCATCGCTACCGACGCCTTGATATATCGCAGTCACGTGGTGCCATTCGCCCGAGGTCAGGCGCGCATCGCGAGTGCGGACATGAATCGCATACGCTGGCAACCGGTCGGCATAGAGAAACTCCAACTCATCTCCTGCAATGCGCAGTTCGACGCCTCGCCCATAGGAGACATCCGCGGAATTGTAGTCATACCGGATGTTCGAAAGCAGCGCGACATTTGTATCAGCGACCGCTCGCTTCACCCAACCGGCAAACGACATTGGCTCGCGCTTTGAGAGGTTGATGGAACCCGTTACCAGCTTTTCAGAAGAATGGCCCGTAAAGGTCCACGCAGCATCCACAGGTGCGCGGATAGCCGTCGGCGTCGACTCGAACGGCTTCGTTCGCTGCAAACGTTCCACCTCGGCAGTCAATGCCGCAAGCTTTTGTTGCATTTCGCGAGTCGGTGCGGGAATCATTGGCACAGCATTCGCCACGCGCCCATCCTCACCGACTTCCGGCATGTTGTTGAAGAACGCATAGAAGCGATAGTGATCGCGCTGCGTGATGGGGTCGAACTTGTGATCGTGACAACGGGCGCATTCGAGTGTGAGTCCAAGCCACGACATCCCCAGGGTACGCACGCGATCGATCACATACTCAACGCGATACTCCTCATCGATGATTCCACCCTCGGAATTGATCACATGATTGCGACCATAGCCAGTCGCAATGCGTTGATCGAGCGTCGGCTTCGGCAAGAGGTCTCCGGCGAGTTGTTCCGTGATAAACCGATCATAGGGCTGATTGCGATTGAAGCTCTCGATCACCCAGTCGCGCCAGCGCCACATCGATCGGGTGGAATCGTTATTGAAGCCGTGCGTATCCGCGTAGCGAGCGACGTCGAGCCAATCCATCGCCATGCGTTCCCCGTAGGCGGGCGATGCGAGCAACCGATCCACCGCGGTCGCATAGGAAGGGTTTCGAACGAACGCGTCGAGTTCCGCGGGGGTGGTTGGCAGCCCGGTGAGATCCAACGAGACACGCCGCAACCAGGCCTGCGGACTCGCGGCTCGATTGAACTGCATTTTCTCGGACTGCAAGCGGGACGCGACAAAGGCATCGATCGGATGTAGGCCAGCAACAGGGGGCGTTGGCCGCTTGGGAGGAACAAAGGCCCAGTGCTTCGAATACGGCGCACCCTGAGCCACCCATGCTTCCAGCAGCGAAGTCTGCTGAGTCGTCAACGTCCGATTCGAATAGACAGGTGGCATTCGCTTGGGCGACTTTGCCTCAGCGGTGATGCGCGCGGTAATGTTCGAAATCCGCCCGTCGCCGGGGGCGTCGAGCCGCAAGCCAGCCATACGCTTGCTCTCGTCCTGCCCGTGGCAGTGAAAGCAGTTTTCGGCAAGTATTGGACGGATATCTCGACCGTAGTCGAGAGTTTGCGCGGATAGTGCGGACCCCAACGCGAGGATCCAGAAACGGAACATGTTTTGAGTATAGGCAATCGCCAGCGAAGTTACTTGCGTTTCGCTGACCAGTTGGCTGTTGCTTTTTGCCCGAACATATCCGTCTCAGCGGTACCCTTCATTTCGCCACCTTCCCACGATCCCGTCATTTCGTACACGACACTGCCGCCTTCAGGGCGGTCGCGCTTCACTGTCATCTTGATCTTGTTGCCGTCAATAACACCATTCTCAATCGTCAGCTTGCGTGTTTCAGTGAACGCAAAGACTCCCGTGAGTTTGGATCCTTCGCTCTTGGCGGTGAGCACCGCGGTGGTCTCGCCGAACGGGCTGGGCATCTTCCAATCCCAATCGCCATCGACCTTCGGAGAATCGGCAGCAAAAAGACCGCAAGCCAATATCGTACAGGACAAGATTCTTAGAGTATCCATTGGGCTTTAGATGTCCGCCGTCCCGTGGCGGATGTAAGAATGGGTGGGGCAAACTGGGTGGGGCAGATCACCCGACCATTCTCCGGCAGTCTGAAAACACGTTTTGCTGTAACAGCAGCTGAGTGGAGGTTATCTTGCAAGGGATTGTTACTACTTGCGAACATGACTCTTCCTTTCCCTGAACTGACCGCCGATGAAGCGGCCTTGATGATCCAGAATGGACAAACGCTCGGCTGTAGCGGATTCACCGCCGCGGGCGCTTTGAAGTCCATTCCGCTTGCCCTTGCGGAACGGGCTCGCACCGAGCACCAGGCAGGGCGGCCCTTCACCGTGGGGCTCCTCACCGGGGCCTCCACCGGACCTTCCTGCGATGGCGCACTCGCAGCAGCAGAAGCAATTCACTTCCGCGCACCCTACCAGTCGGATGCGCTATTGCGGCAGCAAATCAACGCCGGGCGAGTCCGCTTCGTGGACATGCATCTATCGCTGCTTCCGCAGAACGTGCGCTATGGCTTTCTCGGCCCTGTGCATTGGGCCATCGTTGAAGCCGCCGATATCAGCGCGGGCGGAGGCATTGTGCTGACGGCTTCCGTTGGAGCGACGCCGACGTTCCTAAACCAAGCCGAAAAGATTCTGATCGAACTCAATGCACAGCACCCTCCCACGCTCATCGGAATGCATGATATTTTCGAGCCGAAGGATCCGCCGACGCGTTCCGAGATCCCGATTTTTTCGGCAAGTGATCGGGCCGGTAGCCCGATCTGCCTGGTGGATCCACGCAAGATCGTGGGCTTCGTACGGACGAATCTAACGGATGAGTGCAGTCCGTTTGCACCGGCTACCCCAGTGACAGAAAAGATTGGCCAGAACGTCGCGGAGTTTCTCATCGCGGAAATGCACGCCGGGCGCATTCCCGCGGACTTTCTTCCACTGCAATCCGGAGTGGGAGACATCGCAAACTCGGTGCTGGGCGCGTTGGGAGCAAGCACTGAGATTCCGCCGTTCGAGATGTATACCGAGGTGCTGCAG
>CAZCPL010000138.1:0-3446 GCA_964500255.1 uncultured Solibacteraceae bacterium | reverse complement strand
ACTTCCGCCTTGACGCTCAGCGCGGAAACGATGGCGCGATTCCAGGCGAATCTGGTGTTCATGCGTCCGCGCGTGGTGTTGCGTCCGCAGGAGATTTCCAATCATCCGGAAATTGTGCGCAGACTGGGAATCATCTCGATGAACACCGCGATTGAGATCGACTTATCCGGCAATGTGAATTCCACGCACGTGATGGGGCGGCAAATGATGAACGGGATCGGCGGCTCGGGCGACTTCACCCGCAATGCGTATTTGTCGATCTTCTCGTGCCCGTCGGTGCAGAAGGGCGGCAAGATCTCGACCGTCGTGCCGCTGGTGAGCCACGTCGATCACAATGAGCATTCTGTGCAGATTGTGGCAACGGAGCAGGGCGTGGCCGATTTGCGAGGCAAGGATCCGCATGAGCGGGCGCGGCTGATTATCGAGAAGTGCGCGCATCCGGATTACCGGGATGCCCTTCGCGCCTATCTACGAACCGTCGATAGCGGACACGCGCCGTTCACGCTCAGCAAGGCCTTTCGGATGCATGAGCGGTTCCTCGGCGCAGGCACGATGGTGGGCACGGAGTTCGAGTAAGCGCTACGGCGCGAAGTACCCGCTTATATCCAGTAACAGGTGTCCGCTGCTGGACGGATACAGATTCACGGCTCCAGCAGGCCCTGCGAGCAAAATCGCGGCGTTCGATTTCAACGAGCCGTCCAAGGCATTCAGCGCCGACACCCGTAGGCCTTAACACGCCTGCGGGCCACAGCGTCAGGAACCCGAGGACGCCATTTGGCAGCACGGTGGCATTGGCCACGAAGGCCTGAGCGGACAAGGAAACCCGCATGTCGATGCAGGAAATGAGAATTCCCGCGCGGAATCTGCGTCCAACTGCCCCCCCCCGAATTGGGGGGATCAAGGGCTCTGCACGGTGCCATCGGATAGAACAACAACGCACCCGGGGATTCAGGCAGCGCGAAATAGCCGTTGAGATCGACGATGAAATCCGAGGCGTCGGTCACAAAGGCGTTGAATGCGCCTCCGGTACCGGCGCGCAGAATCGCAGCGTGGCAACGACTGTTGCGGTAAGATTATTGAGTGTCGACACCCTCGGCTGCGCGGATCCATTGGGCCACAGCGTTAAGTATCCTAGCGGCCCCGGAGGCACGGTGGTGACATTCAGCAAATACGCCTGTGCTTGCGTGGGTAGGCAACCGCCACTGATGCTGCGCGTGGCGTTGGCAGCGATTCGTCCACCGCCACCCGCGACGCGAGTATCGAGAACACGGCAAGGCTGCGCAGGATAGAAGGCGAGTCCGCCGGGTGTTCCAGGAGGCACAAAGTATCCGTTCACATCGAGCACGACGTGCGCGGCATCGGTGACAAAGATGCTGGCGGCGCCGCTGGAACCGAGTCCGACAATGGCGGCGTTCGCTTTGATGCGTTCGTCGGGGGAGTTCATCGTGGATACGGGAGGCTGCGTCTGGCCCGCAGTCCGATCTGCCTGGTCGATCCACGTAAGATCGTGGCATCGTGCGGACGAACCTGCCGGACGATTGCAGTAGCCACGGCTGTGACGGAGAAGATTGGTCAGAACGTCGCGGAGCTCCTGATCGCGGAAATGCACGCCGGCATGGGTGACGGGAAGCTTTGTCGAGATCATTCCTGCACGAAAAAGCACGACCCGCGGTTCCATGTGAAGGTTTAGATCTCCTGATCGGGGCCACTCATCTCTACGCTGTACGGCTTCTCATAATCTTCAAGGGGGTAATGCTTGTCCTCGGCAAGGGTGACGTTTTGATCCTTCTAGCCGCTTTTCTGTCTTTTCTCTTCTCCATATCTCTATGGTTCGGGATTGCTATGGTTGTGAATAAAGATGCAGGGGCCTTCGTTGGTCTGGGGGTTCCCTCGATCCTTGCGACTGGAATGTTCTTCCATGTCGCTGCGAGGAAACGTTAAATGTCCGATGCGGCGGTTTTCGTAATCAGAGTGTCTTGCTACTTTAGTGGGATCACCGCCACGGCTTCCGAGATGCGCAAGATGTACAGGCCTGTAGCTAAGAAGAGTCGATGACAAACTGACTCGCGACGGTGGACGGTTTCGGCCTGCGGGTTACGAACTTTCTGGCACTGCGCACCCGGAACTCTTGGACAGTCGATTAGGTACGGGCAGTAAGACCATCGATCGTTTGCTCCACTTTCCGACTGGGTCACGGCGCAAGCGGTTCAAAAGGATGATTCTGTATGTTCGATGCAATGAATGGGATCGCCGAAGCTGTTTCTGCTCTCCTCTTTGCGGGCTATGGGCTACACACTCTGTTATCCGACCGTATGGTATCGGAATTTGAACGCTTCGGTCTCTCCCGCTTCCGAGTGATTACAGGAGTTTTGCAGGTTACAGGAAGTCTCGGAATGATTTTGGGACACTTTCATCGGCCCCTACTTCTGATCTCGGCAGGTGGTTTGGCAGCGATGATGCTTCTCGGGATAATTACTCGCGTCAGGATCAAGGATCCGCTCTATGCTGCGCTCCCTGCATTTGCGCTCGGTGTCTTGAATCTCTTCATCTTCCTGTCCGCTCTCTGACAAGCATCAGCGAATCAAAGTCCAAGAGATAATCACGCACGCCGTGAGCATGAAAAGTGCGGGCATGGACTTTTTCGAGGGGTCTCCTATCTTCAGGTGCATCGCCAACGCTCCCAACATCAAAACGCCTAGGACAAGTGCGGCCGGGAGGACAAGAGAATGAAACCACACTCCCGCAATCAGGCACAGTGCGGCCCCTACCTTGAGAGCACCCACGACGTAAGTAGCCCAGCCCGGAAGCCCGTAGGCAGCGAATTCCTCCGGCATCGAACGGGCCTCGCCCCCACGGTACGCGCTGCTCTGATTGAAGCGAAGTAGCCAGACATTCAAGATGCTCAAGGCAACGATAATCTGAAGTATGGTGATCGCAGTTTGCATTTCGTTTTCGTCCTGTCTGTAGAAGTTGGCCTAGCGCGTATCAGTTTCAATCTATCATCTTCTAGCCAATGTGCGGTACGTGCGGTACCTGCACTTGGCGGAGAGATCCAGGTTACGCAGCGCCATGCTAAATAGGGACACGGCTGTCGCCCTAGCCGCCTCACAAAGGCCACAAAATTATCGGGAATCCGTATCGAGCAATATTGCACAAGACCGCTCCTGTGGAAGGGAGGTGCTGCAAATTCCCCCGGGCCGGCAAAGAAAAAGCGGCTCAACCTGAGAATCCGACAACCAGCCCGTTTTTAGGGTGTTTGGAGAAAGCGGTCTGTAATAGGCTGGAAGGGTTTTGAGAGACCCTGAATGGACAGAATGAACACGATTCCTGGGATGGCCGGGATACCTGGTATATCCACAGGAAATCAACGAAGAAGCCAGGACGCTGAAGCTCCGGGTGAGGCGCAAGACTGGAACGAAGAAGCGGATCTGCTCCGGTTGCGGCAA
>CAZCPL010000137.1:0-15076 GCA_964500255.1 uncultured Solibacteraceae bacterium | reverse complement strand
TATTCACACAACGTGAGCGTGGATTTGGCGGCGTTTGGCGCAGGCCTCGCGGACAAGAAGATCGTCACCACGCTCTGCCCTGGCGGCAAAGAACGGATGATGCGCCTGATGCGGTTGGTCGAATCCGAACGCATCGACCTGACGCCGCTGCTCACGCACGAGTTCCGGCTCGATCAAATTCAGGAGGCCTACGCGCTGTTCGGTGGGCAAAAGGACAATGTGCTGAAGGTCGCGATCCGCGTCGGCTGAATCAGCCGGATGTTCGATACGCAGAACGGCGGATGCTTCCGCCGCCTGTCCCAGGCGCAGAATCGGAAGTTTGGTCGCCACCTTGAACGCAGTTGACGGTGCGATCACGTCCTTAAGCGAAGTCCACTGCAATCACTTCGTGCAGTTCGATGGACGGCACGTTAACCGACAGTATGCTCAAGGCCTCGCGGACCACGGGCGCTCTCGCGCTCACCAGGAACTTCACAGCACGCACGCGTTTGCCTTTCGGCACGCGGATCCGCACTTTCTGCACCGGTGCCGGAATGATCTCCCGCACAGGACCCTTCATCATCATCGGATTCGTCAGATTCACCAGATGCGCGGCCATCGAATCCTTTTGCATCCACAGCGAAACATCGAGTACGCCGCGGCCTTCCACTGTCAGTGGTTGCTCGACCCGATGCGCCCACTTCACCGCGTTCTGCAACAGACGCGCGTGATCGCCCGATAGCACCTCCCAGAACGTGCGATCAAGATCGAAGGGGAAGTAGACGACGCGTCCGCGTCCCGTCTCCCGCAGATAGACGCCCGGTGTGTCGGTGTGCGCCACTCGCGGAAACACCTGCTCCATTGGCAGATCCGGATACGACGGAACGAGGGTCAGCGGCACCGCGGCGAGCTTCGCATTCGGCTTGCAATGAACCCAACTTGCACCGTTGACGATACGCGTTGCATCCTCAAGGCCACGCACCAGCGGATGATAGCCGCCAGCATCTTTCTCGATGTTTAGATACGAGTTCCGCACGCGAGCGTCTACTTGACCGGCATACGAAGCTCCAAACAGATCGGTAAGTCCAAACTCTTTGCGATGGCGTCCCCACTCGTCGTAAAGCGACGTCTCATGGGTTGCGATGAGGTTGCCGCCATTGCCGACGAAGTCTTTCAACTGCTGGCACTGCCGGTCGGACAGAGCGGCGATGTTCGGCAGGATCAATGTCTTGAAACGCCCAATCTGCTTCGGTTCCAGCATCAGATCGTGCACCATGTCGAACGGGATCCGCGCTTCGACCAACGCCTGATAGAAGCCCAGTGCATGATCTTCGACCTTCGCATGAGCGCGCTCGCCGCCATAGAAGGATGCCGTCTGCTGCGAGTAGACCATGCCAACTTCCGCTAGGGACGCCTCGTTCCGCAGATAGCGTTCGTGCTTGTGATGCCATCCGTACAGATCTTCAATTACCTTCACCCAGCGACGATCGATGATCTTGCCGTTGAACTTCGTAAACCATGGCCGTAGGTTGTGAGCGACACCATCCACTACCCACATGCGGATCTCGTCCGCGCTCTGCACCGAGTCCTTCCAGCGATATGGTTCCTCAACGCCCATGCTGAAGATGCCCGCAATCGCCTTGTTTCCCAGCGTAGCGGCATACTCTTTGCCGTTCTTGCCATTCGACCAGATCGGCATCAGGCCACGCCGCGCCTGGCGATCCGCAAACAACGTTGGCGCGAGCTCGCCAATCGTCTTCATGTCAAGATCGCTCAGCGCGCCGCCGCCGGCATTGGCAATGAATCCAGCGTCAGGCTTGATCTTCTTGATCTCGGCATCCCACAGCCGCCAGAGTTCGAACAGCCGCACCTGCCGCCAAACGATGTATTGTCGCCGCGCCTCATCCTGCGGATTGTCAGTGCGTGGTAGTTCCAGCCCCGAATACTGTTTGAAGTTCCGTTGGCAGTGGACGCAATAACACATCCCCGAACCATCCCAACGGTTGCTGAAGATGCCGTCGAGCTGGTACTGCCGCATGATCTCGCGCGTGACATCGGTCATGAACTCGAAGTTGTACGGTCCGAGTCCGCAGGTCACCCATAGTGTCTTGTCCGCCCAATGGCGACGCGGTTTTCCGTCGGCCGTGACGGCGATCCAGTCTGGATGCGCTGCAAAGACATCCTCGTGCGCGGCATGCGGATCCGTGCGTCCCACCACGTTCATGCCAAGCTTGCGGCATCCGGCCACCAAGTCGCCAAAGCAATCGCGATCGCCCAGAAACCTGCTGCGATAGTGCAGCGGAACCTTCGTTGGATAGTAGGCGACACATCCTCCGGCCGACAGACACGCGGCGTCGGAATACGTCCGGCGAAAGTAGTCGAGCCAGAAGTTGAGATCGTATTGGCCTGGATCGTCTTCGACGAGAGTCAATTGGGCCCAGCGCATTGGACGTCCGTACCATGCCGGAGTCTGTGCGGCTTGAAGCTGAGAGGCGGCAGCAAGACCTGCGCTGCTCATTGCGAGAAAGTCCCGGCGTGTTGGATACACAGCATCCAGCTAATCAGATTTTATCGGTTGTGTGTGGATACACACTCTTTCTATGTCACAACGGCTGGATACGGCAAACAGGTAGGCGACTACGGGGAGGCCTCCCCCGCCTGGTTTCGGAACCTGCTTCATGAGTTGGAGAGATCGGTCTGGGCCAAGCCGTGAACGTCACTCCGCCTTCGAGTGCTCCTGCAGAATCTGAAACACCGCCCCCGTCAACGCTACGACTACCGGACCCACAAACAGCCCGATCACACCGAACGCCTGCACGCCTCCCAACAGCGAGAAGAGGATCAACACCGGGTTGATCTGCACCGTTCCGCTGATCACATAGGGACGCACAATGTTGTCCGCCCATGACACCACTCCGGCGCTCCAAGCCAACAGAAACACGGCCGCTCCATTTTGGCCCTTGGCGAACAGGAACACCACCGCCGGAACCCAGACTACGCCAGACCCCAGAATTGGGATCAACGAAAAGAACGCCGTCACCACAGCCCAAAGCACAGGGGAGGGAACGCCCGCGAGCCAGAACCCGAACAAGGCCAGCAAGCCCTGCACCAAGGCTACAGCGAACACCCCATAAACGTTGGCAAGGATCGTCTGCGAAGCAACATCGGCGAGCTGCGATTTTTGTGCGGGTTCAAGCGGCGCCCAGCGTCCGACGACGCGCAGCCAGACATGGCCATCGCGAAGAAAGAAGTAAAGCGCGAAGAGCGTCACAAAGATACTGACAATACCTCCGCCAATGCCGACGGCGACGTTCGCCGCAGTTTGCAACAGCGTCCGACCATTGCTCGTCACCAGGGATTCGAGTTGCGCGCGGATATCCGCGCCGGTGAATCCAAACCGCGCGACGAAGGGGTCGAGCCATCCGAAGTCCGCCGACGCGCCGGTAATGATTTGCCGCAATTCGCCACTCACGAAGATGGCCGTAAATGTTGTGGGCACAACGACTGCGGTAACGAACAATAACAGCGCCAGCAGCGAGGCCGTGGATCTGGAATGGAACCGCTTGCGGAACTTGGTCTGCATCGGCGCAAGCGCGGCGGCTAGGGTTGCAGCTGTGAGGATGTCGCCGAGAAACGGCCACGCGATCCAGAAACAGAGTGCGACTCCTATACCGGCGAGTGTCCAAAGAAACGGAATGGTTTGCGGCACATGGTCCTTGGCTTGAGTATAGTGCAGGTATGGTGTGGATTCGGCATCTCGTCTTGCTCGCGCAGCAACCGCGATTGCTTTCGTATGAAAAGCCCTTGTATTCTCCAGACGGGTTGCGCGCACGTATCCAGGGTGCCGTGGTCTTGTCGTGCCGAATCGCAAAGAACGGATCCGTGTGGGGAAACTTGGCGACTTGGCGCTTCTATCCGGCGTTGTTAGGAGAAGCGATGAAGTGGTTCACCTATATTTTCGAACTCGTTGACGGTGGCGAAGCCAGAAGCGAATTCAACGCCGGCGATTTTGTTCGCGTGATTGCGCCGGTTCCTGCGATGGATCCTGTTTCAAAGACCGGATGTCCACAAACGCAAGTGATTCCGCCCGCCGCTGCATTGCAGGCAATATCGTTCCAAGCGAGGAATGGCCAGTCATCGGGTGAACGAGCCCGATGCGCGAGCACTCATCGAACGCTTTCGTTCGCCGGAGGTCCGGTCTCTGCAATGACTATGCTGTCAGCGAGACTGACCACGCTCCGGTTGATTTTCGAGTGACATTGATGGATTGGAAAAACTGGTCATGGATCCTCTGACGGAGCCACTGGAAGTGCAGCGGCTGCTCTCACCCAAGTGATTTCGCGATCGATTCCCGCAAGCGCTTGATGTACTCTTCGCGGACGCGCGCATCCGCTCCCGGTGCCGCGCTCGGCAACACCGCAATTGCATCTTTCCACGGCTTTGCTTTCGCGCCGAGCGCATCGATGGACGCGAGCGACTGCATTGCGACATAGGGGCCATGCTTTGCAGGATCCGCGAGTGCGACCAGCCGGTCAATTGCGGATTGCAGATCAGAGTCCGCTCCGAAAGCCGCAATGGATTCCGCAGCCGCGATACAAACCGACGGCGACGCATCCGACAACAGTGCCACAGGCGCCGGCTTCCTGCGAATCAGATACCCCATCGCGCCCCAATAGCGGACCCCGCTATCCGGATCCTTCAAAAACCCAGCCAAATCCGTCACTTTCAGAGACGACGCAGCTTCGGCGGCGGTCAATACGCGCTCCACCGGAAAAACTCGAACATCGTGCCCGGCATCGTATGGTGCGCCGCCCTTGGCCCGCGAATGGATTTCCGCCTCCGGCAGCAATCCAATATCGCGGATCTTCAGAACTTGCTCGCGATGCGCGTTGCGTAACTCACCCAAAACGGTGACATGTTGAGGCGACCCGGCGAGGTTGTTGACCTCATCGCGATCGTTCACCAGATCGTACAACTCCTCGGCAGGCTTCGGTTCCCAGAACTTGCGCTGCGCGTCGTTGAGCTTTCCTTTTTTGTACATCCGCTCCCACACGCGCGTCGTCGGAGTCTCCCACATATAGGCCAAATGCTGCCCGTAAACTCTATGCGGCATGTAGTTGCGGACGTAGACATAGCGATCGTTGCGAACCGTTCGAACGCAGTCGTAGCGCTCGTCCATGCGTCCACGGAACCCAAACACATACTTGCGCGCGGGAGCGTCGAAACGCCCGCCAAAACACGCCTGTCCCTGGTAGAAATCCGGTGGCTCGATGCCCGCGAGACTCAACATGGAAGGCGCAAGATCGACAAAGCTCACCAGCCGGTTGCTCGTCGTCCCAGGCGCGTAGTCCTTGGGGGCGAGGTGCTTCCACTTTTCGGGGAAGTGCGCCACCATCGCGACATTCAATCCGGAATTGTAAGGCCAGCGTTTGCTGCGCGGCATGCCCGATCCATGATCGCCAAAATGGATGACGATCGTGTTGTCCGCGAGTCCATCATTTTCCAACTCCGCCAGCACACGGCCAGCCTGCGCATCCATCGTGGTGATGTTGTCGTAGTATTGCGCCCAATCCTGGCGGACCTCCAAAGTATCGGGATGATACGCTGGCACCCGGACCTTCGCCGGATCATGCACCCAAGTGTGCGGCCGTGTGCGGATCTGGCTCTCGTGAGTGATCGTTAAATTAAAGACTGAGAAGAACGGCTGCCCAGGCGCGCGATTGCGCCAATGGGCTTTGTTCGAAGATTCGTCCCAAGTTCCTACCGGCTTCTCGATGTTGTAATCCTCTTTGACGTTGTTCGACGCGTAGTATCCAGCGTCGCGCAGATAGCCAGGAAACAACTTCCAACCCGCTGGCAGCCTGGTCATCGAACGCATGTGTTCCGATCCCGTCGAAGGTGGATACAGACCGCTGACGATCGTTGTGCGCGCGGGTGCGCAGACCGGCGCGTTCGACCATGCGTTCCTGTAAATCGTTCCGCGAGCACAAAGCTTGTCAAGGTTTGGCGTGACCGAATAGTCGTCTCCGCAAGCGTGCAGGTGTGGACCCATGTCCTCACACGAAATCCACAAAATGTTTGGACGCTCCGGCGGTTGAGCCACGGCGGCAGCGGCCACGGATGCGGTGAAGGCCCGACGGGTGATTTTCATGACTTACGCTTCTGGAATCTTCATGAGTGTATCGTACGCATCGTCGATCGATGCCGCTCCGTGCGTTGTGGCCTGCAACGCGCAAAAGTCAATTCGATCGAGCAGCGCACCGAGGCGTCGTCATCCACCAGAAAAACCGCGGGTGTCGCTGGAATCAACTAACCCGCCTCAGTTTAAACGCTACGGAATACGCGCGCACTTTGCTCTTCTGCAGGGCACTGTCGGTAGGAGCCAGATGCTCTTGCGCGGGCTGCAGTCGGGGCTCTTCGAACTCTTCGACGGCGAATCCAGCGCGGCGAAACGCCTTCCAGTAATCCGAAAGAGGACGATGGAACCAGACGAAATTTCTTCTGAAATGGCCCCATGGGGGATCTTCGCGCCGCCGCGGCTCAAAGTACGGCCCATCGCTTGCACGGCGTGCACGCCCTTGCGGAAAGCATGGGTGCGAAAAGACGACTACCGCCACACCGTCTGGCACGAGGACGCGGCAGAACGATCGCATGGCCGCGTCGAGATCGGGTGTATCCATCAACACATAGTTCGCAACGGCCAGGTCGAAGCTTGCGGATTCAATGGTTGCCAGCGTCGAACAGCTATCCAAGCGGAACTGAATCCCCTCGCCGCCGCGGCCCTTACAAGCCATCTGGATCATCCGTTCGGACAGATCCACGCCAGTGACAATCGCTCCACGGTCGCGAAGTTGGCGCGACAAATACCCGGTGCCACAGCCCGCGTCGAGCACGCGCTTGCCGGCGACGTTGCCCGCAAACTGCCAGAGCACCGGATCGGAACTCAAGATCCGATTCAAGTCTCCATCGATGCCAACGTGCTTCTGCCAGTCTTTGGCGAGCGCATCCCAAACGTCGCGGATCTCAGATTCTTCTCCCAGCATTCGTAAACTCAACCGCCCACGCGATGCGCAACCGCAATCGCATTCCGCAACCGGGCCCAATCGGTATCGCCCGCCACCGTGCAATCGGCTCCCAGGATGAACTGCTTGGGAGCGCTCTTCACCACACGCCTGATTTCCGCCTCCACCTGTTGCGGAGTGCCGTTGGCAATCACCCCGTGACGATCCATCCCACCCATGAACGGGCGCTTGAACGCGTTCACGATGTCCGCAGCCGCCAAGCTTTTCTCCGTCAACTTCGCATTGCAGTTGATGACATGTCCAGGATAGTCGTAAACCGCATCGTAGTTGGCATAAGGCGCGACATAGTCGCAAACATGCAGTATGTTGAACGCGCAGGTCTTCTGAACCTCCTTCATCGACACCAGATCGTAGGGCTTCACATAGTCTTTGAAAATCTTCGGACTCGAAAACCGCTTCGCCTCGGAGCCCTGTGTGGACATATAGAATCCGTCGATACCTTCTTTGATGCAGGCTTTCACAAACAGCATCTGGCTCTCGGTAAGAATCTCCAAGCCCTTCTTCACAGCCTCGGGGTTCTCTTCCAGATGCCGCAGCAAAAGCGGCGATGTTGCGCAGTGCCCCGCGCACATGAACGGAGAGTAGAGCGTCATCAGGATTAGCGAATCCTTCTTAGCGGACTTCACCAGATCGCGCACGGTGACGAGCAACGGCTCGTAGAAATCGAGCTTTCGCAGTGCGAGCTTTGACCAGTCGGCAGGCTTCCGCAGAAACTCTTGCCGCTGGTAAGTCTGCTCAAACTGCACCTTGACGAAATCCATATCCGTGGCGCGGAAGAATTCCAGATGCTTCCGCGCCGCGGCCGGGCCCGCCTTGAAGTCGTTGCCGAAATGCAAGAAGAAAGCAGCCGGTGTGTAGTTCGGCGCGGTCTTGCCTGCCAGCCACTGCATCATGCGGTCGCGCTTGTTGGCGGCGAGTCCTGAATCCGCCAAAGCGGTGGAAGCCAGCGCGGCACCCGCCTGGGAGAGTTTAAGAAACTCACGTCTGTTCATGGGTAGCAGTTTATCGCACCGAACCGCATCGAAATGCGACGGCAATCAAAATGGGCCATTCTAGGTCCTCTCTCGGACGCTGGCGTCGAAGGAATTCGCCTTTGATCGGTGACCAGTCCAGATCCTCGTTCTCATTCGAGTACTGGCCTAACTCGATGCATGGTAAACTTCTGGTGGATTGCCATCACTGGGCGGAGGGTTTCGTTGAGTCTTTGGATCGCGGCTCTTGTTGCTGCGTATATGTTCGGGATTTGTTGGAAATCCAAGTTGCAGTTCGCGCGGCTCAACACCCTCGTACTCGCTCAGCCGGCGGCTGGATCTTCTACGCTTGTGATTATGCCCGCCCGTAACGAAGCCCGCAACATTGCGCGTTGCCTCGATAGTCTTCGCGGCCAGAGCATTCTTGTCGCCAACGACAGTTCCAGCGACAACACAAAACAGGTCGCCGTCGAAAAGGGTGCGACCGTGATCAACGTTCCACCGCTCCTTGCGGTGCAAAATCCCAAGTCCGCAGCATGTCTTGCCGGTGCCAAAGGAGCCACGGCGCGCTGGCTGTTGTTTGTTGACGCCGATACCTGGTTCGAGCCTGGCTTTGTGGGCGCGATTGTGGCGCATGCGGAGGAAAACCGGCTGGATGTGGTGAGCGCTATCCTCGACCCGAAGTGTGGAATGCCCTGGGAACATGCCATGGTGCCCTATTGGAATGGCGTTGTTTTCGGATCGATCGATGTGGATGCCGTTCATTCCATCCAGCTGCAGCAGCTTCTGGCCTACGGGCAATGCATTCTGTTCCGGACGGAGGCGTACGATTTCACCGGGGGGCATCGCATCGTTGTGCGCAACCATGCAGATGACATCGGCATCGCCCGCGTCATCAAGAGGCATCGCCTTCAGTATGAATTGGTTCGCGCAGAACATCTGGGTCATTACTCACCGGGTCCGGCACTTTGGACAACTTACAAACGAACCATTTACGACTTTTTCAGCATGAATCCAGCCACTGTCACATTGCAGTCGGTGGTTACCTTGATCCTGATGGCATGCTGGGGGCCGGCTATCTGGTATCTGTGGTATGAAGAAGAAGACTTCGCCGCCTATGTGTTGGCTGGATTGCCGGTGCTGGCGACGTTGGTGTGGTATCGCAATCCGCTGCGGGCCATTCTGGCACCCGCAGGCATCTATCTAGTCGCTCTTGTGGCTCTCCATTCGCTGTTGACACACCTGTTCGGCCTTAGCCACTCATGGAAAGGTCGAAAGATTTGACGATTTTCACCATTCGCACGCAGATTTTCAGGCTCGTCCCATTTACCAGGGATTTGGGCTATGTTACGATGGGTAAGCCTTCATGGAGTTCTTCCTCGAAGTCCACCCCCGCTACGGAGTAGAAAGCCTTTCAGAATGAGTTTTACCGTTTTCCTCGGAAACTTGCCTCTCTGGGTGACAGCCGACGACATTAAGTCGTGGCTTGCCGCCGAAAACCTGGTCGCCGATAACGTCAAGGTCATCCGCAATCCCGAAACCCAGGAGTCGAAAGGCTTCGCGTTCATTGAAGCTCCGAATCAGGAAGAGATGAATTCGATCATCCGCCGCTTCGATCGCGCTCCGCTTGAAGATCGCCTCCTGCGCGCCAACCCCGCCCAGCCCCCGAAGGGTAAAGACGGAAAGCCAGGCGCTCCGCCAATGCGGAGTGGTTCCGGTTTTGGCGATCGTGATCGAGATCGTGATCGTCGCCCTGCTGCCGGTGGCTCTCGTGGCCCCGCAACGGGCACTCCCACCGCTGGTGCGAACGCCAGCGCTGGCCCAACCGCCACCACTGTGGCTGCCGATGGTTCTGCTACTGCCGGTGCAACCGGTGGTGGAGCAGCTCGCGACAAGCGCCGCCGTCCTTCGGGACCGCCCAGCGCCTTCGCCGAAGAGTTGGCGAAAGCCCTCTAACCATTTTTCGAACTTCGATTCGTCCCGAAGTTGGTTTTTGCCGTTAGTGATATACTCGTTCACCGGCCTTCTGCGGACACGCGCCGCGGAGCCCTGCTCAAGAGGCAGAGTCTAAGGAGTCAATGGTGAACGAGTTTGTCATTTTACGCACCACTTTCGTCTTGCTGATGGTTACCGTTGGCTCGCTGCTGTTGCCAGCCACCGGTCTCGCCGGCTGGCAGGGCGCCGGGCTCGGCTTGGCCCTTGGCTCGGCGATTCTCGCTTTCGAGTTCCGGATCTCAAAAATCAGCCTGAAGCGATTGATCGGCGCTGCCTTCGGATCCATTCTAGGCATCGCTGGCGCCTTTCTGATATCCCTGGTCATCGGCTCCGCCTTGCCTAAGGACATCGCCCCGTTCCTGCAAGTCGCGATCCTGCTCTGGATGGGATACTGCGGACTGGCAGTCGGTGCCGCCAAGGGCGACATGCTGAATCTTTCCGCC
Organism: uncultured Solibacteraceae bacterium; assembly: GCA_964500255.1. GTDB lineage: Bacteria > Acidobacteriota > Terriglobia > Bryobacterales > Bryobacteraceae > F-183. Next base: position 4,606 of record CAZCPL010000137.1, on the reverse strand, counting down.
TTCGGTGGCGTGTTCGGAGGCGAAACCACCTCGCAGCAATCCTTCAAAATCCTCGACACCAGTGTGATCATCGATGGACGCATCGCCGATCTCACCGAAACCGGCTTCATAGAGGGTCCGCTCGTGATCCCACAGTTCGTTTTGCGCGAATTGCAACTCGTCGCGGATTCCAGCGATTCCAATAAGCGCAATCGTGGACGCCGCGGCCTCGATATCCTGCAACGCATCCAGAACAATCCCAAGTTGCAGGTGCAAATCATTGAAGAGGACTTTCCCAACGTTCGAGAAGTGGACATGAAGCTGATCGAACTGGGCAAGCTTTACAATTGCAAGGTCGTCACCAACGACTTCAATCTCAATAAGGTCGCACAGTTGCACAAGGTCGAAGTCCTGAACATCAACGAACTCGCCAACGCCCTGCGTCCTGTGGTGTTGCCGGGCGAGATCATGAAGGTCTTTATCCTGAAAGAGGGCAAGGAATCGAACCAGGGCGTTGCCTACCTCGACGACGGCACCATGGTGGTGGTGGACAATGCCCGGCGGCAGATTTCGAAGACGATTGACGTCATCGTGACGTCCGTGTTGCAGACAACGGCCGGCAAGATGATCTTCGGCAAGTATGAGGATCGCCAGGAACGGCAACATCGAGAAGGCCAGTCGGCAGCCGCTCATTAGCCTCACTTAAGTTACAATCGGAGTTCCAGATAACATGAAAGTCTCCGTGATTCTGCCCGCAGCCGGACTTGGTACGCGGATGGCAAAGCCGCCTGAAAAATCCGGATCCTTGCGCAAGCAGTTTTTGTTGCTCGAAGGCTCGCCGATCCTTATCCACACGATCCGCAAATTCATGCGCTGCGCCTCGGTGACCGAGGTGGTCGTGGCGCTTCGAGCGGACGATCTCGAATGGGTGCAGGAGATCGTCGATCGCGAAAAGTTTTCGAAGCCCGTGCGTCTGGTTGAAGGTGGAGATAGCCGCCAGGAATCGGTGCGCAATGCACTGGCTACGCTGACCGCCGATACCGATCTGGTCGCAGTCCATGACGCGGTGCGCCCGTTTGTGGATCCGGAAACGGTGGAACATTGCATCGCCGAAGCCGCGGCACATGGCGCGGCCATAGTGGGCATTGTGCCCGTGGATACCGTGAAGCAGGCTCACAGAAACAAGGTTCGAGCGACGCTGCCTCGCGAACATCTGATCCTCAGCCAAACGCCGCAGATCTTCAGGCTGGAACTGCTTCGCGAGGCTTATCGAAAAGCCGAAGAAGCTGAGTTCCACGGAACCGATGAATCCAGTCTAGTGGAACGTCTCGAAACGGTCGAAGTGAGCATAGTGATGGGAAGCGACCGTAACATCAAAATTACCCGCCCGACCGACATTGAACTGGCAAAATTGTTTCTCGCCGCGGAGCATGAGAAGGCGGTCGTTTGACCGGATTACGAATTGGGCTGGGTTGGGACAATCACCGCACCGGTCCTGACCGCCCGCTGATTCTGGGTGGCATCACGATTCCCTGTGAATTTGGCCTGTTCGGGCATTCCGACGCCGATATCCTGTTGCACGCGGTGACCGATGCTGTGCTTGGTGCGCTGGCGCTGGGCGACATCGGAATGCACTTTCCCGACACCGATCCCAAGTGGAAAGGCGCGAGTTCCGCGCAGTTTCTAGAACATGCGGTTCAACTGGCCTCTGAAAAGGGCTATCGGGTTGTGAACGTGGACAGTACGGTGATCTTGGAACGCCCCAAGCTGAAAGACTACCGGATTGCGATCCGCGAGAATCTGGCATTGATCTTGCACCTTGACCTTGACGCCGTATCGGTGAAGTTCAAGACCTCCGAGAAGGTCGGGCCGGTTGGCGAAGGAAAGTCGGCCGAAGCGCAGGCAGTGGTCCTTTTGGAACTATCGGAACGCCTACCAATTAGTTGAAATCGAAACATTTTTGACCACCTGGGACGTGCAATCGCGCCTTACTGGGTGGGTAGGCTTGTAGAGCCGTTTTAGAAGCAACGATAAGGGAGACCTATGTTATTCAGAATGAGAAATTTAGCAGCAGCACTGCTTGTCGCCGTTAGCACCTGGGCGCAAGCCGACTATACGTTTTCGGACGGAGGCAAGAAAACCGCCTATCAGCTATCCACTGATGAAGTGTTCAGCAAGGCGAACACCGTGGAGTCCGCCAAGAGCCGCGGCAAGTTCGGCTCAGGCAAGATCTTTGTCCTGCAGTCGGATGCCGGTATGATGAAGCTCCGCGCCAGCAAGGCGGATCGCGCAACGGCACTACCCGTGTTCTATTCCAAGAGCAACCTGCCTTCGGCCGAAAAGCTCGCCGCGATGACGCCCGCAGACCGGGCCAAGCGAATGGAATCCGCCCGCCGCCTCATGACCAACAAGTTGCTGGTTCACATGGACGAATCGCGTTACGCCGAACTCTCCGCCAGCGCGCCCACTGGCATGGAAAAGAGCCTGCTCGCTGGCTGGATGAACGTCACGTTCGCCGACGCCTTCAGCGCTCTCGACGCCGCCGACTGGATGACCAAGGCAGGAAGCTGGGAATTCACGCCGATCTTCGCCCGTGAGTTCTTCGTCCGGCAGGCACTGCGCCGCCAGGTGAACGATCCGCTCTATCCCAAGCAGTGGCACCTTACCGGCGGTGGACTCACCATCGGCATGGGCGACGCCTGGGACCAAGTCACCGGCAAAGGCATCAATGTCGCCGTGATCGACGACGGCCTCGAAATCGGCCACGAAGACATGGTGAACGCCTATCCGTTGTCTTCCAACTATCATCGCAATTTCAAGGAAGATGGCGCGCCCAACGATCCGACGCCCTTGAAGGCCGATGACAACCACGGGACCTACTGTGGCGGACTCGCCATCGCGTCGGGCTTCAATAACCTCGGCACCATCGGCGTCGCGCCCGAAGCCCGCGCCATGGGCCTGCGCTTTGTGGGAGGAACCACGACGCCGGAAGACGGCGCTGGTATCGCACTGGCTTGGCAGCCCGCCGGAATCATGACCCATGTTTCCAGCAATAGCTGGGGCCCTGAGGACGATGGCAAGGACGACGGACGAGTTGCCTCGGTTCAAATCGCGGGCATGCAGTCTGGCGCGACGAGAAATCGCAATGGACTCGGCACCGTCTACGCGATTTCCGCTGGCAACGGCCGCCGAGAACTCGACGACAACAGCTACGATGAGTTTTCCACTTCGCGCTTTGGTATCGGCGTCGGGGCCCTCGGTCGCGACGGCAAGCAGAGTTCCTATTCCGAGAGCGGCATCGGTGTCGCCATCGCAGCGTTTGGCGGAGAGTTCCAGCCACCGGAAGTGCTCTGGAGCACCAACAACAGCGGCCCCGAGGCCTTTGCGATCAAGGCCGAGAAGTTTCCCACCACCGAAGCGCCGATGAACTATACCGACGCCGGCAATGGCACATCCGCCGCAGCCCCGCAGGTTGCCGGTGCGGCTGCACTCTTGCTCGAAAAGAACAACCGCCTCGGCTATCGCGACGTCAAGGAAATCATCATGAAATCCGCGACCAAGACCGGATTGCAGGGTACGGATGAGTTCACCGACAATGGTGCCGGATTCTCGTTCAGCCATGCCTTCGGGGCCGGGTTATTGAACGTCGCCGAAGCACTGAAGCTTGCCACCAATTGGACCAACCTCGGCACTCTCCGCAGCGTAACCGACACCTTCGCCGCGAGCCAAGCGATTCCGGACGACGATGGTCTTATCGTCGCTTGGAAATTGGCCACGACGGAACTGCGCGTCGAGCATGTGGAAGTGAAAATCAACGTCAAGCATGCGAACCGTGGCGATCTACGCATCACGATCATTTCGCCTTCGGGAATGAAGAGCATCGCGCAGGCCCGCCCGAATGATGACAATGCAGACTTCGCCGACTACGTGTTCACCTCGGTTCGTCACTGGGGCGAATCGTCGAATGGGGAATGGCAGATTGTGTTCGAAGATACCGTCGCCAACGGCGTCGGCGGACAGTTTCAGAATGCCACTCTGACCGTTTACGGAACATTGAAGTAACCCGGAACCAACTGGCAAGGTCCACGCGCTGCTTCACAAGGACTCCGACACGGCTTGTCGGAGTCCTGGGCGTTTGTGAACGGTTCCCCGAAGACTATTTTTCCCCTTCCTGGCGACTGGCGAAGTTGCTTGGCCTTTCCCGCCTCAAATACCCACTCCCACGCTGGATTCGATAAGCTGGAGCAATCATGTCCAACGTCACCAATCGCCGTCGTTTTGTGTCGCGCGCCGCCGCAACGGCCTCAGTGTTGCCACTATTGCCGCAGGCTTCCGGGGCCACGGTGCCCAAGTCCAGCGTTTACGAACGGATCGGCGTGAAACCGTTGATCAATGGCATGGGGACCGTCACAGCGGTCGGAGGATCGAACATGCCACGCGAGGTTCTGCAGGCGATGGCCGATGCCGCGCAGTTTTTCGTGGATGTTCCGGAATTGCAGCGCAAGGTCGGCCAGCGGATTGCCGAACTGCTGAAGATTCCAGCGGCGATGGTGACAGCGGGTGCGGCTTCTTCCATCGCAGTCGCGACTGCTGCCTGCATCGCGCGGGGCGATCGAGAGCGCTATGT
>CAZCPL010000136.1:6265-15156 GCA_964500255.1 uncultured Solibacteraceae bacterium | reverse complement strand
CGAAGTGGAGACCGAGGATTGGACCGGTCGCATGGTCGGAGCCTACCGAATCGTCAGCGAAATCGGGCAGAGCGGCATGGGCTCTGTCTTCGAGGCGATTCGCGATGACGACGAATTCCAAAAAGAGTCGCCATCGAAGTGGCCACTCGCGCATCGTTTTCCGCGGACTTCCGCAGGCGTTTCCGTCACGAGCGCCAGATTCTTGCGCAGTTGGAACATCCCCACATCGCGCGGTTGATCGATCGCGGCACGACCCACGGCGGCCTGCCTTATTTTGCGATGGAGTTTGTCGAAGGGCAGACCATTACCGAATTCCTAAGCGGCAAGAAGATCAATGACTTGCTGGATGGCAGCATCCGCTTTGTGGTAAGCGGCTTCAATCTTGGAGCTGGGCATGTACTTTTCGTCGGGACGGTGCTGAAAGCGGCTATTGGCAAGGGGTCCGTAGAGTTGCTTGTGGAAGAAGAGAAAGAGCAGGGCGACAGAGACCCCCTTGTCGGAGAGACGGCAGGCGTAGCGGTTGCCGTCCCGTTGGATGAGTCCGTGGGCTTTCAGCTTGCGAAGATCGTAGCGAAGCTGACTGAGGCTGTACTTGTCGCAAGAGAGACCGAAGGTGGTGAGAACAGCCTCGTGAATCTGGTGGACCAGCCGGCGATCCGTGTGCCGCCGTGGAGCAACACCTCAAAGAGGCGGATCATACGGGTGTCATGGATCTTGATGCCGGGGATCTTGGCCGAGCCGTGCTTAATGATGGACGTTGAGACACTCGGCCTGAAACCCGGCGACGCGATCGGTGATTTCCAAAAACTTCTCACGCAGGGCGGGCAGGTTGTCGAGGCTCTTTTTGAGGCGGAAGTTCGCCAGGTTGTTGCTGCAGATTTCATTTCGCAAATAGGTTGAGAACTTCTCGTACTGTTTGAGGAATGCCTGCTTCCAATAGGCGCGGAACAGGCCGTGTTCTATCTGGTCGATCACCGAATTCAACTTGCCTTTGAGCTGCGTGGTCAGACGTACGCCGAACATCTCGGAGATCTTGTGCGCAGTCATTCGCCAAAGAAGTTGCGGCAGTATTCGATCTGGTGGATGTAGTAGACCCGGCGAACGTTGATGGCTTTCTGTTCGCGCCTGGAAAACTTCCGACCCACGATCAACGTCCAATAGTCCAATGATTTGCCGATCACCTCCGGCGTCAGCCGGTCTGCTGCCGCTTGCAAGGCTGCCGGATCGGCGCACGCCAAGAACGCATTGTCGTCTTTACGATGGGCGATCTGGAGTCGCTTCAACTCCATCTCCATGAACGAGTGCGCGTTGAGATAGTAGGTCGCCTGAAACCGAAGAAACGTCGCGACTCGAAGTCACGATCGGACCCAGCGACTCATCCCGGATGTAGAAGTAGTAATGCATGAACCGGCTGCGCTGCAACGCAAGGATCCGGTAATCCGGGTCGTCGGTCGGATACTTGGGTGCCGTGGACCGGAACGTCGTACCCTGTTCCATGCTCTGAAAGATGAAGTAAAGCCCGAAGCGATTCTGCTTCTCCACCTTCTTGAGCAGAGGCCGGAGGGTCCAGCGGTTCCATAGTTGCTGACATTTAAGGGAATGTCCAACAATGCCCATCTTCTAGAAGGGAGCCGCTGTGTGAATCTCAAGCCGCATGTGTCTCGAAAAAAGGGCTTGAGTACTTCCTCGAACTCGGCAGGAGAAGCCGTAGGGAACTCAATGTTTCGGAGTCCACGCCGCTGTTAATAACATGTCCATTGTGACGTCTTTCAACGCATTTTCATGCGTTGCTTCCAGGCGCACGGGGCCAACAATTCCCGCCTCATACGACTGTTTCCAGCGCTCTACGCAGACGCACCAGCCGTCTCCTGGCTTCAGTCCGGGAAATCCCCACTGGGGCCTTGGCGTAACTAAATCATTGCCAATCGATGACTGATGCACCAGGAATTCCTCCGTCGAAATCACACAGACGGTGTGCTTTCCCACATCTTCAGGACCCGTGTTGCACTTGCCATCCCGATAAAAACCCGTCACCGGCGACGCGCAGCATGTCTGCAGGATCCCGCCCAATACGTTCTTGACCATAACCCCCAGAGTATCCTACCGGAAGATCCAGTAAAGGCAAACCACCACGGTCAACAACACGCCCGCAATGATTCGCGGATCGCTCAGCCCCTTCATCGATCCATGAAGGAAGGCGAGTGGATGATCCCAACAGACCGCCGCCACAGCTTCTGCATCCATAGGCGGCGTGCCGAGGCTCATCCCGATATAGAGGATCACGCAAAACCCCGCCAGAATCGGTCCGGCCAGCATAAACGGGATGCCGAGACCTTGCGTGACATCGGTCACCAGCCCCGCGAAGTTCGGACCGGCAGACGAACGGAGAACCATGCGTCCGATAGACGGCATATCCACAATGAAATAGAGGATTCCTAGCGCCGTGCCCCAGTAAAGAGTCGCCATCGCGGCCCGCGCTGTGCCTCGCTTCCAAAGAACCCCCAGCAGGAACACAGTCGTCACCGCCGGAGCGAACGTCATCGGAATCTTGTTGATCGCCTCGAAGATCGTTCCAAACTGATCGCCCTGGGTCGACCACAACATCGCCAACAGCATGATGGCACCGGTTGTATATCGGCCGATGCGGACCACTTTCCAATCCGCCAGATCGGGCGATTTGCGTTTGACGATATCCAGCGAGATCAAAGTTGCGCAGCTATTCAACGCCGCAGCCATGCAACTCATCAGCGCGGCAGCCATGCAAGCGGCCAGCAAGCCGCGCAAACCCACCGGAACCAGGTGATTGATCAGCGCCGGTAGCATCGTGTTGTAATCCGGGGCTCCCGCGATGGTTCCCAACTGGATCACGCCCTTCTTCCACAAGATCGAGCCGATCACGCCAGGAAGCACCATCAAAAAGACCGGGCTGATCTTCAGAAACCCTGCGAATAGTGCGCCATTTTGTGCGGATTTTAGATCTTTCGCCGCCAGCACCCGCTGCACATGCGTCTGATCGGCACACCAATACCAGATACCGAGAATCGGGAATCCCAGCACGATGCCCAGCCAGGAGAACTCGTTCAAATGTCCGGAACTGTTGTGGATTGGCAGGATCATACTCATCTGACCGGGCTGGACCGCGCGATAGAACGCGTCGACGTTGTCGATACCGATGCCGGTCAATGCCTGAATTCCCTTGGTCGTGATCAAAATCGCGCCGCCGAGTAGGAGGCAGACCTGAATGTTCTCGGTCATCACCACGCCCTTCAATCCCCCCATCGCCGTGTAAGTTACCGTGAACACGGACAAGACGAGGATCGTGAGCAACATCGGCACTCCCAGAAAATTCTCGAAGAGCTTTGCAGCGGCAAACAGGCTGATGCCGATGTGGATTAGAAGCGCGCCCAGCAATCCGATATAGGCCATGAACGTGCGGGCCTCGGGACAATAGCGGCGTTCCATGAATTCCGGCAGCGTCGACACTTTCGACTTGATATAGAAGGGCGCGAAAACCAGCCCCAACAGCATCAGCGTGAAGCAGGCCATCCATTCGAAGTTGCCGACCGCCATGCCGTCTTTGGCTCCGGAAGCGGCCAGTCCCACCAAGTGAATTGTCGAGATATTGGACGTGAAAACCGCCGACCCGATCGTAAACCAGCCGAGCGATTTATTCGCCAAAAAATACTGCTCGGAGGATGCATCTCGCCGGTATCCAACCCAAATGCCGTAGGCTGTGATGCCAATCAGGTAGGTCACCAGTACGCAGGTATCGATCCAATTCATTGTCCAATTCATGGGTCGCTATTGTTTCACAGTGCAGGCAGTCGAAACAACAGGCCGGGGCTTTGGTATGATCGGCAGCGACATGAAATCAGACGTGCTACGAACTTCGGACGAGTGCTTTGCCAGTCTTGACGACTTCCCCTATGAGCCGCACTACATCGAGATCGACGGCTACCGCGTCCACTATTTGGATGAAGGGCCGACCGATGCTCATCCGTTGCTGCTGCTTCACGGCGAGCCGTCCTGGTGTTATCTCTACCGCAAGATGATTCCGGTGCTAGTGGCTGCGGGCCATCGGTGCATCGCGCCAGATCTCGTGGGCTTCGGAAGATCGGACAAGCCCTCGCTGCGCCAGACTTACACGTATCGGTTTCACGTGGATATCGTGAACGCCTTTGTGCGCGATAAGAATCTGCAGAAGATCACGCTGTTCGGCCAGGATTGGGGTGGGCTCATCGGCCTGCGCGTCCTTGCGGACAATCCCGAACGGTTTGCGCGCCTCATCGTCGCCAACACGGGTCTGCCAACGGGAGATCACAAGGTTTCCGAGGGATTTCTCAAATGGCTCCACTATTCGCAGACGGTTGAGAATTTCCATGTGGGCGGCATCCTGAAAGGCGGTTGCGTATCGCCGTTGTCGCCCGGTGCGATCGCCGCGTACAACGCGCCGTTCCCGTCAGACGAGTTCAAGGCGGGAGCGCGGCAGTTTCCACTTCTGGTGCCGATCGCTCCGGATAACCCCGCTTCAGAGGCGAATCGCAAGGCTTGGGAAGTGTTGCGCGAATGGCCCGGCAAGGTGCTAACGCTGTTCAGCGACAAAGATCCGGTGATGTCGGGTGGCGAGAAGCCATTTCAAAAGCTGCTGCCCGGTGCGGCGGGGCAGCCCCACGAAATCATCGCGGATGCCGGCCATTTTCTGCAGGAAGACAAAGGTGCCGAGATCGCAGCGAAGATCGTCGCCTGGATGAGGACCGTCTAGCTCCACAGACGATCGTTGCCCCGATCCTGATCCCACTGCTTGGTCGGCTCAAAGTATCCGGTTCCCGGAACCAGATGCTGCTTGACCACCTCTTCGTTGAGTTCGATGCCCAGTCCGGGGGCTTCGGGAACCTTGGCGAATCCCTTCGAGATGATCGGCTTGTCGACGCCCTTCACCATGTCGTCCCACCAGGGCACTTCGTTCGAGTGGAACTCCAGCGCGAGAAAGTTTTCGGTCGCTGCGGCGCAGTGGACGTTGGCGAAGAACGATACGGGTGTCCCTGCAAAGTGCATCGCCATGGCGTGGCCAAGTTCCATGCAGGCGTCGCCGATCTTCTTGGTCTCCAACAAACCGCCCGATGTCGCAAGATCGGGATGTACGATGTCCACCGCATGCATGCGGCAAAGCTTCACAAAGTCTTCTTTCAGATAGATGTCCTCACCTGTGAGCGTCGGGATGTTGACCTGATCGGTGATCTGCTTCCACAGTTCCGGATATTGCCAGGGAATCATGTCCTCCAGCCACGCCATGTTGTATTTTTCAAGCGCTTTGCCCAGCCGGATGCAGGAATTCACGCCGATGTGCCCGAAGTGATCCGCTGCCAATGGAATCTCCATCCCAATCACATCGCGCACTTTGCCGACGTATTCGGCCATCAGAGCGATGCCCTTGTCGGTGAGTTCCACGCCGGTGAACATGTGTTGCGTCATTGCCGTGTTGCGCTGCGTGAGGCCCAGCGGACGCGACACCGCGCCCGGAATGTTCTCGACCAGATCATAGCCGAGATCCATTTTGAGGAAGGTGAAGCCTTTCTCGTCCATGCGCTTCTTCAAGCGCTCGCCATAGACTTTGGGATCGGGCGATTCGGTGGTGTCGCAGTAAAGCCGGATGCTGTCGCGGAACTTGCCCCCGAGCAACTGATAGGCGGGGACATTGTACGCCTTGCCCGCGATGTCCCAAAGTGCCATCTCCACGCCGCAAACGCCGCCCGCTTGACGCGCGTGGAATCCGAACTGTTTGATTTTGCGGAAAATCTTGTCGACATTGCAGGGATTCTCGCCCAGCAATCGCGATTTCAGCATCAACGCGTAAGTCGCACTAGCGCCGTCGCGGACCTCTCCCAATCCGGAAATGCCCTGGTTGGTGTCGATACGGATCAACGGACAGCGCATCGGTGCATCGGCCACGGTGGCGACGCGAAGATCCGTGATGCGGAGGTCGGCAGGCTTCGACGCCGTGCGAACGTTGTTCTGATAGGCTTCGAGCGTCTCGTTGGCCCAGAAGGCGGCGCCAAGTCCAGTCGCGACAAATGATCGGCGGTTCATGAGTGCTGAGCGACGGAGCAATTCTGTCGCCAAGCTGTTTTCGGGGGATTTTCGAGGTGGTTGGGCGATCTGCCACTGCGGCGCTGCGGCAATTCACTCTATTTGAGGTAGAACCGGACGGTGACAGTGGTGACCACTTCCACCGGATTTCCATTGAGCAGCCTAGGCCGGTATTGCCAGGTTTGCACAGCCTTTGTCGCTGCGTCGATCGGCCCTCGATCCACTGCCTTGCTGCGCGGGTGGACGCTCAGCATGTTGCCTTCTTTCGAAATGATCGCTTCGAGTTCGACGGTGCCTTCGATGCCTTTTTCCTGCAGTTCCTTCGGATATTCAGGGTTAGTCTTGTTGATGAGATTTGCAGCTTGCACATTGCCTCCCACGCGGATGCGTTCGGGCGGCTCACTGGTCGCACCGGGAATCATGCTGAGTCTGCGGGCCCACGGTGAGAGCGATGCCACGGGTGGCTTCCCTTTTCGTTCCCAGTGTTCCAACCGGGTAAGCGGTTCCGACAAGTCCAGGTTTTTCGGCATGCATGATCGAAGTGCCCGGAACACCGGCGTTGGTCGCGCCGGTGATGCGTCCGATAACAGTCGATCGGATGTTCTACGCGAAGAGAGGCAGAGTCGTGAAAAGCAGTCTGAGAGTTCTTGGCATGTTGGGTCCTTAACAATTCGGCTAGCCAACGGCGACAAGGCTGTCAGTCGTTCGGATGTAAACGGTGTTCTTCAGAATCGCGGGGGTAGCAAAGTAGGGCTCGCCCATCTGATTGCGCGAGAGAATTTGAAACTCCGGCCCGGCTTTGACGACATACACGCTGCCGTCAATTGACGGGAAGAAGATCTTGCCGTCGGCGGCGACGAGTGAAGCGTAGATCTGCGCGTCTGCAGAAAGTCGCTTTTCGTAGATCTTCTCGCCGGTTTTGGCATTCAGGCAGCGAGCCACGCCGTTTGTATTCGAGTTCCGCATTTTCACTGTGCTTGCCGTTGTAAACCACATCGCGGTCGTCGATACGATGCAGGTCGTGAAACGGTGTGTGCGAGAGAGATCGGCGACGCTATTTGGCGGGATCAGTTGCATGAGATGGCACAAATCTGAGAGAGTGCTGAGAATGAGCCTGAATCGCCGTGACCTGCTGAAGTCCATTGCTGGCGGAGCCTTGGCATCGGGGACCGCTACCGCGCAACAGCAGCCGCCAAACATCCTTTTCGTTCTCTCGGACGATCATAGCGCGCCGTATCTGGGCGCATATGGCGCGACCTGGATGTCCACGCCGAACCTCGATCGGATGGCGCGCGAAGGGGTAATGTTCACGCGCGCATTCACTGCCGCGCCGCAGTGCGTTCCCTCGCGAACGGCCTTGATGACTGGGCGTTCGCCGGTTGCCGCGCGCATGGGCCGCTTCAGTTCGCCGCTGCCGCCGGATATCCCGGTGGCACAGGAAGTGCTGCGAGAAAAGGGTTACTTTACAGGCGTTTCTGGACGTTACTTCCATCTCGATGGCGCGGTTTCGCCCGCCCCTGTCACTGCCCAGGCCTACGAAAAACATCAGATGAAGACATGGAAGAAGCGCGTCGATGTGCTGGATATTTCGGGGCAGGGCAAAACGGTTGAGGTCTTCGATCGGTTTCTGGCCGATAGGCCGAAGTCGAGGCCCTGGTTCTTCTGGATGAATTTCAGCGATCCGCATCATGTCTGGGACGCGGACGCGGGCAAAGTGAATCCGGCCAAAATCAAGTTGCCTCCGCATCTGCCCGATCTGCCGGGCGTGCGTTCGGATCTCGCGCGCTACTGCGGCGAAATTGAGCGCGCCGATGCGACGTTTGGCTCGGCGATGGCAGTGCTGCGAAAGCACAATCAGGAAGCGGAAACGATTGTGATCTTCATGGGCGACAACGGTATGGCGTTTCCTCACGGCAAAGGGTCGCTCTTCGATCCGGGTCTCAACGTTCCGCTGATTGCAAGCTGGCCTGGCAAGTTCAAGCCGACAGTAACGACCACGCTCATTTCCGGCGAGGATCTGGGTGCGACTTTCATGGATATCGGCGGCGCGAACGCACCCAAGGGCGTTTCCGGCCGTAGCTTTTATCCACTGCTGACCGGGCGACCTTACACGCCTCGCGAGTATATCTTTGCGGCGCGTCTCTATCACGGCAACGCGCCGTTCACCGACAAAACCAAGGCCTCTGAGTTCGATCTCTCGCGCTGCGTGCGCGGTGCGCGCTATAAATTGATTTACAACCTGACGCCGAATATGGAGTATTGGCCGGTGGATAGCTCGCAGGATCCGGGGTGGCAAGAGATTCTCGCGGCGCACCGGGCGGGTACGCTGAAGCCCGAACATGAGCAGGCGTACTTCCGGAATCCGCGGCCGGTCTTGGAATTGTACGATCTGGATAAGGATCCGGGCGAGTTGCTGAATCTGGCTGGCCGGCCGGAGGTTCGGGATGTGCAACAGACGCTCATGGCTGCGATGCAGGAAAAGCAGATCATCGACTATGATTTCGCGCCTCCCGTGATGTTGGAGAATGCCCCTCGCAATGCAAGTGGAGACCAGAAGAAGAGATAAGGGCTATCATTGGAGATGCTTCGTCGCTTCTGAGGAACTCGCGGGCAACGGAGGCCGCCGCGATGGGTCCTGTTTTGCTTGGTGGGCCGCGTCGGCCCCTGCCCGCTTCTGAGGAACTCGCGGGCAACGGAGGCCGCCGCGATGGGTCCTGTTTTTGCTTGGTGGGCCGCGTCGGCCCCTGCCCGCTTCTGAGGAACTCGCGGGCAACGGAGGCCGCCGCGATGGGTCCTGTTTTGCT
>CAZCPL010000136.1:0-6165 GCA_964500255.1 uncultured Solibacteraceae bacterium | reverse complement strand
CCGCCGCGATGGGTCCTGTTTTGCTTGGTGGGCCGCGTCGGCCCCTGCCCGCTTCCGAGGAACTCGCGCGGTAACCAGCGACTCAACGCACGATGTAGCGAGCAAGTTCCCACATGTTTCGGGTTCGAGGATTTCTGAATTAGTGGCAAATTGCAACGCCGATCGGTTTCCGCGAGAGTTGTGACTTTCCTGAAAAAACACGCCTACGTTGCCGCCGCCTTGTTGCTGCTCGCCGCTCTGGTTTACTTCTGGCTGCGCCATGCGGGACATTTCGATTGGGCCCGCTTTCGCGCCAACCTTGCGGATGCGGATCCGTTCTGGGTAACGGGGTCTTGCCTGTTGATCACGCTCAGCTACTTGGGCCGGGCGATCCGCTGGCAGTTGATGCTGCGCCCGATTTCGCCGAATCCGAACTTTGCGGGATTGGTGTCGGCGACGGTCATCGGCTTCACCTCTACGGTTTTTTTCGGCCGGGCCGGCGAGTTCGTGCGTCCGTATCTGATCGCACGCAAAGAAGGCGTGAGCGTCTCTTCGCAACTCGCGGTATGGGTCGCCGAGCGGATCTTCGATCTGCTGATGGTGCTGCTGTTGTTCGGCTTTGCGCTATCGCAACTCGACAAGGGCGCGGCGAACATCACGCCACGCGTCGCCACGATTCTCGAAGTCGGCGGATGGGCGCTGGGATTTTTGGCGCTTGTCTGTCTGATGGCAATTACATCCTTCCGGTACTTTCACGACGGCCTGCGAGACCGCCTGCTGGACGCGCTCGGATTTCTTCCCGAACCGGCGTTGCAGAAGGCCACCCGCTTTCTCGATTCCTTCGGCGAAGGTATGCTCGCTACGCGCGATCCTCGCAGCCTGACGCTGCTTTTCGTTTACTCGGTGCTCGAATGGATGGTGCTGATTCTGGTTGGATACTGCGTGATGCACGCCCTCCCGGGTACGCGTCAACTGACGCTGCACGACACGATGATCGTGCTGGGATTCGTGGCCTTCGGAGGATCGGTGCAGTTGCCGGGAATCGGCGGCGGGTCGCAAGTGGCAACCATTTTCACCCTCACCGAGATCTACAAGGTATCCGCGGAAGCCGCCTCGGGTGCAGCGGTACTGCTTTGGTTGGTGAATCTGGTGATCGTCGTGCCGTTCGGCCTCGTGCTCGCCTTGCGTGAGGGGCTACATTGGAAAGACATCCGAAATGCGGCAGAGGAGAGCGATACAGAATCATGATGTGTCCGTTTTGCGGGTTCAAAGAAGACAAAGTCATTGACTCGCGAGAAAGCAAAGAAGGCGATGTGATTCGTCGCCGCCGTCAATGCATCAAATGCGATCGCCGCTTTACGACCTACGAACGGAGCGACGAGATTCCGTTCATGGTCATCAAAAAAGATGGCCGCCGCGAGAAGTTCGACCGCCAAAAGGTGCTCAATGGCCTGCTGAAGGCGTGCGAAAAGCGTCCGGTAGGAATGGGTAAGCTGGCGGAAATCGTGGATTTTGTGGAAACCCAAATCGTTGAGTCGCAGGATCGTGAGTTGTCCACCACCACCATCGGCGAACTGTTGATGGAGCGCATGAAGGCGCTCGACAAGATCGCCTATGTGCGGTTCGCATCGGTTTATCGCGACTTTCAGGATGTCGAGGCGTTCCTGAGCGAGTTGAAGGACGTTCTGCACAAGCGCGAAAGGTAGTCGGGACAATAGCGGCGCACGGTCGGCTGTAGGAATTCGAATTCCGAATCTTCGCGATTTAGCGCCGAGGCCTCGAATCGAAACCTCCCCAGGATGCTGTCCGCCGCAACGTTGCTGGAGCATCGCGCGACCCACTGCCCGAGGGTAGACCCAGGCGTCTTTGCGGAACTCCAGGGAATCGGCTGGCTCATCCTGGCAGGGATCTAAAATCGGGTTTTGCTCGCTTGCAGTCACTTTCTCCCATGAGTCACCAATCGTGGGGAGTTGGTTTCGGACGACAGGAAATGTGTTCCGCTTTGCGGTGTTGCACTATCGGGGCGATGCTGGTGTTCACGGTTGGAGTCATGACTGCCCTTCCGCCCTCATTGTCGCGCGAGCGCGGGTCAATTAAAAAACGATTGGCTGTAAAGTATTGAGGGAAAGGGAGAAATAGCTTGTGAACGCGAGCGGCCATTAAGGACCAAAACGTGAGGGCAACGTCCGGCGGACCTCTTCCTTGCACATTTCCGAGTAGGGTGCGTCCTCTGCCGTGAAGGCCTTTAGTGCGAGGAGTTCCTGCTCGATGAATTGATCCAGGAGCCAGACCCGGCGCCCCTCGTCTTCGGCTTCGGTGGTTTTTGATTTGAGCCGACAGAGGGTTGTGAGTTGGGACAGATGGAGACGGACCTTGAACAGCACGTCCCTGCGGCCGGCGACGAGGGCGTAGCGGTTGAGTCCGTAGACTTGGATAGATTCGCGGCCTTTTTCGCTTCCGTCGCGCGCGTCGAGGACGCTGGCATCCCGCCCGTGCCAAGCAAGATGATCGGATGGGCGATCTTTACAGGGGTGGATCAATAGCGGGCGCTCTTCGCCTTTTGCATCGGGCTTGCCCAGGGGAAACTTGTCGCCCTTGCCGGCTCCCATCTCGTCTCCTGTCCTTGGATCTGTGTGATAGCGGAACCGGTTGCAGTCGATACAGGATGGCAGTAGGTTGTCCCAATCGAGAGCTAGCTCGGGGTAGATGGACTTGGGCTTCCAATGTTCGACATCGATCGGTTGGGTTGCGGCGTAGTAACTCTCGCAATAGGCACATTTTCGGTAGAAAGCCTCTTCAAGGGCAGCTTTCACGTCAGGATGCTTGTAGAGGGTGTACTCGAATGATCCCTTCTTTTTTTTGTCGGCACGGTGCTTTCCAGCGTTCTCTAATTCGTCGATTCTGGACTTGCTATCGTTCGCCAGGACCTCGGGACAATCGCCTTTTTCAACAAACCTCATCGGTCACCACCGGTGAGGTGCAGCCATCGCTCGTACACGGCTTCGCGAACCTTCTTTTCCTGCTCTTCGAGTGTCTTGTCGTCGGAAAAGTCCCGGCGGGCGAGGAACTCGTCCACAATTTCGAAGATCTTCTGATCGCGCAAGGAGGCGGGGAGGTTCGAGAGTCCGGCAAGCTCGCGCCGCAATTTCTCTCTCCGGCTGACATCGTCAGGCGTCGGGTTGTCTTTGGCGAGCAATTCGTAGTACTCGTCGAACTTTGTTTGGGCATCGGGATCGATGGTGGACGACAGGCCAAAGAGTTCCGAGGTCAGGATCTGGTCGACGCGTAGCGTTTTAACCGACGTGCGGGCTTGCTTGCAGACGACTCTCTTGTCTTTGTTTTTGGCGAGAACCAGGATGTTCGCGACGTCGAAGCCTTTGAGACAGAGTGGATCGTGGGTGCTAATGATGAGCTGCATTTTGGGAAAGATCTTGCGTAGAAGTGGGACGATCTGCATTTTCCACTTGGGATGCAGGCTGTTGCCGAGTTCATCGACGAGCACGATGCCGGTGGCGTTCTCGAAATTGGTCAGTTTTTCCTGGAAGCCGCGCATGGTGTCGGCCAGAATGTGAAAGATGTCCTGATAGCCGGAGCTGAGTTCGGGGATTTCGACCCAGGTGTTGTCCGGGCGGATGCGAAATCCCGAGTCGCCGAATTCGATGCGGTCTTCGTCGGCAAGCATGAGGATCGTCCGAAGCGCGACACCGACTCTTTCCTGGGCATCCAGCGGAACCGCAGCCAACCAAAGGTGAGCATTTGTAATTTCGGTGCGCGGATTGAAGAGATTTTCTACCGACACCTGCTCGGTTTTTGAGGCGAGTTTCTCCCCAGGTAGGCGAACGTTGCCGTAGGCGCGGCAATAGCCGCCCAAACCTTTTGCGCCGCTCTCGAACGCGATCGTTTCGCCATTGAAGTGGAGCTCAATGGGATCATGGGTGAGCGAAAACGTGATCTTTATCGAGCCGGAATCAGCGAGCTTGCCGCTTGGCAGCCTGCGAAGAAGCCCGCTACCGTTCGGATGCTCTTTCTTGAGCCGGTTCTCACCGACAAAGGCGAGAGCGAGAGCACGCAAGACGGTCGTCTTGCCGACGGCATTCTCGCCCAGAATTGCCATCGACCTGCCGTCCAGAGTCAAATCGAGAGATTCAATAAGTTTGAAGTTGCGGATCTCAATTTTGTCAATCAGGGGCGGCTGTTCGTCGACCGATGTTCGGACTTTGACTGGCTTGGCCGTCGGTCGCACGGTCGGCTGCAGGGATTCGAAGCCCGAATCTTCGCGATTCAGCCCCAGCACGTCCCGGGTAAGAGCCAGATAGGGCTGACTCGGCGCAAGCAGTTCCTTCATCGAAGCCGAGGCTTGCACTCGCAACAAGATCTGCTCGGCATGTGTTTTCCGGGGAAAGATGAGCCCTTCCCGATTCAAATTCAGGACTCGAATCGAAACTTCGCCCGGATGCTGTCCGCCGTGACGTTGCTTGAGCAGAGCGCTAGCCACTGCCCGAGGGTAGACCAAGCCGTCTTTGCGGAACTCCAGGAATTCGGCTGGCTCATCCCGGCAGGGATCTAAAATCAGGTTT
Source organism: uncultured Solibacteraceae bacterium (assembly GCA_964500255.1). Taxonomy (GTDB): domain Bacteria; phylum Acidobacteriota; class Terriglobia; order Bryobacterales; family Bryobacteraceae; genus F-183. Next base: position 1,609 of record CAZCPL010000136.1, on the reverse strand, counting down.
TGCTCGCTTGCAGTCACTTTCTCCCACGAGTCACCAATCGTGGAGCGTTGGTTTCGGACTACAGGAAATGTGTTCCGCTTTGCCGTGTTGCACATTTGGCAGGCGATCAGAAGATTCCGCCACTCGTAGGCAAGCCAGAAATAGTATGCCGGGTCTGACGACGAGCGATCTTCGGCGGCGTCCCGTTTGGGGCGAAAATGCTCCACGCCCCCCCGGCTCGATGCAAGAATCGGAGTTTCGCAATAAGCGCACTTTCCATGGAAGAGCTTGACGAGTTCTGGCCGGAACTCCATCCAAATTTGGGCCTTGAACGCGTCGCGGAAGGCGGCCCGCAATTTGTCGTACTCCTTTACGAGACTTTCCGTTTCCTTCCGGGCCTGGTCGAGCAGCTTTGAAGGCGGTAGAGGCGGCCTTTTAACGTGTATCACGACAGTAGTTTATCGCGGTGCGTCTATTGCGATAATCTAATGCTGCGACCGGGAGGCAAGGTTGGGCGGACTGAAGTCCGCCGCCGGCTAAAGCCCGCCCTACCTGCGGTTGTGACATTAGGACTTTTATGCGAAACCGGGCTGTCCGGTTGTTGACGGAATATTTCCAATCGAGTGGACCCGCCGAGCGCCGGGCCGTTTTCGCAGCGGCTCTCGGCGAATGCTCGCCGAACCCCTGCGCCCAGCTTGTGTTTGAAGTCGCGTTGGCGACAAACGCTGTCGAGCAACTCCTGGTTCACGGATCGGCGGGCCGTGGACAGCACCATCTCGCTCTTTTGATCACGCATATGGCGACGGCTCGAGGCAAGCAGTCCGATGCGGACTAACCAAACCTGTGCGTTGCCGACTCGCGAAGAGGCGCTGCGTCGTGTGCAGAATCTGCTGGACAAACACCGCAAGGAGGCTAAGCGTTCCTCGTCGCTCGGGGGTGTTGCACAGTTTCAGGATCTGGCGATCATCCGGCTTGCGATGCAGTCCAAGCGCGAAAAAGAGTGCCCTCCGAAACCGCAGCGGCCGTACACCGACATTTTCGAGGCGTTTGACGACGTCCCGCGGGCTGCGCTTTTGGGAGCGCCGGGAGCGGGCAAGAGTACAACGCTGCGGAAACTCGCCCACGAGAAAGCGCAAAGGGCGGAAGACGACGCGGAGGCTCCGCTGCCGGTGCTGGTGCCGTTGGGTTTGTGGACAGAGAGGGATCAGCCACTACGGGCGTTCATCGAACAGTGTGCGCCAGAGGTGGGCTGGGCAGTGCAGGCGTTGAGCAAAGCCAAGAGGCTGGTGTTGCTGCTGGATGGATTGAACGAGGTCCCCACGGGATTGCGTGCGGAAAAGGCCGCACAGGTGCGGGGCCTGCTTGCCGAGTTGGGAAACACTCCGGTGATCGTATCGTGCCGGCTTGAGGATTACACTGGCGACTTGGATTTGGCCCTCGATACTCTCACGCTGGAGCCGTTGACGCCGGCGCGGATTCGTGAGGTGGTCCGTCAATGGGTGACCAGTCGCAAAAGGCCCGCCGAAACAGCGGAGAAGTTTTTCTGGCAACTTGCGGGAGATGAGGGGCTGTTTGAGGTCTTCAAGACGTGCTCGGACAAGCGCATCGCGGAGGAGACATTCTGGGATCC
>CAZCPL010000135.1:12387-15215 GCA_964500255.1 uncultured Solibacteraceae bacterium | reverse complement strand
CGACTTCGACGACAACCTCCGCCGCGCCTTCCGCCAAGAGACTGAGCTCTTGTTCGACGATGTACAAAGCAACGACCGCGGCGTACTCGAACTGCTCAGCGCCAACTACACGTACTTGAACGAGCGCCTCGCCAAACACTACGGCATCCCCAACGTTTACGGCGACCGCTTCCGGCGCGTGCAACTCAGCGCCGACAACCCGCGCCGTGGCTTGCTCGGACACGGCAGCATCCTCACCGTGACTTCGTACACCAACCGCACCTCGCCCGTGATCCGAGGCAAGTGGGTGCTCGATAATCTCCTGGGAGTTCCCCCGCCTCCTCCCCCGGCAGCCGTGCCCGCACTTAAGGAAAACTCGAGTGGTATCGGTGGACGCAACCTCTCGATGCGCGAACGCCTCAGTGAGCACCGCGACAGCTCCGCCTGCTCGGGATGCCACAAACTCATGGATCCCGTCGGCTTTGCTCTGGAAAACTACGATGCCGTCGGCCGCTGGCGCGATGTCGACGAAACCGGGCGCAAAATCGATGCAGCTGGCAGCCTACCTGACGGCACCAGCTTCGACGGAGCCGTAGCCTTGCAAAAGGCTCTGCTGCAACGCCCGGAACTCTTCGCAGGGACGTTCGCTGAAAAGCTTCTGACTTTCGCCACCGGACGCGGCGTGGAAACCTATGACGCGCCGGCCATCCGCGCGATCGTCCGCCAGAGTGCTGCGGCAAACTATAAGTTCTCGGCGTTCATCCTCGGAATCACCGGCAGCAAGCCCTTCCAGATGCGCCGAGCCCCAACGCAATAACTCCCCTCTCTTCCCCGAATCTCACTATTCTCCGCACCCAATCTAACTATACTTGCACTATACACACCATTTTGATAAAATAGACTCAAAATGAAGATCTCTTCCGCAGATCTGGAACTTGTACTCGGCCAGTTCAACCCCTGGTGGCGAGGGGAGGCATTCCCCGACCTGCCAAACTGGCAGCGAGCACATTGGCGGGAGCTGCAGCGATGGGTGGTGCGTCCACCCGCGCCGCGCGCGATCCTGCTTTCCGGCGCTCGTCAAATCGGCAAGACCACACTGCTCCTGCAATCGATCGCCGATCTGCTGGCCAAGGGCGTACCGGCCGCAAACATCCTCTACGCGACTTTCGACCACCCGCTCTTCAAGCTCGCCGGCATCGAAGCTGTGCTCGACGCTTGGCGTCAGCGCGAACCCCGGGTCGACGGGCCCGAATACCTCTTTCTCGACGAAGCCCAATTCATCCGCGACTGGGGAACCTGGGTCAAGCATCAAGTGGACTTCGTACGCCACCGCCGCATCGTCTTCACCGGTTCCGCCATGCCGCTGCTCGAAGCCGATCAGGAATCGGGAGTGGGGCGCTGGCACACCATCCGCCTCACCACGCTGTCGTTTTACGAATACCTGCAGATCAAAAAGGTAAAGCTCCCGCAACTGCCGTCGGTCAACAGCCTAGCCACGCTGTTTGAGTATTCGCCGAGCCAGTTTCAGGCCACACAAGAGCTCGCAAAGCCCTACGTCGGGCATTTTCACGAGTACCTCGTTCGCGGAGGCTTTCCCCAGACCGCGCAAGTGGAAAGCATCACGCAGGCGCAGCGACTGCTGCGCGAAGACATCATCGACAAGGTCTTGAAGCGCGATATGACCGCGCTGTTTGGCGTGCGCCGCATCCTCGATCTCGAACAGACCTTTCTCTATCTCTGCATGCACGATAGCGGACTCCTCGATATGCCCGCGCTCTGCAGCAACCTCGAAGTCAAACGCCCAACCGCACAGCACTTTATTGAACTGCTCGAAGCCACCCATCTGATCTACCGCCTGCAACCGTTTGGCTATGGCAAAGAGGTTTTGCGTGGACGTTACAAAATCTATCTGGCCGATGCCGCCATTGCGCCGGCCGTACTGCTCAAGGGAAAGTCGATCCTCGAGGATCCCACGGCCCTCGGCGTCGCCACCGAGACCGCTGTCTTCAAGCATCTGTTCGCTCGCTATTACTCCCGGCAGGTAAAGTTCACCTACTGGCGCGGCAAGCGGGATCATGAGGTGGATCTGGTCGCTGACCTTGGCGATTCGCTCATTCCGTTCGAAGTAAAGTACAGAGCCGAACCCGCGAAGCCGAAAGAACTCAAGGGCCTCTTTGAACTCTTCGCCGACAAGCGAGTGGATCGGGGTTATGTGGTGACAAAATCGCTCCACGATTTCGGTCCGATGTCTCGGGTAGAGCAGCCCGCCAGCAGGATCATGCGGATCCCGGCCCCGCTGCTTTGCTACTGGATGGGAGAGTCCGAAGCACAAGACACGCATGAAGTCGGCGCGGCATAGCAAGGCGGGCTCTAGAGTGTGAGCGCGCCTTTGAACTTCATTTCCTTCAATGTAAATTTGACGGAAAGATTGTACGGCGCGAAGGTGCACTCGAGGTGAACGATCTTGTCGGCGTCCGTGATCGGGTCAGTGTCACGCGGAAAGACCAGAAGAACTTCACGGGCACCCTCAGCCTTGCCGGCAAAGAGCTTGGTGCAGGCAATCGGAGCCTTGTTCTTTCGCTCGAGTCGGCTTCCTCTTCGGATCGACTGCAGAATGGCCGCGTTGGGATCGGAAGGGGTCTCTTCGCCTCGCTTGACCTTCGGCGGAGGCATGAGTGGGAGTCCGCGAAGGCTGATCATATAAACCTGTTCGCCCATCTCCGGCAGAGTGATGCCATTGGCGAGGCGAACGGGGCTGGCGGTTTCCCAACGGGCGAGCACGGGGAATTTGACGGCATCGCCAGGGTGGGCACTGGGCACGGGAGGAATCTCCTCACCGATCGGCACGC